>CALWKV010000097.1 GCA_944381355.1 uncultured Christensenellaceae bacterium | reverse complement strand
TTGTACGAATGCCCCGCAACTTCCGATACGCCGCGACTGAACGGTTGCGGTCATACTCTCGGGAGATGCTTTTCATTGCGTATTTTTGAAGCGTGAGCGCAGATAATAGTATACATATTTTCAAGCGAACGCTACGGAAAGACGCTTGAAAAGCGCTCCCCAGGGTGTGACCGCGTCCTTCAGACGCGGCGAAAACAAAAAAAGCCGTCTTGCGACGGCTTTGTTTTGTTTTTCGATTACTCAGCTTTTGCGTAAACGCTTACCTGCTTTTTGTCCTTGCCCTTTCTCTCGAACCTGACGACGCCGTCAACGAGCGCATACAAAGTATCGTCGCTGCCGATGCCCACGTTGTTGCCCGGGTGGATCTTGGTTCCTCTCTGTCTGACGAGGATATTGCCCGCGAGCACCGACTGACCGTCAGAACGCTTTACGCCGAGGCGCTTAGCTTCTGAGTCTCTGCCGTTACGAGAGCTACCGACACCCTTCTTGTGTGCAAAAAGCTGTATATTGATAAACATATCACTTTACCTCCAAATTTACAAAATCCGAAAAGCCCTGATTGAGGTCCGCTACCCCTAAAAGCATCGTGTCGAGAACTATGTCGCATTCTCTGCGCATCTTTCTGTCCATATCTTCGGGAAGGGTCATTCTGAGGTATCCCCTCTTTTCGTCGGTGGTATAATCCACCTTTGCGCCGACCACCTGAAGCAGTCCGAGCAATGCCGTCTGTACTATCGAAGAAAGCGCCGCGCAAACCACGTCCTCTCCTTCGACTCCGTACCCGGTGTGCCCGTCGCACTCAACCGAGACTATGCTGTTGTTGTGTTTTACTACAACGACGTTTGTCATTATGCCTTGATTTCGCTGATTTTGATCGCCGTATAGGGCTGTCTGTGACCTTGGCGCTTGCGCTCGTTCTTCTTGGACTTATACTTGAAGACGATGATCTTCTTAGCCTTGTCCTGCGCAACGACCTCACCCGTAACGACAACGTTTGCAGCAGCTTCACCGCAGACGATCTCGCCGTCCTTGTTGACCATAAGCGCGGTAAGCTCTACCTTGTCGCCCACGTTCGCGTCCAGCTTTTCGACTTTGATGATCTGATCCGGCTCAACCTTATACTGTTTGCCGCCTGTCAAAACGATTGCGTACATAAAATTACCTCCTCTTTCCAGTCTCGCTGATGCAGGTGCCTTTGCAGGACTTGTAAACCCTTTTCATGCGGCTCGCAAATTATAATATCATAAAATAAAGAGGCTGTCAAACGTTTGCATCCGTGTTTGCAGCCCGATTTATGTAAAATCTCCGCGTTTCGCGGCGTTTTCAGAGCTTAGGCGTTTTGCCTCGCCCGCCTCGGCAGTTTGCGGACTCATCGTGCCGTTACGTCGTCGGCAATTGAAAAACGTCGCAACGCTTGTCTGTCGACCGTCTCTCACGCGCAAAACGACCGCTTTGCGCTTTTTAATCTGCATTTTTTGCGATACGTATCGCGTTAATACAACATTCTTGCGTTGTCGGGAAGATCGAGTATCGCAGAGTTGAGGGTCTGGATCTTGTATTTTTCTATATGCATGGACGGGTCTGGAATTATATAAATGCGCTTATCTTTCCAGACCGTCTGACATTCTTTTTCGAGATATCTCAGAGAGAACATCTTGTTGAAAAGCGAGGGCGCGACGGTGACTACAACCGCCTTGGCGCTTATGCCCTCGAACACCTGCGTGATCGCAGAACGGATTTTCATTATCATATGCTCATCGCCGTAGACGTAGCCGTCTCCACCGCAGTACGGGCACGGCTGAAGCATGACCGTCTCTATCATACTGCGCGTCTTTTTGCGCGTCAGTTCGACAAGTCCGAGCGCCGTCAGTCCTACCAACGAAGTCTTGACCCTGTCTTTTTCCAGCTCTGCTCCGAGCACTTCCAACACTTTCTCTCTGTGCGCAGGGTCTTCCATGTCAATAAAATCGATGACGACTATACCGCCGATATTTCTCAGCCTGAGCTGTCTCGCGATCTCGACGGAAGCTATCTTGTTGGTCTCGAAAACGGTCTCCTCGAGGTTCTTGTTGCCGACGAATTTACCTGTATTGACATCTATGACGGTCAGCGCCTCCGTCCTGTCGATAATGAGGTATGCCCCGTTTTTCAGCACGACTTTGCGTTTGAGAAGCGCTTCAATCTGCTCTGATAGATCGTAATATTGCAAAAGGTCTTTCGCACCGTTGTAATATTTGAAAATGTCGGGACGTTGCTTCTCTACATAAGGGAAGCTCCTTTTAAATTCGTTATACAGTTTTTCGTCGTTTATCACGACTTCGTCCACGTCGGCGAGCATATCCCTGACCGCCCTTATTGCGAGGTCCTGTTCTTTGTAGACGAGTGTGCCCGCAGGTTTTTTAAGGGTATCCTGCTTTATTTTCTCCCACAGCTCCGTCAGCTCTTTCATTTCCGCCCTGAGTTCGTCCTCGTCGCAGAATTGCGCCTGCGTGCGCAGGATAACGCCGCAACCTTGGGGCTTTATCTCTGCGGCAAGTCTGACAAGCCTTTCCTTGACGGCTTCGTCTGTGATCTTGTGCGATACCCCGACGTAATCTATCTGCGGCATGTAAACAAGCACCCTCCCGGGCAGAGTTATATTGGTCGTGATGCGCGCGCCCTTGGTTCCGAACTGATCTTTCTCTACCTGACAGAGCACGCTGTCGCCTGCTTTGAGATTTATCCTGAGCTGTTCTGCGCCCTCGAGTTTTTCGCCGTCTATCACGACGTCTCCCGCATACAGAAACGCGTTGCGCTCCAATCCTATATTGACGAAAGCCGCCTGCATGCCGGGCAGGACATTCATCACCTTTCCCTTGTAGATATTGCCGACGAGCTTGTTGATGTTCTTGCGTTCCACCCAGAATTCCTCGAGCAAGCCGTCTTTGACTATGCAGACTTTCGTACTTCTCGGATGCACGTCTATCAATATTCTCTTCACTACAAAATCTCCTTCGCCGCGACGAATTTTCCGTCAAGCGACGCGAATTGTTCCGTCCTCACTATATCGTTTGCCGACGCTTTTACGCCAAAGCGCGACAGGCTCTCCACAAAACTGTCAACGCGCAGATTTTCGTTGCCCGTAGCGAGCGTCATAAAAAGAGTGTCGCCGTCCGTTGCAAGCGAAAAGATTCTGTTTCTGACTTCCTCGTCTATTTCCTGTCCCTTTTTCATTCTGCGCATACGGTACTCGGTCATATCGAGGATCTGCAATACTTCGTCGGAAATCCGCTCCTCTGCCTTTACTTCGTAAGACGAAGCCACGACCTTTGCCGCAAGATTGGGATTGCCTTGCGTAACGCGACAAAAATCCGCCATCATACCGAAAGGCGCACAGGCATTGAATCTTTCAAGCAGCTCCTCCTCGTTGCCGAGAGGACTGTCTGCGACAAAATATTCCGCAACGCTCTGCACTCCGAGCGGAAGCGGAGTCGTCGTATACGTCAGCATGTGCGGTACGAACCCCGCGCTATATCTGACCTCGGCTTTCATTCTTCTCATCGTACGCTGAAGCACTCTCATCGCGTCAATATGCGACAGAAAGCTCGCGTCTCCCGACTTGCGGTGTCTGAACACTATCATTTGAAGCACCCCCCGAGTTTGCTCGCTCCGCACCCGTTGCACTTGCCTATGCAGTTGGGAGTGGTTACTCCTTTGTACGCAAGCTCTCTCTCCTTGAGCAGATAAGCCTTGGTCACGCCGTTGTCTATAAAATCCCATGCAAGAGGCGCGTCCGTCGGTATAGCGCCCGTATACTCTTTGACATCAATGCCGCAATGCGCGAATGCCGCTATCCATTTGTCGTAATCGAAACACTCGTTCCAGCTGTCGAACACGCAGCCGGTGCGGTACGCCCTCTCTATCACGGAAGACAGCCTGCCGTCACCTCTCGCAAGCGCCGCCTCGATAACGCTGGACTTGGCGTCGTGCCAGCTGTATTTGACGTTTTTGAGTTTGAGTTCGCGTTTCAGATAATCCTGTTTTGCATACATCTCGTCTATCGTGATCTGTTCTTCCCATTGGAACGGAGTGAGCGGTTTGGGAATGAACACCGCGGTCGATACGGTTATGTTGATCAGCTTCGATCTGCCGTATTCCGCGTGCAGCTTTCTGACGAGTTTTACTATGTCGACTATGCCGTTGAGATCTTCTTCTGTCTCCGTCGGCAATCCTATCATGAAATAGAGTTTGACGTTCTTCACGCCGTGCGCGAGCGCCGCCTTGAGAGAAGAAAGAATATTCTCGTCCGACACGTTCTTGTTGATGACGTCTCTCAACCTCTGCGTACCCGCCTCGGGTGCGAAAGTCAGCGACGCGCCCTTCGTGTCTTCGTATATCTCCGCTTCGAAGCTGTCAAGCCTCAGCGACGGAAGCGCGAGTTTTACGTTCTCTTTTTCAGCTTCTTCCTTTAGCCCGTCAACGAGTCCTTTAAGATCGGAATAGTCGCTGGTACTAAGACTCGACAAACTCAATTCTTCGTAGCCCGTGTTGGTTATCAGCTCTTTTGCCTGTCTTAATAAAGTGTCTTTCTTTCTCTCTCTGATAGGTCTGTAATAGAAGCATGCCTGACAGAATCTGCAACCGTTGGCACAGCCTCTGAACAGTTCCAGAGTAGAACGGTCATGCACGATATCGCAACTCGGCACGAGTATCTTCGTCGGGAAATACGCCTTATCGAGGTCCTTGACGACCGCTCTCCTGACCGTGCCGCCGATCGACGGAACGTAAACCCCCTCCAGAGTCGCGGCTCTCGCCAGAAATTCTTTTTTTGTCAATCCTTCCGCCTTGCACTTTCTGTGAAGTTCAACAAACGAAGCGAGGTTGACCTCACCCTCTCCGACGAGTATCGCGTCAAAAAAAGCAAGTATCGGCGTCGGATTGACCATGCAAGGTCCGCCTGCGACGATCAGCGGATATTCCTCTCCTCTGTCCGCCGCATAAAACGGTACTCCCGCAAGATCCATCATATACAGTACGTTTGTATACGCAAGCTCGAAGCCTATCGAAAAACCTACTATGTCGAAGTCGACAAATTGTCTCCTCGTTTCGAGAGAAAAGAGTCTGAGACCGTTTTGTCTCATCTTTTCCGCCATGTCGACCGAAGGCGCAAACGCGCGCTCGCAGACCACGCCGTCGGTATCATTGAGCATATGGTATAGGATTCTGAGACCTATGTTACTCATACCGACTTCGTATTTGTCGGCAAAACACAGACAGACCCTTTCGTCGCAAGGCTTGTCCATATCGGGCAGATTGAATTCTCCTCCCAGATACCTGGCAGGTTTTTCGACCTCAGGCAGTATTTTTTTGAGCAATTTTTCGTCCGTCATCACATCACCAGTGCCGCAGCGCCGATAAGTCCTGCCTTATTGCCGAGCGTCGCACCTATTATTCTTACTTTAGGATTGTGTTCGTTTGCAAGAAGTCCCGAGTTGACCTTGTCTTCGAGCGGAGCGATCAGCGCTTCTCCCTCGTTGGAAACGCCACCGCCTATTATTATCGCATTGGGATGGAAGATGTTGCCGAGATTGATCAATCCCGTCGCAATATAATCTATATAATTTTCTACCACTTTTTTTGCTGCCGCGTCCCCTCTTTCCGCCGCAATGAAAGCGGTCCTGCCGCTTATCTTGCCGTATTTGCGCACCACTTCGTGCATAAGGCTGTGCGGATCGGCATCCATTGCTTCTTGGGTCTGCTCGATCAGCGCGGTAGCCGATGCGTAACGCTCCCAGCAACCTTTAAGACCGCAGTTGCACTGCTTGCCGTCCTTTACGATTATCATGTGACCGGCTTCTCCGCCGGCGCTTGCTACGCCGTCAAACAGTTTGCCGTCGATTATTATACCCGATCCGACTCCCGTACCGAGCGTGACGAGTATCACGTTGTCCATACTGCGGCTTGCCCCGAACTTGTACTCTCCCCATGCTGCGCAGTTTGCGTCATTGGCAGCTTCAGCGCGTATACCTGACGCCACTTCGAGACCGTGCACTATGGGAACGTCCCGCCAGCCGAGATTGGCAGAATAGCTGACCGTACCCGTGCGGCTGTCAACCACGCCGGGAACTCCCATGCCTATACCTGTTACGTCGTGATAATCTATGCCCGCTTTTTTGCAAAGCAGACGGATATCCTCAACAATATCGTCGAGGATACCTTTGTAATCCTTGGTCTTATCCGTCTTGATATAATTGTCTGCGATTATCGTACCTTTTATGTCGACCAGTCCGATCTTGATATTCGTACCGCCGACGTCAACTCCGGCATAAATCATTAGCTTTACCTCAATTGCGCGCGCGCATTATATTTATCTTATTATATCAAAAGAAATGCGATATATCAAGTGCTGACTAAAAAAGAAAAGAGCGCTTATCGCGCTCTTTCAACAAAACGTCTTTCTGTAAGCCTCGTCGACGGTCAGAGACAACTCGCATTCTTCGCACATGACTCCGACGTCCGCTTCGTCAAGCTCGTAGAGTACTTTGCCCGCCTCGTCCACCACTTCGAACGTGGACACGCTGTCTCTGCCGACCTTTGTAAGAACGCGTACGAGCGGCGCGTCCTTATACAGTAAAATTGTGCGCTTATCTACACCCGCACGATAATTTTTGCAGAATTTGTTGTTGGCGGCAGCTTCCGGAACTCTTTCTCCTCCCGCTCCGAAAACCGCCTCGTAAATCAAAAAGAATCCGAACACGGAAATCGTCGGATTAAACTCGTACCAGATGCTGACAACGCCGAGAACGGCAAGGACTCCGCCCGTAACCATACCCGCAATCTTCATGACGCGTACCGCCCGCAACTTGTTTTTCGCAAGCGAAACGACCGCCCTGTACCCGTCGAGAGGATACACGGGGAGCAGATTGACTATGCACATCGCGGTATTAGCCGTGCAAACGTCTCTGGTATAGGAATAGGATTCGGGCACAAGCCACCACAGCGCGACGACGGACACCGCGCAGAGTGCGTTGAACACGGGCGCCGCAAGCGCGATTATCACGCCGTCCCTTGCATCGTAATTGTCACCGCCCGCTATTACGCCGCCGTACGGCATAAGCGTGACTGTGCCCAGTGTATAACCTCTCCACTCCGCCGCGCGAGAATGCGCCACTTCGTGCGCTATTACCGCCAGCACGTATCCGCCGAACATAACCGCCCTGTCCGTAAGCACGAAATACAGGGCGAGCAAGACGAAAAGCGGATGAAGTTTTATCTTCATCCCATCGTTATGAATCTCGTCAGGAGAACGGCGCAGCTTATCGCGGTACAAACTATCGCCTGAACGACGAAGATATCGAGCAAGCTGATCTTGCCGCGCTTTTTGCTGATTTTGCCGAACGTAACGTTGTCGTTGAGTTTTGCCTCTGTGCCTATAATTTCGCAATCGTCATATTTCATATCGTCACCTCACAACAGTCTGCTAAAGTATATGCCCGTTGCGTCGCGATATTCCTATATCGCTCTGATTTGTTTGATATCTTCCGCTGTTGCCTTTATCCGCACGGTATAGCCGTCCGACGTACCGTCGATAAACACTTCTATGCCGTCTCCGCGCAGCGACATATAGTAGGACAACACTCTGCCGACGTCGTTTCTGAGTGCGCGCATAAACCCTTCGCTCATATTGAGTTTGTCCTTCAACAGCACGCTCCTCAACCTGTTTACCGCTATTTTTCCCTCAGTCATATCTGCCTCCTCAGATAGGTTTTTATTTTGCCAAAAAAGCCCTTGTATTCGCCCGTGCAATCGTAGATTTTGCGCGAACCGCTTACAATGTTTTCGGCGACGTAAGTCATTGCCATATCGCTGCGGGCGTTACCCTTGCCGAGTCTGCCAAGCTGTGCATATACGGTAACGAAGTCGTCTTCGGGAATGTAGCCGAGCGCTCGGTGACGGAGCAAACGCGAAATATCGTCCGCGCTCATCATGCTTCCTCCTGCAACAAGGTCTCCTCTGACTCTGTTGACGATAAGCGATACCGAATGCAATTCATAAGTCTCGAGCAGAGCGAGAACCTTGTCTGCGTCGCGTATTGCACCGATATGCGGTGTCGTCACGACTATCGCCTCATCGGCTACGCAGACCGCACGGTGAAAGCCGGCTTCGATACCTGCCGGACAATCTATTAGCACAAAGTCGAAAGAATTTTCAGCCTCTGCAAGCATTTTTCTGAATGCCGAAGAAGGAAACTGCCCGTCTTCTCCGCAATGCGACGACGCAAGGAGACACAGCGTGGAATATTCCGTATCCTGCAATATCGCCTGCCTGAGAGAACATTTGCCTCGGAGCACGTCGGCCATGTCGTATACGACCCTGCCTTCCATGCCCAGCGCAACGTCCAGATTATTGAGTCCCATGTCCGCGTCTACGACCAACACGCGCGCTCCGCGTCTTGCGAGAGCAATGCCGACACCGGCACAGACTGTAGTTTTGCCCACGCCGCCTTTACCAGAAGTGATTACTATTCTTCTTGCCATATTCACCTCACACGATACCGCCATTATACAACGGCGTAACAAGCGGAAAACAACTTCTTTTGTCGAAAAAAAGAAAAAAAGAAAAAAGAAAAACTCCCTCACGGGAGTTTCGATAAAATTGCCTTTCTTGAAATATCAGCCGTCCAGCCCCTTGACGTTGAGGAGCCTCGCCAGCGACGCTTTGTCCGAAAAGAAATGGCTTGCCCCCAACGCTACGGCGTTTTCAGGCATATCGGGCACTCTCACCTTGAGACGAAGCTGTGCGGATATGTAGTCGGCAAGCCCCGGAATGTACGCGCTGCCGCCGCAAAGCGTCAGCCCGTTCTCGTATATCTCCTGAGCAATACCCTCCGGTATCTGGAATGAATAATTGTATGCGACCTCTATAATCTTGTCTATTACGGTGCATATCGCCTGTTTCAGCTCGCTCGCCACAAGTCTGACGCTTACGTTTTCTTCGCCGTGCAATGCTTCCGTGTTGACTATCATCGGCGAATTGTCGTTGTCGTACATGCTCGCGATCTGTCGCTTGACTTTTTCTGCAGACGAAGGCTTGATCTTGCATCTTCTCGTGTCGATGACGTAGTCGATTATCGCCTGATTGATGGAATCTCCGCCTATATTGATGCTGCATCCCGCTACTATGCCGTTCCTATCGATGATGGCTATTTCCGTCTTGGACCCGCCGATATCCACGATAAAACTGCTGTTCTGTCCGCTGAGTCCCTGCGCCACGGCAAGCGGAGACTCAAGCACGAGCACTTCGCTTGCGCCCGCTTTGAGAAGCACTTTTTCAACGTCTTTTTTTTCAATATTGTTGAGTCCGCAAGAAACGCAGGCTATTATCTTTACCTTGGGAGAAACGATCGCATTGCCTACGGCACGATTGATAAAATCGCGATACATCAGCACAGCCGCGCGCTCGTGGAAGATCGCGCCTTCCTTTATCGGAAAGAGTATCTGAAAATCGTAACGCCGTGTATTCATCAGTCTCTGAGCGTTTTTGCCGCTCTCGAGAAGCGCCATCTTGTTGTGCTTGTTGTTGATGGCGACGACGCTCGGCTCCTGTATGATCAGCCCCACATCTTTTTTGAATATCGTCGTGACCTTGCTGCCTATATCTATAACGAGTTCTACAGTTCCCATTTCAATCTCCGAGTATTTGTCTGAGTCTTTCGAGCGGAAGCCCGACGACGTTGTCTCTGTCTCCCGTAACGCGTTTTACCACGCCTTTATCCTGAATGCCGTACGCTCCTGCCTTGTCGAGAGGAGACCCGCTTTTTACGTACGCTGCGATAAAATCTTCGCTTAGCACATTAAATTCGACGATCGATCTGCAATAATAGCTTTCTTTGCGACTTTGCCCGTCTCGTCCTTTTTTTATTACGCATATGCCGGTATAGACGCTGTGTTTTTTCCCCGAAAGCATTCTTAGAAAGTCGGCAGCTTCTTTTGCGTCCCGAGGCTTGTTGAGCACTCTCCCCCGAAAATACACTATCGTGTCCGCCGCGATTATCGTGTCTCCGTTCTTTGCGTAAGAATCAACACTCTCCGCCTTTCTTTCAGCAAGATCCTTCACATAAAGATGCGGGCGTCTATAAGGCGTATTTTCGTTTGCTCCGCTCGGTCTGACCTCAAAATCACACGTAATGCGCGAAAGAAGTTCTCTCCTACGGGGAGAAGCCGACGCGAGTATTATCATTTTGTTTCCGTGCCCTCGGTTTTTTCCTCGAGCGCGGCTTTTACCGCTTCCTCGGCCTCTTTGTCCGCATCTGCCGCTGCCCCGGCAGCCTCAGCCTGTTTTCTGCTCTTTTTTGTACGAGAGTTGTCCCAGTGCCCGTCAGAATCCGCCTTGTAATGTCTGAGTTGTTTGAGCGCCTTCTTCTTTTTGTCTCCGTCATCGGAAACCGCAAGTTTTGCATAATACAAAGACGCCTTGTCTCCGTCAGCGACGACTATCTTGCCCATCTCGTAACTGCGGGCAACTTCGTAAGCATAAACGAGATCGCCTGCCAGCAACGCAAGCTCTTTGTAATGTAGCGCTTTTGCCGAGTCGGCCGTGCCCTTAGTCGAATAGTAGGTAATGAGATATGTACATGCCTTTATGTATCCCGCATCGGCGGCACGGGTGATAAGTTCCAGCCCCTGTGCTTTATCCTCGGGATATACCATACCTGCCGCGAGCATGAAACCTTTCATATATATACCGTTTATGCAACCTCTCTTGCAGGATTCTTCGATGAGTTCTATCGCCTTGGTCTCATCCTTTGCCACTCCTTTGCCCGACAAGTAACAGTTGGCAAGATAAGCGAGAGCCTCGCCGTCTCCCTTCTGCACCGCCTCGTTGAAGAAATATGCGCTCTTTTTCTCGTCAGTTTTGTAGCCTTTGCCTTCTTTGCTGAAAGCTACGCCGAGTTTTGTATATGCAGATACATACCCCAGCTCTGCCGACTTTTCAAAGAATCTCGTAGCGAGCTTTGTGTCTTTTCTGAAGTATTTGCCGCTCGCGTGACCGAGTCCGAGATAATAAGGAGCAATCGGATTGCCCTCTTTCGCCGCGGCATTGAGATACTGTTTGGCAAGCACCACGCTCTTTTTCGTGCCTATACCGAACATATAGCGGTATCCGACCTCGAGGAGTGCGTCCGTGTATCCGCTCGTTGCCGAAAGTCTGAAATATTCAAACGCTTTCTGTCTGCTGACTGCGACGCCGATACCTTGCTCATAGCAACGAGCCAGTCCGTAACAACCTCTCGCGCTCTCGCATTCCGCCGCACGCTTAAAGTAATAGAAAGTCGCCGCTTCGTCTCTTGCGACCATTTCGCCGCTGTCGCTTATTATGCCCATTTTGACAAGCGCAGCAGGATAATCTTTCTGCGCTGCTCTGAAGAAACAATCGACAGCGCGTTTATTGTCACCGTCCTTTTCGGCAACAAGACCGCGTCTGTACAATGCGGGAGCATACGCCGCGTCGGCAGCCTCCTCCATAAGCGCTTCGCCTTTTGCGACGTCTTTTCTGACGTGAATGCCGTTATAGTACATCTGACCGACGACGTACTTGCCGGCATAACTTCCTCTCGAAGCAGCCTTGCTGAAATATTTGAAAGAAAGTCTGAGGTTTTTCCTGACGTAAGGCTTGCCGTCGTAAAGGAAATAACCCATTATGCACAGACAGTCGGGGTCGTTGAGTTTAACGCCTTTCTGCACCCATTTATAGGATTTGATCGCGCTCGGTTTTGTTCCGATGCCGAAACGGAAACATCTGGCGACTTCTGAATACGCCTTGATATGACCGCCCTTGGCAAGTTGGAGATAGAGGTCAAACGCGCCTTTTTCATTCTTTTCCATGCCGAGACCGCGCTGCATGCAGAACGCGAGGTTGAACATCGCCACTTCATTGCCCTGTGAAGCCGATTTCTTAAACCAATAAACAGCTTTGGGAAGATTTTGCTTTACGGCGTCGCCCTTGAGGAAGCAGAGCGCGAGGTAGCATTGCGCGTCCGAGTCGCCCTGTTTTGCCGCAGGCACGAGATAATGTCCCGCCATAAACGGGTTCTTTTCTATACCGTAACCGTTCTGATAGCAATAAGCAAGGCTGTATTTTGCCTTTTCGTTGCCTTTTTTCGCAAGTTCCGTATAAATGCCTACAGCCTGAACCTCGTCTTTCGCCACTCCCTCGCCGTTGAGATAGAGATCGGCGATGCCCATCTTTGCGTCCGCATTGCCGAGTTCTTTCGCCTCTTTGTAGAGATTCATGGCTCCTTCGGGGTTCTTTTTGCAACCGAGACCCCTGCGGTAAAGGTCGGCAAGTTTTACCATCGCCTTTGCATTGCCGTTCCTCGCCGCCGCGTCGTAGCACTTTCTAGCTTTGACGTAATCGTTCTTCACTCCTAGACCTTTCTCGTACATTCTGCCGAGATAATATCTGCAATTGCTGTCCGCAATACCGCCCGAAGCGGCTTTATCCATCCAGTAGAACGCTTTTTTGTAGTCGCGATCCACACCGTCGCCGTTGAAATACATAACGCCCAGTCTGTAGCAGAGCGCCACGTCCTTCTTTGCTCTTTTCTCCAAGTCCTTGATATTCTCTGTCATAATACCCACTCCGTCGAGTGACCTTGAGTACACCTCTTTCCTCAGGGCACACCTATAATATTATCATTTTAGCATAACGCACGCGCGTTTACAAGCATATTTTTGCAATACTTGAACGTGTACAAAACAAAAGCGCCCGCCTCTGCGCCCTTTTTCTTGTCGTAAAAAACGGAATCGAGCGACGTTTTGTATAAAAAAGCGAAGGCTTACGCCTCCGCCCGTGTTTTACAATATCTGCAATTGTTTCTTGTATGCCCGTTTGAAATCCTGTATACTGGTCATCGCGTCTTTGATCTCCAGAGAGCATTCCGCCCCCTCGCTGTCCGTCTTCATGATAACGCTGTCTCCGAGCACGTCGCATGTGATCGTCTTTATTACACCGCTCATGCTTCTGTCGAGACTCTCTGCGATCCTTACTATTACGCCCAGTTTGAATACTGCGTCGACATCCTCCTCTGTCAGCATCTCGCGGTAACGCATAAACTCCGACATATTGACGTCGCCCTTTCTGTGCATGCACGCCATGAACGCCGCCATGACCAGATCCTTGTGCGATATGCCGTACAGATTGCTGTTGAGTATGATATAGCAGGAATGCTTGTGATGATCGTAGTATTTAATGCGGTTACCCGAGTCGTGAAGCATCGCCGCCGTGCGCAATACTTTTACGTATGCCCTCGGCAGTTTGTGCAGCACTTTAAGCTGTTTGAAAAGCTGTATCGAAAGGTTGTATACGTGCTCTGCGTGCGGAATGTTCTCTCCGAAAAAGTTGAGAAGCGAATAAATGCTGTGCCCAAGCACGTCGGATATCGGCTTTTCGTTGGTGGACGGCACTGCATACTTGAACATCGCGCCCTCTCTGAGACCGCTGCCCGATATTACGAGTTCTTCGAGATTAAGGTAGTTGATAACGCTATTGATCGCCGCGAGCGCCGACGGGAAAATATCTGCCCTGACGCTCGAGAGTCCCTTGATCTTCATCGTCTTGTCGAGATCGAGGTTTTTGATATTGCCGTAAATGCCGTTGAATTCCTGATTTGTGACAACGTAATTGTGCGCCATTGACAGCGGATATTTCTTGAGCATGCGGCTGATCTTTCCCAGATTGCGGAAAGAGCCGCCTACGCCCACGAGTTTCGTATCGGGAAGGATCTCTGCCATCCACGGCACGTTCTTGAGCTGCTCGGTCACGTAGTCCTCTATCATCTTGTTCCTTTCCTGAGGCGAAATGCCAGGTTTAGAAAACATCTCTGTCAGCACTACCGCGCCGAAAGGCAGGGTAATATGCTGCAGGAGGTTCTTCCTGTTGTAATAGACGAACTGTGTGCTGCCGCCGCCGATATCCATGATTATTCCGCGCGGAATATCCATAGAATTGATCACGCCCTGATATACAAGTTGAGCTTCTTCGTCGTCGTCAAGCACTTTGAGTTTGATGCCCGTAGTTGCGAGTACCTCGTCGAGGAAACCTCTCTGATTCTTTGCCCGTCTGACCGCCGCAGTTGCGTATGCGTATATTTTCTCCACCTTATTCGCGTCGCAGAGTCTCCTGAACATCTTGAGTGTCTTTATCGTCTGGGCAACTCTTGCGGGTTGCAAAAAGCCGTCAAGCTCCATATCCTGTGCGAGCCTCACGGTTTCTTTCAGCTCATCCACCACAGAAAAATAACCGCCTTCCAGTATGTCGACAAGCACCAGTCTCAGCGAATTGGAGCCGAGATCGATTATCGCTATTTTTTCCATTAATCTTATCCTCTGATAATTTCGTTTTTTGACGACTAAATTATAGCACAAGAGTGATTTTTTGGCAATACCCAATTTCCGCAATACGCGCATTTTATTTGCAGGCACACGCGAAAACGCCTGTTTTCGACACAACTTGCCGCTTCACGGCATTTTTAAGCAAAAAATTTTAGTTCCCAACCGCCGCGATCAGCCTTCGCAGCCGCACAAACGGGCGTCTTCCCGAGCCGATTTCGTTAATCGTGATAATCAGAACAGCGCACGCATTTTACCTGCGTCGCCGGGAACGTAAACCTTTCTTCTCTTGTAGCCTTCTTTTCAAGCTCTTTGCCATTCTTCCGCCAAATAAAAACGACACGGATTTTTCCTGCCCGTGTCGTTTTTATACTGTTTGTCTGTTAATCTTCAATTCCACCTTTCTTCGGTGCACAAAACGGGCTTTCCCTCCCGCAAAGTTGCCTGCACGTCAATGACACGCTGATTGGACGAGCCTTTGAACTTGGCTTCGTAACATCTCTCGCTCTGCACAAACGGTCCGTCCACAAGCACGTCGAGTTCTTTCATCAGCCCGAGCGCGCCTCCGACCTTTCCCGCAAGCAGATCCTCGACGAGAAATCCCGTGTAGCACGCGATATCGTCGACGCCGTTTTTTCTGAATTCGGAGGCGAGTTCCGCAAGCGCCATTGCCTGACACATAGGCTCTCCTCCACTGAAAGTCACTCCGCAAAGGAGCGGATTCTGCAGTCCTTCTTCGAGAAGCTCCCGTATGTCGACTTCTCTGCCTCCGCCAAAGTCGTGCGTCTGCGGATTGTGGCACCCTTTGCAGTGATGAGGACAACCCTGTACGAATATAGCGTATCTCAGTCCGGGTCCGTCGGTTATCGAGTCGCTTACCGTGCCCGCTATCCTCAGCTTTGTCATTTGTCCTCTTTGCTGAGACCGTGTTTTACGCGGTCGCGCTCCTCTGCGCGCTTAGCGTTGTTGAATCTGTCGAGAGTACCGACGAGGTAACCCGTGATACGACGTATTCTCTCGAACGCGACGCCGCTCTCACCTTCTTTCCTGCCGCACTTGGGGCAGCACTCGCCTATTATGCCGTTGTAGCCGCATACCGGGTCTCTGTCCACGGGGTGATTGATCGAGCCGTAGCCCACGCCTGCTTCTTTCATACATCTGACGACTTTCTCAAACGCCTCGACGTTGTTGGCGGTGTCTCCGTCAAGCTCGACGTAGCTGATGTGTCCCGCGTTGGTCAGCGCGTGGAAAGGAGCTTCTATCCTGATCTTGTCGAACGCGCGGATATTATAGCCGACGGGCACGTGGAACGAGTTGGTATAGTACTCTTTGTCGGTAACTCCGGGTATTATGCCGTATTTTTTCTTGTCTATTCTTACGAATCTGCCCGAGAGACCTTCTGCAGGGGTTGCAATAAGACCGAAATTGAGTCCCGTTTTCTGCGACATTCTGTCGAGGTAGTCTCTCATAAAACGCACGATATCCATGCCGAGGTTGAGAGACTCTTTGCTCTCGCCGTGATGCTTGCCCGTCAATGCGGTCAGCGTCTCCGCAAGTCCGATAAAGCCGACGCTGAGCGTGCCGTGTTTGAGCACTTCACCGACCTCGTCGTTTGGACCGAGCTTGTCAGAATCTATCCATACTCCCTGACCCATAAGGAAGGGGAAATTCCTGACTCTTTTCTTGGACTGAATCTTGAATCTGTCGAGAAGCTGCTGCACGACGAGATCCATCTTACGCTCGAGTTCCTCGAAGAACCAGTCGACGTTGCCTTGGCTCTTGATCGCTATCCTGGGCAGATTTATCGAAGTAAAACTCAGGTTGCCTCTGCCGTAGGTGATCTCCCTCGAGGGGTCGTACACGTTGCCCATGACTCTGGTACGGCAACCCATATACGCTATCTCCGTCTCGGGTCTGCCCGGCTTGTAGTACTGCAGGTTGAACGGCGCGTCGATGAACGAGAAGTTGGGGAACAGTCTCTTTGCGCTGACCTTGCAGGCGAGTTTGAACAGATCGTAGTTGGGGTCGTTCTTGTTGTAATTGACGCCCTCTTTGACCTTGAATATGTGGATCGGGAAGATGGGCGTTTCGCCGAAGCCGAGACCCGCTTCTTCTGCAAGCAAAATGTTTTTGATGACCATTCTGCCCTCGGGAGAAGTGTCCGTACCGTAATTGATAGAGCTGAACGGCGTCTGAGCGCCCGCACGGGAGTGCATCGTGTTGAGGTTGTGAATCAACGCTTCCATTGCCTGATAGGTCGCTCTGTCCGTCTCGCTCGCCGCCTTTTTGGTAGCGAACACCTTGGCTTTGACAAAACCAGCCTCGGGGAAATCCGAAAACGCCTCTTTCTCCGCTTTGTCGTATTCTTCGCTTCCCGCAAGACAGGGATATACGCCCTTTTCCTGCTCTATCTTCGCCACTCTCTTTTTCACGTCGTCGAGGGTGAGCGTGCTTTCGTCTATAAGCTCGAGCGCCTTGGTAAGGTTGGAACAATAAAGTCTCTTGTACGTCTTGACCACGCCGGGCGCGAGACCGTAATCGAAATTGGGGATACTCTGTCCGCCGTGCTGATCGTTCTGGTTGGACTGGATCGCTATGCACGCGAGCGCCGCATAACTCTGAATATCGTTAGGCTCTCTGAGGAAGCCGTGCCCCGTAGAAAAACCGCCCTTGAACAGTTTGAGCAGGTCGATCTGACAGCACGTCGTCGTCAGCGTGTAAAAGTCGAAGTCGTGAATATGAATGTCGCCTTCTCTGTGCGCCTTGCTCTGCTCCGGAGGAAGGATGTACTTCTCGTAATAGTCCTTCGCGCCCTCGCTGCCGTACTTGAGCATGGTGCCCATCGCCGTATCGCCGTCGATGTTGGCGTTGTCGCGCTTCATGTCGCTGTCGCCCGCGTCGGTAAAGGTCAACTCGTTGTAGATGCGCATGAGCGCGGTGTTCATTTCACGCGACTTGGTGCGCTCCGCACGGTAAAGAATATACTTCTTGGCGATATACGCGTAGCCGTTCTCCATCAACACTTTTTCGACCATGTCCTGTATGTCTTCTATGGTCGGGCTTTTCGTCGTCTCGCCGTACTTTTCGACAAGTCTTTCCTCGACGAGACGCGCAAGTCTCGCGCATTCCTGATCGTCCTTGCGGCCTGCCGAAGCCATTGCCTTGGATATCGCGGTCTGTATCTTGCTTATGTCGTAAGGTACTCTCCTGCCGTCTCTCTTGATGATGGTCTCAAACATGATTCCTCCCGTGCGCGCCGCTGTCGGCTTTTGCCTTTACCACAATATGTTGTGGTGCATATCGGCGCCGTTTACTTTATTTTGTATTTACCTTATAAAGAATAGCACAAGCGATATGCTCTGTCAACGACAAAAACCATAATAAAAATAAAATATTTGTTGCAAATTCGCTTGACAAATCCGAGGTTTTGTAGACGCGGTTTTCCGCAACTTTTTATTACTGCAATATACTGTTTGTTACCTGCCCGAAAAGTATTTTCGAGCAACGACCTCCGCGGCGGTTCTCAATTGTAAAATTTTGGAAGCGGGTATGCCTCAAGACGGGCGCGCGTCGCAACGTCCCCGTCCCGATACAAAAAAACGCCCTTATCGGGCGCTTTGAAACAAGCCTGCCGTAACGGTCATTCGCTTTTTATCTTCTCGGCAAGTTTTGTCAGAAAACCTTTGATCAGATCCATCACGGCGTAGTAATCGTCTATATTTTTCATAAGGAAAGGATCGGGTATCGTCGTATAATATCCGTCCACGTATTCGCTGAGCGTGACGAACTTCTTGTGATACCTGAGCGGAAGCGCGATCTTGTTCATTCTCGTCATGCCTATTATCAGGTCCGCTTCTCGGAACAGATATCCGTCTCCCCATTTGAACGCGGGCTTGTGCGCGGCGATCTCCTCCTCTGAAAACCCTTCGCGAAGAAGCGCGAGCCTCGCCTTGGGGTGTATCCTGAACGAGCGGTTGAAAACCGCGGCGCTTCTCACGCTTTCCACCTTGGAAGCAAGCTCCGGATCGGAGTTCACGGCGCGGCGGAACACGTATTCGCAGAACGGGCTGCGACAGATGTTGGACGAACAGACAAACAATATCTTCATATATTGATTATATATTATAAGGGCGTTGCTGCGCAACAAGTTTTTTCGCGCCTTCCCGTAACGGTGAAAAGCGCTTAGCACGGCTGAACAAATTGCGACTTTGCCTGCGCAGCCTTTATCGTCCGCATACCCGCGTTGCACGGAAAAACGCCTTCCGTCATACGAAGGGGCAAAAAAAAGAGGCCCTCGCCTCTTTTTCGTATTTTCGGTAAAATCAGATCTTTTCTTCTCCGTAATCGCGGATAAGTCCTGTCATATACTCGAGGAATTCTCTCATAGTCACGAGGTCCTTGTCGGAGCATCTTTCCGATATCGTGAACGTCGCGGTACCTTTGAAAGTCGTGCAGGCGACCTGCATATACGGTTTAAACTTGACCGTGCCCGTCATAAACGCATGGGTTGCGGGAGCGTCGACAAGGTCAATATATTCGCTCTTGATAATGCCTATATTGGACATTCCGACGAGCGGATTGGTATACCCTATCTTTACCGCCAGTTGCGATATCGCAAACGGGAAAGCCTGGAACGCAAACGCCATCAGCGGCAGTCCCGCCAGTCCGAGCAGCTTGTTTTCCTTGTGCGGTTTCAAAGTCTCTTTGACCCTTGCAAGCGTTTCGCAAAAGCTGTCACCCGCGCCCCCTGTCATTTTGCACGGCATATACGAGGTGAGGTTTGTGTAACCTTCGGTATCGTTGCCTTTCAGATATCTGCGCAGATCGAGCATTGACGTTATCTCTGTCGGAGTCTTGCCGTCCACCCCGTCGAAGAACTTGACTATTGCCCTGAAAAACGCGGCGAGATATATGTCGTTGACGGTATAACCGTTTTTCTTGCCTCTGATCTTTGCCTTTTCGAGCGCAGACGCCTCGAGGTCTACCCTCATGATATGCGACTTGTCAGTATCCTTGTCAGGCTCGAACGGAAATTTCAGCTTGATATTCGTCCTCGACACGTTTTTGTAAAGCATCTTCGCCTTCTTCGCGAGTTCGGGCGGAAGATCGCGGTATACTTGCTTTGCGCTTCTCGAGCCGTTTTTGACCTTTGCGACGTAGTTCGGGTCAGCCTTGAGACCGTTGTAAGTCTCGCAGACCGTCTTGCCGAACGAGATGAAGTCTCTGCCGTCAAAGCACATATGGTTGATAAGGAAGCATATCATACTCCTGCCATTGCCCTTGAGCAACGTGAATTCAAACTGCAGTTTGCCCCTGCAATCTATTCTCCTTGTGAGTATCTTCTGTATCTGCGTGATAAAATCGTCGTCCTCGACCACGGTAAGCACGTCGGCGTCCGTATAGTCGTAATTCACTCGCCAATAAGGGCTGACGGGATTGGCGACAAAACTGCTGTGCAATACGTCGATCTTGTCGACGACCTGCTTGAGCGCTTTCCTCAATACTACCTCGTCGACGATCCCCTCGTACTCGAAAGCACAGTGCATCATACCGTCATAATAGTTCTTGAAAATGTACTGGACCTTGTCCCACATTTCGGCTTTTATAGTCTTGGTTTTCAAAGTCTTACTCCTTTATCGTATAATATTTTAACGTCGAAGTCCGTACTTTAAGTCAAGCTAATAATATATAATAGTATCGGCGTAGTCAAATAATTAACATTCAATGTGCAGCAAAACATACACGTACATTAAAAATTTTTAGTGTACCCCAAACGCGTAATAATCTGCAAACGCAACACAACTTGCCGCACGCGTTCACGTTGATCTTCTTTCCCCCTCTCCCCTTTGCATCATTTTGAATC
The DNA here is from genome assembly GCA_944381355.1 of uncultured Christensenellaceae bacterium. Lineage (GTDB taxonomy): Bacteria > Bacillota > Clostridia > Christensenellales > UBA3700 > Ornithoclostridium. The sequence continues at coordinate 10,593 of CALWKV010000097.1, read as the reverse complement.
CGTAACGACGCGTGCTTGTCGCAAAGAAATTAAGCGACGGCGCTTGTATCAAGACTGTGACATATTTTTTGGACAATATTTTATTGAACAAATTTAGGGAATAAAGACCAGCATTAATTTCATATCGTTATAATTAATATTGTGCTATGTTAGATACTTATAGTATCAAATCTTTTTTTGTGTTACGTTGTTTTAACGCAATTAATTTAAAATTTTGGCTTGTTTTATCTATACTCATTTTATACACTGGAATACGCTGTTGATAAGCTATATTCCTTAGAATTAATTCATTGTTTCTGCTAATTTTTCTTCCTAAATATAAAGCACACGGCTTTTTTAAAACATTTGCTACTTGATCAGATGAATACGATGGCGAATCATAGTTTATCGTCATTCTCCATTCTTTTTCTTCTTTCCATGCCGTAGACTTTTGCAACAGAATTTTTGTATGCATAAACACATCGTTACATATTACAGTATTTAGTATTTTTCCAATTAAGTCTTTTTCTAAATTTAATTTCTGTAACTGGTGTCTCAGTATAGCATACTGCATCAAATAGTTAGCATACTCAGTAGAATCAAACAATGTATCACTATATACCACAGGAAATATTTCGTGAGTCTTTGGAGAAAAACAACTAATTCCGAGTTTAGGACAAATTGGACAATCATTATATTTGCCGTTCCTAAAATCATAAGCTAAAGCAAATCCTGTACTCTTAGCTGCATAATGTCCCCACATCAAAGGAGAATTAATATCTTCACTAAATGAAGAAAACTTGGTTACTCGTTGCACAACTTCAGAAACAAAGGGATGCTGATTGTTAAATTCTTTTTCTAAACATATTTTTAACTCAACACTGGTTTTATGTATTTCTTCACCGGTTAATTTCCTTATATTTTCTAGAAACTTTTGAATATATTCTTGACCTAACTGATTTATAAAATTATCAGGAATTTTACCACCAGCTTTTAAAAAATCATATATTTTTAGATTTCCGTCGTGATCAAATTGCTCATCGAAATCTCTTTTTATTCTATCAACATCGCAAAATAATAAACTATCAAAATCATCATTCATTTTGGATGCTGTTGCAAACCAAACCTGCTTATTTGAAAAAGCCTGAATATTGTTCTCATTGCATTCTCTGAATTTAAATAATTTGGAAGGAATGTTCTTATTAACCCAATTTACTAAAGGTTGAAAAATCCTTTTACGCTCTTCTTCCACAATTGGATGAGGTAAAATCGTGTCAAAAAAAATTCTCTTATATTCATCATATCTTCGTTTATCCATTTTTTTATCCTTTAATTATCTTAATACTGCGACATATTTTATATTGAGGACCTGAAAAATAAATCAAACTCTCAAAACGGTAAATCCTCAACATCAATATTATTTATAGCACTTATTCCCAGAATACTATTTGCTCTAGATAACAAATGATCATAAGTCATGATACTGATTTGTGTATAAGAAGAATTGAGTATTCGAAATGCTTTTTGTTTATCTTCCGTCCAATCATTAGAACGTCCAAAAACAAGTAAGCAACGTGGCTTGATGATCTTTGTTCCATTCGTCCTTTCTAAAAATTTGGCACTATTTGATTCGCGTTCTATTTCGTAAAGATAATTCTGACATTGCGTTATTGCTTTAATCAAATCAGAACTAGGTATATAATTATCGTGATCTTTTGTTTCTGCCCAAAATTTTAATCCGTTAGGCTTTTTAATTTCGATAATATCCAAAAATCCATCAAACGCTTTCACCAAATAATCTGCGATATTACTGTTATCTATCTTGCGTTCATTCAATATTTTTATATATTCAGAGCCAAGAATCCACTTGTTGTTTTCAAACCAATCTTGCCAATACTTCTCTGAATAGTCTTTACCAATAGCATTCTTAAAATGATTTAATGCTTTTTGCTTTCTAATCAAATCAATGGTAATATAGATTTTGTCACTTAACAAACCGCTATCTATCAACTGTGTCGCAACTTCCTCATCCGAGTTGACTATTGACTTAAACTGAAGTAACAATTGCTTTGAATCCGTATTATCAACAGGAATAAACTTTTCAACATCAAGTTCTAATGGTTTGTAATACTCTTCAATATAATCAACTAAATTTTTAAATTCTTCGAACGTTAGCGTTAACTCACTCTTTGGAGCATCCGTTTCAGTACCACCTAAAATTTTATATCTTCCAACTTTCAAGCAAATATCTATTTTACCCTCAGTATCATGAGGGATCTTTTGCAATATAGCTTGCGTATATACTTGCTTTTTTGTGCTTAATCGTTTAGGCGTCGCATAAGAAATACCATTTTGCGATTCTAATATTTTATTATCTTTCATAAGCGTTCAGTTATATGGTTTGATAATGATATGTAATTGCGTGTAGCACATCGTAGAAGTTGTTATTCTCAATATCGAGGACAGAACGATCCTCCCATCCAACAGATAAAACATAAAGTAAGTTGTCGAATGTGAATATGTGTTCTTCTAACTCGTTTGTTAAATTTGCTCTAACGCTGCAAGTTTTAGCAATGAGTAGTACTTTTTGTGCCGTTATATCAATAATTTGTGTGTTATTATTCGGATGGGCAAATCCGTAATGCTGATTAGGTGTTAATGCTATCAAATTCTCTAAAAAGTGCATTATTTCAGGAAACTCATTCTTAGGGAAAATATGGTGCAGTTGTGTCGCAGATTGCCTATCATCGTACCCCTCAACAAACTGAGTTAATTCTGAAATGTTGTTTCTAACATTCGTGATATATTGACGCAAAATACGTTTTGAACTCGCCATCATTTGCTCAAAGTAACCATTACGCACATCTATTTCCGGGTGCATAATCAACCAATCCTGACGAGAAATCTCTTTTGGTTTGTCTGAGTAAACATCTCTGAAATTATCTCGATTATACATCATGTCTGATTTTGTTATTCTGTTTGCTGACATTCTCCCGCTTTCAGTCCCTTTCTTTCCATACCTAAATGCTAATGGATTCAAGACCTTTGTGAATATTCTTTTAGGCTCATAATCTTTTTGCACAGGAGTATATTCATGATAAAATTCAATAAATGCAATTTTCAACGCATTAAAATGTATTTTATCTTGACAATTAAAGTAGGCTTCAACTTTATCAAACAATCCGCTATCACGTAATACTTTTTCTATATAATTATACAAAAATCTTAAAGCATAAATATCATTTCGTGCAATATACTCTAACAATTCACGATTTTTAATCCTATACAAATGTCTTTTTCCATGACAAATATCTTCTATCACTCCAGCATAGCAAAACATCGCCAATGGTTGCGAAAAAACTTTATCGTATTCACTTTCAGCAGTAGCTTCGTCTGTGCCAGGCTTAGAATATGTTTCTGCAATTGTTAATTTTGCGTACTCACTTGTCCAGATATCTTTAACTGTAAAAGTATCTTTGACATTGTCCACGTAATTCAAGACAAAATCTGCAATAGACCAAGTAACGTCCGGCGTACATTTTTGATCTATCCAACGAGCATTGTGAGAAATTCGTATATCGTAATTGTTTGAGTTTAAGAATTCTATTACTTGGCTATCAGTCATGTGTTTTTCTCCTTATCCCGAAATAAAAAACGGAATTGTTGTCAATATTAAGTGAACGAGTTCCATAATTGCGTGCTATACGATAATAATTATGAAATTCTTCTGTTGCAAACAAGGCTAAATCTGTTTTGCTTATCGCGATACTTTTATCTTTTACCGTTAGTAATGCAACAGAGCCATTAGCAATAGTGTTTTCTGGCAAAAAACAAGCACGCGGGGCATAACTCAGGTTTGGAATAAGAATTACTCCTCGGCAGTTTAGATAACGTGCAACGGCAAGTTCACTCAAATCAGATATATAAGAGTCATATCCTTTAATATCGATAATTTGGTTTGTTCCGATATTTCTTGATTTCAATACCCTATATTTACCTTTATCCGAAAGCATAGAATTGACAATTTGGCGATCCCTAAATGCTTCAAAAACACCTAAAATCAAGCTGTTTGCAGTTTTATCAAACACTTCATTTCTATATATGAGCCAAGACGGATACGCATTATCGGTAATATAGTTTTGAGATTGAATAATATCAATCTTCTGAGTAATGGATATCACATGCGTTGACTTTGGAACATCGTTTGCTTTAAAAAGCAAATTTACAGTTTCTATCTTTACGCCCTTAAAACCATTCTCTCCAAAGTCAATTATAGACGATATTCTGATTTTCTTTAAGAGATTACGTATTTCATTGTATTCTGGAGCATTCAATACGCTTTTAGGCACAACAAGTGACACCCAATCACCATCATGATAGGCTTTTTCCAAAAACCAAACAAAAAGATTATAGCTTTTTGTTATGATACTGTTCTTTTTATATTCCCGTAAGAGGTCGTTATCTTTAATCTTGGCATAAGGAGGATTACCAATTACCAAATCAAATTTTTTACCAGAAACAGGAAATTTCAAATAATCATCATGAATATATATAATCGCAACATTAGGATATTTTTCCCTAAAGAAAGTTTCGAAAATCAACTTGGCTATTTCAAGTTCATTTTCATCTATATCCACTAAATAAAGTTCAAGAATTTTCTTATTCTTATACTTCTCCGCAATGAAAGGAATAAAGTTTCCCGCTCCAACAGAAGGCTCCAAGACAGTTATGTGCTCCTTATTGTTAAAGTCAGGCAACTCATCCATGATTCTTTTGCATATCATAGTATCGGTATAAAAGGCAGCAGTCAAATCGCGGTTAGGATTCAAATATTCTGCTGCTTGATATACACAATCAACAGGAAGACTAGTCCCGTATTTTTTTATACAATCAACCAAATCAATTAAGTTTAATATGTTGTATTTGCACGTAAACTCTTGCAATGTCATTTGCATTCGACCTTTTGTATTGCTTTAGCAATTTGTCTAAATATTTCAGTTGGAACAGCCTCTCCAATAGATTGACGTATATTGATATCATTAATTGCCAAATACTTGGTTTTATCGTCAAAAGATAATTGATTTAATTCTTCCAATGAATCATTAGTCCACTTGAACGATTGAGGGATAGACATAAATCTCATTAATTCTCGGATACTAAAAACCCTGTCATCCGTTGGATGAACTGTATTTTGACTGGCTAAAATATCATTACGCGTATGGATACAAGGTGCAACTTTATCCCAATATTGACGAGTATATTTATCGGCATTACCGTTTTTAGTATATATTTTTTCTCCGTTCCTATAATAGTGTGGCACTCTGTTCTTATCTTGATTTTCAAATGCACATTCGCCTTCTTTCAAGTCTTCAATCCAATGACGCATTTCAGGAGAATAGCTCCTGAAATAATGAAAAATATCTTTAGGATATATCTCCCCCATTGTAGTTAAAGATGGCAAGTCGCCTATAACTTGACGTATAGTCAATTCCTCTCTATATTCAGGGTATAAATCATTAGGATCACAAGATATATCATTTCTAACACCAATTACGAGAGTCCTTGTTCTGCTTGAGTTCGCTCCATAATTCTTGAAATTAAGTACTTTAAACTCAATTCGATAATTTAATGATAAATTATCATTGATTGCTTGTTTGATTTTTTTATCTGTACCGTCCGTATCTGTACAAATAGTATTTAAGAAAGCTTTAACATTTTCTAAAACAAAATATCTTGGCTGAATTTCTTTTATCAATGCCAAAGAAGCAACCACCAAGGAATTGCGTTTGTGTTCATCCTTTTTCTTATGATTCGCGACGGACATTCCTTGACAGGGAGGAGTTGCGATTAGAACAGTTAAATCTTTTAGCGATTCATTGTCTTTCCAAAATTGTAATTGATCAAGAATTTGTTGTTTTGTTTCAGGCAATAGTATATCCCCAAGAATATATCCTGAATTATATTTACATTTGTTATTGCATTTTTGGACATCCAAACGTTTCGGTAATAGTTCATTAGTTGCAACGCAATCAAATCCTTCCATTTTGAAGCCGTAGCAGCCGACTCCTGCACTACTAAATAAAGAAATATAAGTCAAGCGATTCATTCGTCCACCTCCGCAGGTAAAACGTCCATTACTTCTGAAATATTACAAGATAAAACTCCACATATCCGCATCAACACATCCATACTTACTGGCTGGTTCTTTCCTAATTTTGCTAAAGTTGCAGTGCCTATATCCGCTTTTATTCGTAAATCTGTTTTCGACATATTTTTATCAATTAATAATTTCCAAAGTTTATTATAGCTAATCGACATATGCACCTCCTAACTATGTTATTGTACTAAAAATGCGAATAAAAAGCAAACTTTTTATTCGCATTTGCAAATAACATATTCAAATTTTGATATTTTACATATTATATCCCCTATTATAATCAGCTATATATTGATTTGGAACAAATGCTAACGGATTAGCCGGAGGTATTAATCCTTGCGGCGAGCGATTCACAGCGTTTCCTGGTTTATTTGGATTTACTGCGAATCCATAATTGTTGACAAGCTCCTTAATAAAATCATTGCAGTTCAATCTATGAATTAAATTGACGCCTCTTCCAGCCGTCAATCGGTTAGATAACGCAATAGGCTTTGGGACATAGCTTCCTATATTGGTTTTGTAAAAATGTATTCTACCTTCATTTCCCCAAGCACCACTATTTGCATTATATTCCCATTGAAAGCTTAACTTATGTTTTATATGATTACACAAAAAGCCGTATGTTTCAAAAAAGTCACAATCGCTATTAAATATCAAATAAGGTTTTCTTCTCCCATATTTCAATTTCACCATAACCCACCTCTATATATGTATTTGACTATATTATATAGCATTTAGTTAAGTAATGTCAACAACTATAGTCGTTCATTTGGCACCGTGGCGTGTGCTTGGCATAGACAAGTGGCGTCGCTTCGCTCCGCCAGACAAGCACACGCCTGCATAGATTCGGAAGGTCGCAGCAAAGAAAATTAACGACTAAAATCTTTTTCAGGAATTTTCATTTCCCGTTGACTTTTGCATTTTTAAATCTGAGAATCCCTCTCCTGCTGTCAAGCAAAAAACCGAGGCGTATTACCTCGGTTTTTTGCTTGGCGCAGAGGCGTTTTGCTTATACGAACTTACGGTGAAAGAAAAGGCAGTCTTTACGGACTGTCTTTCGATTTCTTCTATTCTGTCTTTTGTTATTTCGCAAACGTCGTATCTGTCTGAGAAGTTGTACGTTATCATGATTTTGTCGCTATAAAGAACGATCTCTCTCCCAAAAGTATGGATAAGAGCCTTTCTCGCATCGATGTCGGACAGATCGCCTATTGCGAAAGAACGCAAGTAGTTTTCTATATCGTTAACGGACAGATAAGTATAGCTCTTGTTGCGAGCTTGCTCTATATCGAATTCAAGTTCGCATATCTGCGCCTCAAGCTCTTTTAGGCGCGTTTTTGTCTGCTTGGTAATGATTCCCTCTTCAATGGCTTTGATCAGGTTCTCAGACGCCTTTAACGCGGTCAGACGCTTATTCTCAAGGTCTTTCAGTACGGCATTATCGCGTTGCTGAGCTTCGTGCATGGAAGAGAGTTTTTCAGCTATCGTATGAATGCAACCCCGTCCGATAGGAAAGCCCAGGTAGTATTTATTACGGCGTCTTCGAGCCATTGTTTATTGACGGATTTCATGCTGCACGGCTGTTTTTCTCTTCTCCTTGCAAGACAGCTGTAATAATAGTGCCTTTCGCCTGTGTGAGAGGTTCCGCTTTCGCCGACCATCATACGCTTGCAGTCTCCGCATACGAGTTTGCCTGAAAGAATAAAGTCAAAGACTTCTTTCTTTCGTCCGGGAGAATGTTTGTTTGAGTTTCTTATGTCCTGCACCTTGTTCCAGATGTCGTCGTCTATGATCTTCGGGAAGATGTTGGTGTACACTGTGTCGCCGTGCTGGACTCTGCCGTTATACTTGGTGTTTGAAATTATTTTATAAATTTTCACTTCGTCTATGTATTTGCCTCTTTTGGTGCGTATACCTCTGTTTTTCAAGTCTTTGGCGATCGATGCCGCGGTATATCCTTGAGAATACTTTGTGAAAATTTCTTTTACGATCTCGCTTTCGCTTGGGTTGATAACGTTCTTTTTGTCTACAACGTCATAGCCGTACAATACGAAACCGCCCGTATAGTTGCCTTTGCGGTAACTTTCTTTGAGTCCTCTTTGTACTTTCTGCGAAAGCTCTGCGGAGAAATACTGGTTCATGCCTTCGAGCAATGCTTCGAGGATTATTCCTTCTGGAGAATCGAGGATTTTTTCCATTGCGGATACGACCTTTATGCCGTTGTCCTTTAATGCTTTTTTGTGTATCGTAGATTCGTACTTATTGCGGGAAAATCGATCGAGTTTGTAAACAAGAATGGTATCCCACTGCTTTTTCGCGCTGTCTCTCATCATTTTCTGAAAGGCAGGGCGCAAATCGTTTGTGCCTGTCATGGCTCTGTCTATATAGGTGTCGACTATGAGATAGTTGTTGTTTTGAGCATATTCTTTGCAGACGTTGAGCTGTCCTTCGATGGACTGTTCTGTCTGGCTGTCGCTTGAATAGCGGGCGTAGATAACTGCTGTATTCATTGGTAATTTACCTCCTTGTTGATTAATTTAATTTTCTTTCTTCACCGAGAAAACAAACGAAAGAGCCGAAGCAGTCAAGGAAAGAGAAAAATATATTGAATAATCTTCTGACCTGATTTTCACGGCAATATATTTTTCCCTTGACGGCAAAGACGCTTTCGTTTACCCTTTACAAAAGATAAGAAAGATTATTGCGTTTTCTCAAAAATTTATATATTGCTTTTGCTTGTTTTCGGGTTCGATAGTTTTCTGCAATCCGAATTATTCTTTGTACAGCCTTTCGGATCGATATTCTGTTCAACGGCTGTCGCCGATTTTTTATTCTCGGTCTTTTCGTCTTCGATGCTTTGTCTTTCTTGCTCGGCTTTCTTTTTGCTGTACGCGTTGAGAACGCAGGCAAGCATAGTGGTGAGAAAGGCTTTCGCCTCACTTTTCGGCATGTTCGCAAAAACGGGTCTGCCTATTGCTAAGATTTTGCGTTGGTTGTTTTTCTTCATTGCATATCCTCCTGTGTATATGTTTTATATTTTCGTAAATCCGCAATGCTTTTGCGACTTTACTTTTTACCGATTATATCTTACAAACCGGAAACCTAATTTCCGGTTCAGATAAATTTTTTATCAGTTTATACCCTGAACCGGACACCTAATGTCCAGTTTGCAAAAAAAGTTCTTACTAATAAGGGAACGAAAATGACGAAAATTAACCCCTTTTCGAAAAACTTTTTTCACCCCTCACTTATTAGCCACGAAAATGGCAAAAGTCCATGGTTTTTTGCGAAAAGTTTTGCACAATTTTCCAAAAGAGCTTTGAAGTGAAAAACCCTTCTACTTATAAGCCACGAAAAAGACGAAAAGGGACCCCCTTTTGCGTAACTTTTTCAATAATTTTTACCCCCTCACTTATTAGCCACGAAAAAGGCAAATGTAAACGGGTTTTTGCAAAAAATTTTCCCTCTCACTTAAAAGGCACGAAAGAAGCCAAAGTCAAGGCTGTTTTAGAAAATTCTTAAAATGATTTTACTTGTATATAGCCAAGCGCACGTCTAACTGCCATTTTATGGTCAGACTTGTATCAAGATAAGCGCATGTCTAATTGTCAAAGGCGTTGAAAAAACATATAAGAAAAAATCCGAAAAGTAAGAGTAATTAATATAGTGCGAATGAAAAGACAGTTTAATAAAAAGCGACGAACCTCTAATGTTGAGATCCGCCGTTTGTTTGCAAAATGGGAATAAAACTGAATTTACGCTTTGATATAATCTATAATCGTTAAACCGTCCTTTATTGGTTTTTCAATTCCGGTTTTTTTATATCCCAGTTTTTCATATAAATGGCAATTACCTGATTCTTGCTTAATTGTATCCAAAGTCCACGTTTTTATATTGGGATAATTCTTCTCTATCAGTAAAAGCGCAGTCTGCGCAATGCCTTTGTTCTGATATTCAGGAAGTATTGCAAGAGCTGCAACTTTACAAATGCTATCCTTTTTCACGATTCTGACACATCCGACAAATTCGTTGTTGTATAAAAACAGATATCCGTCGGTGTCGGGTCGGGAATACTTTGAAAGAACTGTTTCTATGCTTTCGCAATATGGATTTGTTTTGACATCATTATATTTTTTGAATAACGGGGAATAAGCTCTTCTTTGAATGTCAAATACAATATCAATGTACGTATGATTGAATCGTATAATCTTTAATTCTGATGCTCGCATAGAGATTCCTCTTGAATAATAATGTTAATTATACCTACAGAATAACGCTTTGTCAAGAAAGGGCAATTTGTGGTTGCATTTGAAAAAACAAGATTTCAATCTAATTCAAAACGGTCTTTTGGAGCATAAAAAACGGGGCTTGTTACGGCTCCGCTTAAGTCAATGTAATTCTTCGTAAACCTTACGACATTTCTGTTGTATTCTTTCTCGTCTTCTCCATACGTTGGA
>CALWKV010000096.1 GCA_944381355.1 uncultured Christensenellaceae bacterium | reverse complement strand
AGCGTTCGTCCTGAGCCAGGATCAAACTCTCAAGTTCAATCTCTAACTCTTTAAACTCGTTGACTTTGCTTGTGTTTAATTGTACACTCGCTAATTTTTCTAAGTTCAAAGCAGTTGTTTTCGCTTTTATGCTTGACTTCTACTTCTCACCTTTCTGTTCAGTTTTTAATGTCCGTTTGTCGCTATCTCTTTGAGACAGCTTCCACATAATATCACAACGATTTTTTTATGTCAAACATTTTTCGGGGTTTTTCATAATTTTTTTAAATTGTTTTTTGTTCGCCCCAAAACGTTGTGCCTCTCGCGAGGGTGGACCTTTATATTATCATACTTTTTCAATGTTTACAAGAGGTTTAAGCAAAAAATTTCGGATTTTTTATCTTGTTCGACATCGCGTAAAACGAGTGCGATCAACCCCTGACATTTTCGCCCCTGCATTCTTACCCCATTCTTCTCCGTCCCGTACCGGTCTTTTAAACACACGGGATACTTCTGCGCAGATTCTGCTATCGGTCAATATATGTAATTATGTTATATAATAAAAGACGCGTGTCCGTTCGCGTCTTTTATTATATCTTTAATCAATAAATATGTGTTGCTTGCATATACCGGATCAATCCCACCAGGACGTGTCGAAATATTGCGCCACGCCTATGTCGTTGAACTCGGCAAGCGGTATCACGAGCTTTCCGGAAGTATCTATCACGCCGTAAGACGAACCGCTCTTGACGAGAGCATAGCCGCAATAAAAATCGCTGACGTTGTCAAAACGCGTTTCTATTGCAACGTCCCCTTTATCGTTGATAAAACCCCAGAGTTCGTTTTTCTTAACTGCCGCAAACCCTTCGCTGAAGTCGCGCACTTTTTCGTAAGAGGCGCTTTTCTGATCGCCTTTTGTGTTTATAAAAAACTCCTGCGACCCGCTTCTGACTCTCGCAAGCCCGTCGATGAAATCTCCCGAGTCGTTAAACAATGCGTCGATTTTCATTTCGCCGTTTGTGCCTATATATCCGTACTTGCCGCCCACGTATACCCAAGCAAGCTTGTCGTCGTCGCCGAATTGTCCGACAGGAAGTCTGTCCCCCAGCTCTGTAGTATAATAAAACTTCTTATTGCCTTTAGCCTTGCCTTTTTTGTCGATAAGACACCAGTAATTTTCTATTATACCGTCTTTTTCAGTTACGATATTCACGAAAGCTACGCCGTATTTGAACTCGAGCGCGTTTTCGTACTGACAGTCGATCACGACTTTGCCTTTCTTGTTAGCATAGCCCCATTTATAGATGGGCGTACCATCCTGCGTATCCCCTACTTTCTGGTAAACGGGAGTGAGATTGCTGTTGAAAATATCGAGAGAAAGTTTTTCGTTGACGGTAATCTTGAAAGGCGCGGTAAAGAGCAGCATCAGCAGCACTATAAGCACCACCGAAATGAAAGCCACTATGTATCTCTCCGGAAGTTTCTTCTTGAATATTTTGAAAATACCCGTGTTTATCCACTTCGCAAGCGTGGTTATGAAAGCCACGATATACGTCCATATCTTGAGACAGAACATGTCGAACTTATTCAGTTTTTTTGCTTCGGCATGCTCTCCGATGCGGATTATGCCGTCGGAGCCGCTTTCTTCTCTCTCTTCGGATACGTTTTCTTCGTGCCCGTCAGGCATAGTCCCGCGCGCATCCTCGAACTCGTCGGTAGCCAGACTTTCCGTCTCTTTTTTTGTATAATTTCTTGCCATATCGCACAATCCTCCGCACCCTCTCGCGACAAACCATTGTAAATTATCTGCACGCGGGCGCAACATTACATTATAATATTATAACAATATTCCGACCGAAATCAAGTATTTCAACGCAGTTTTCAGTGCGGTACAGAGACTTCGGAATCCGGAATTTCGAGCGTGCCCGTGTAGGATAAAGCGTTAAAAAGCAATTTCACGCACTCACTGCAATCTATATACACGTTGTCCGCGACCTTTCCCGTAGCACGACCGTCCTCGCCGACGTCAGATCTCCTCAGATCAACGCAAACGGCGGTTTCTGCGTCTGAAAAATCATTGTTTACGATATATATATACCCGTCCGTTGCACCGATCGCCACGCATTCCGAATATCCGTTGAACGAGCATGCCCTGCAATATATTTCAGACGCGTCCGCAGGTGCCGACACGGCAACGTCAGAAGTCGTCTGCGCAGTCGGATCGTCGTAAAAAAACGTACAACCCACAGCTGTAAAGGAGGCGTTTTTCCCCACTTTTACGCAGGCATTCGCCTCCGACCCGGGCGTGGCGTAGACAGAGAGGGAGTTGATAAAAAGCTGCGCGTCGTCCTCTACCGTTATGCCTGCCACGGCGGCGTCTCCCGCGCCCTTTATCGTCAGCCTTTTATCGACTTCGATGCCATCGAAGTAACCGCCCGTAATCAACACGACGCCATTGTTTTTCACATTGTCAACCGCCGATTGCAGCGCCTGTTTCCCCTCCTCTGCTCCGACTGCAACGTCCGCCACTGTCAATTCCATTTCCGCTCTGTACGGTTTTCCTTCCGCTCTTACCCTGATACGGGTTTTGCCTCCCGCAAGCGCGCTGACGTTCCCGTCTTTGTCTACGGTTGCCACGCTCTCGTCGGAACTTTCCCAAACGAGAACATAATCAGCCGACGAAGGGCTTTGCTTTGCGTAATAGCGTCTGCTTTCTCCCGCAGTCAGATAATCAAAAGAACAATTGAGAATAATGTGCCCGTCCCCCATTCCTTCTTTACCTCCGGAAAAAGTACACGAGCAAAAAAGGCAAAGCGCAGCCGCAACCGACGCGATGCCGAGCAAAATAACAAAAATAATTCTGGAATAACTTTTGGTTCTCATATAATCAATATTCCTTAAAAAACCGATGTTTCTTCGGCTCTATTATATGTAATTTAAGTAAAAATATTTTAATATTGCTTGTAATGCTTTGTCCGCTTATGTTATAATTATGCCAAGGCTTATTATGCCATATGAAAACATTCATTTGGAGGAATTATGAACGAAAAGAAAGTTGTGTTTATCACGGGCGCTTCCGGATCCATGGGCAGCCAGGTTCTTCAGAGCGTTATGGAAGAGTCGAAGCTGTTCAAGGCTCTCATTCTTCTGAGAAAGAAAGACGCGAACATCAAACTCGCCAAGAAACTTGAAAAGAAATACGGCGACAATATCAAAGTCGTATTCGGTGACCTTTCCAACAAAAAGGACTGCGTCGATTGCGTCGCAGAGAGCGATTACGTTTTCCACTGCGCCGCTATCATCCCGCCCACTTCGGACCACAATCCCAAGCTGGCTAAGAGCGCGAACTTCGACGGCACCTGCAACCTTGTGGACGCTATTGCGGAAAGCCCGCGCGCCAAGGACATCAAGCTCGTACATATCGCTACCGTAGCTGAATACGGCAACCGCGACTGGCAGCACCCCTGGGGCCGCGTAGGCGATCCTCTGCTCCCCAGCGCGTTCGACTTCTACGCTATCACCAAGCTCCGCGCAGAGAGATACCTGCTTGAGAAGGGTCTCCCCAACTGGGTAGTTCTCCGTCAGTCCGGCGTCCTGCACGACAATCTGTTCAAGAACAATATGAGCGACGGTCTTATGTTCCACACCTGCTGGAATGTGCCTATCGAATGGGCAACCGCTAAAGAGAGCGGCATTCTGATGAAAAACCTCGCAGTCAAAGACGCTACCGGCACCCTCAAACCCGGTTTCTGGAACAAAGTTTACAATATCGGCGGCGGCGCATCCTGCCGTGTTACCGGTTACAATACTATGGCGGTCGGCTTCGGCATGATGGGCGCTATCCCCGAACAATTCTTCAAACCCAACTGGAACGCTACCAGAAACTTCCACTGCTTCTGGTACTATGACTCCGACGTGCTCGATGACTATCTCGACTTCCAGAAGACCGACAGCTGGGAAGATTTCTGGGCAAGAATGGCTAAGCAGAACTGGTATTTCAAACTGGGCGTTCTCGCTCCCAAGAGCCTGATAAGCAAGGTGGCTATCCAGAGACTTTTCAAAGACAGCAACGCTCCTATGTTCTGGCTCAATCACGGTCTCGAAAAGCGTGTCGAAGCGTTCTTCGGCGGCAGAGAGGCTTACAACAAGATCGGCGACGACTGGAGCAAGTTCCCGCTCTTCTGCAAGAATCAGATCAAAGACAAGGACGGCAACGTCGTTGACTACGAATATCGCAGAGACATCAAGAACGCTAAACAGTTCCTTCTCAATCACGGTTACGACGAAAGCAAGCCGGACAGCGAGCTTGACATCACCGATATGCAGCAGGCGGCTGAATACAGAGGCGGCAAGTGCCTCAGCAAAACCATGGTAAAGGGCGACCTTTACACCAAGCTTAAATGGCAGTGCCACGACGGACACGTGTTCGAGTCCTCTCCGTACACCATCATCAAGGCAGGTCACTGGTGCCCCGAGTGCTGCATGCCCGCTCCTTGGAAGTTCGACGAGCTTGCTAAGCACATCCCGTTCTTCGCACAGGTCTGGTACGATACTCACGACCCGTCCGAGAACAACTACTACGACGAAAACTGCTACAAGGATATCCTCGAGGCAGAAAAGAAATTTAAAAAATAAGGAAATCAACGGTTGTCTCTCCCGTTTTCCGCGGGAGGGGCAATTTGAATGAAAGAGGTGAAATATGGAAAATACTGAAAAGAAATTGGATGTAAAAAAGGTGTTTATCTGCGGCGGTACCGGCTTCCTCGGTTTTTATTCTGCCAAAGAGTTCCTGAAGCAGGGCGTTGACGTTGCCGTTCTCGCTCTCCCCAACGAGATCACGCTTAACCAGAGCTGGTGGCCGAAGGAGATCAAGGTCAACTACGGTATGCTCTTCAATCTCAGACAGATGCATGCCGATGAGAAGTGCCTGAAGAAAGAACAACTCGTCGAATACTTCAAGGGTTACGACGTTATGGTTTACGCAGTCGGTCCTGACGATCGTATGCATACCCATCCCGGCGTAAGCGGCTATGACTTCTTCCACTACTATCTGGTAGAAAAAGTTATCCCCGTTTTCGAAGCTGCAAAAGAAGCCGGCGTAAAGAAGGCTATTCTTCTCAACTCCTACTTCGCTTACTTTGACAGAGTATGGCCCGAGAAGCATCTCGCCGACAACCATCCGTACATAAAGGTACGTTGCGAGCAGGCTGACGCTCTCATCAACGTCGGCGGCGGTCAGAAAAACGGCGGCATGGACGTCGTAGTCCTCGAGCTTCCCTACATCTTCGGCAATATGCCCGAGCGCGAGCCGCTTTGGAAAGAGGTGTTCCTCGACAGATTTGCTAAGATGCCCGCGGTCATGTTCCCGAAGGGCGGCACGAACATGATCCACGTTCAGGGTATTGCAGAAGGCGTCGTCTCCGCAGCATTCTACGGTCAGCACGGCGACAAACTTCCCATCGGCGCTTACGACAGAAAGTATAAAGAGATGATCAACCTGATGATGGAATACGTCGGTGCAACCAAGCGTTACATGGGTGTTCCCACCTGGATGGCTACCATCGGCGGCTACATGGTTGCCAACGATCTCAAGAAGACCAACCAGGATAGCGGTCTGAACTACAAAAAGCTGATGAAAGACATTCAGTCTCAGGATCTCTTCTTCGGTCAGGACGTCATCGACAAAGTCAGAAAGCATCTGCATTACGACGAATTCGGTTACAACGGCGGCGGCACTCTCGAGGACGGCATCAAGAAGACGATGATAGCTTGCTATCCGCACAGATTTGACGAAAACGGAAACCTCAAGAAAGAGTGGATCGGCGTCAACCCCATCAAGAAAGAAACCGCTACCAACAACATTTTCGTCAACAAGGAAAAGAATCAGAAGTAATTTCCTCCAATCAGATATAAAGCCGTTACTTGGCATTATTAAGTGAGTTCCGCAAAATGCGGGACTCATTTTTTTGACATTTGTAAAGAAACAACATTACGTAGCGACAACGTATCGACTGCCAGCGATCACCCGCCCCCTGCTTCGCCTGCCTTGAGGTTGTCTCGTTTTTTTTTGCGGCGCATCGATTGTCGCATTGAACGTGCATATGCCGCTTCTCTTAGTTGCGGCGTTATCATTTCTTTAAACGCAAAAAACGCACCCTTTCGGGTGCGCATAATGATTTGTCACATATTTTAAGTCGGATATGCTACATGACGGACGATATCGTCATACCGCCAACTCAAGACGGTTAGGCAGTCCGACTTGTCTGTAAGACAAAGGTTCGCCTTGTTATATCAAAACTCTCCTCTCGCCTTCATTGCTGCGTACGCGTAAATTGCGACCAATGTCTTACTGTCGTGAATCTCGCCTTTCACAGCCATCTGATACGCCTTTTCGAACGGCACTTTTTCTACTCCGAGAAATTCGCCTTCGTCAAGATGCGCCTTTGTCTCTTTGAGACCTGTTGCAAGATAGAGATAGAGTATCTCGTCGGTATACGCGGGGGTAGGATAAACGCTTGCCAAAAGGCGCATATTGTCCGCTACCAATCCCGTCTCCTCCTCAAGTTCTCTCGTAGCGCACGCCAAAGGATCCTCCCCTTTCTCGCGTTTGCCCGCGGGGATCTCGATTGTTTCGGCACCGTACGGATAGCGGAATTGCGTAACAAGAAAAATATTCTCATCCTCGTCAACCGCAAGCACACATGCTCCTCCGCTGTGGCGCACATATTCTCTTACACTCGTCTTTCCGTTCTCCAGCTCTACGTCGTCCTTGTAAAGTTGCAGTATCCTGCCGTCATAAAGCATTTTGCTTGCGAGAGTTTTTTCCTTCGACATAGTATCTCCTCCACGGCGTATCGCCGTCAACTATATATATTGTATTATCAGCACGCGAAAAAATCAAGTCGGATATTGTAGATCAAAGAATTAATTTTATAAATGTTTTACAACTCTGCGTTTTCGCTATGAATATAAAAAAGGAGCGGATCGCTCCGCTCCATGTTGACGTTGCACTTTTATGCGACTTCTTTTACAGTTGCCTTATAGACTTTGGAATTCTGCGTAATGCATTTTTCGGCATAGTCTTTGATTACCTGATTCTGCACGTCGGAATAGTTTTCGCTGACCTTGCCGTCTCTGATGAGTTCAGAGAAAGTTTCGCGCACGGTCTTGATCTCAACGGTAATGCTTTCGACCTCGTCGGTATTGTTGCCGTCCGCATCTTTGACGTACTTGACCTCAACGCTCTCGGAGAAGCGGTAGTCGAGACCGAGCAGATATCCCTTGACTTCGCCTTCGTCGTCTTTGACTTCGACGATGTTTTCGGACTGCGTCTCGTCAACGTAAAGACTCTTGACGAAAATTACGTGAATGCCGTAGTCGTTGACGATAAAGCTGATCTCGTTTCCCTCCTCGGTCTTGAGCGTATAGACCGTTGTCGTGAGTTCTTCGCCGTCGGCATCGGTTGACGTGCTGACTTCGGCAGATATCGAATAAGTCTTGCCGTTCGCCTGTTCGAGCAATGCTGTCGGGGTCTTGCCTTCCTCGACAGTATAGCTGAGAGCTACTCCGTCGGTAAAGGAAGTTGCCTGAGCGTCGTAGTAGCTGCCCGCGCCCTGAGAAGCGAGTTTTCTCGCAAGGACGGTATATTCTTCTACGTACGAGCTGTCGGAGCCGTCAGGGGTCACGGTGTAAGTGTCGCTCTCGAACATTCCGTCGTCATCGTTCACGAGATAGAGCCAATCGGTGATAGCCTCGTTGAGCGCGTAATTTCTGACAGCCTGCAGCTGAACCGCATCGGTAATGCCCTGTGCTTCAGCTGCCGCGACCAGCTTGTCCGCCTTGTCTGCGATATCGTTAGCCATAGCGTAAAGCACCACGCGGTAATCTACGCCGAGATCTGTATAAGCGTCTTTAAGTTCGTCCTCGTCGGCATTATAATCAGGATTGCTGACGTTGACTTTGATGCCGTTGTCCGCGAGGTTTTCGTAGATGCCGAGACCGTCGCTGCTTGCGACGTCGCTGCCGAGAGCGAGGAGCGCGCGGTAATTTTCTATCGCGGTATCATTGCCCTCGAGGAGTGCCTGAACATTTTCCAATGCAGCGGTCTGATCTTCACTGAACTGGAGAAGTATGCTTCTGACCTGCGAATAGCCTTTGGTCGTATGATATATAACGTTGCTTGCGGAAGACAGCGCGCCGGAATAAGCCGCTTCGTCTATATAGTTGCTGATCTGAGTATTCTTCTGCTTGGTATAATAGGTATCTATCTCTTCGTCGGTTATTTCAGGCAGGGATTCACCGAGCATATCCTCGTACTTTTCAAGGATTCTCGTCTCGTAATAGCTGTTGAGATAATAATCGTAATCCTTATAAGAATTTGCAAGATTCTTGTTGAGGTCGTCGAGCGCGGTCTGCATATTCTTCTGCGCAGTCTTGTCCTCTTCTGCATTGATCTTATTGTTTACGTAGTCGGTGAACTTTTCGGGGAGCTTGCTCTCGTCGGTCAATCCCTCGTCTACATACTCGTCGGATTCCTCCGCCTCGTCTCTGGTCGGGCGTGCCTCCAAAAGATCTTCGTCCTCGGTGTTTTCTTCGTCCTCGGCGGTCTCGTCATCGGTGCCCTGGTTCTGCTCCTGTTCTTCTTCGAGGTCGCTGATAAGCTCCTGCCAGCTTTCTTCAAAAGTCTTGTTGGTCATCTCGATGCAATATCTGCGCTCGTCAACCGTCAGGAAATCGGCGTTGGAAAGTTTCGCGATCGCCGCATCGTCGGTAATGCCGAGATCGTTTTTGGCAAGATAGTCCTTTGCATACAACAAAAGCAACTTCTGCTTGGAAAGCGTATCGTAGAAATACTCGATGACGTCTTCCGAGCTCATGCCGTAATACTGTATATACATTGCCGCATACTGGCTGTAATACACCAGAACGTCGCCCTTGTATATCGGCTCGCTCATCTGATTGTACTGAACAGTCGCGACAACCTGATGATAGTCTCTGTCACCGTCGATCTCAAACAGACCGGAAGAACAACCGACCGTAAGCGAAGCGACTATGATGAGAACTACCGCGATTGCTAGCAATTTACTTTTCATTGCATATGCTCCTTTTATTTTAAAAATAAAATACTACTTATATTATTATACACAACACTTTGCGCGTTGTAAAACGTTTTATTCAAAAGTTTTGACCGATTTACTCAAAAACTCGCATACGAGCAGGAACTTGCGCTCGTTGGGCAGATTTTTGCAGTCGAAAACGACCTTCGGCTCTGCGTCTCCGCTAAGAGTACAGACTGACGACATTGCCGCCAAAGCGTCGAAGACCCGCTTTCTGCGTATGTGTTCCGCGTCTCTGAACACGAGTTCCGCGATCTTGTCCGACACGACGATCTTCCTGACCCCGATGCGCTTGGCGTAATTTTTTGCTACCGCAACGTTGACGAGGTTGACGAGCGGTTTCGGCACGGGACCGTAATGCTCGCGCAGTCTGTCGATAAAGCCGAGAGCGTCCTCCGGGCCGTAAAGGTCCGCGATCGTCCTGAATATCTTCAGTCTCGCGTCCACGTCTTTCACGTAGTGCGAGTCCAGATATGCGTTGATCGCGACGTTGACTTCGACGTCGTTGTCCTCGTCGCTTTCCTCTCCTCTCAGTTCCGCAACGCAGCGTGCGAGCAGTTTACAGTAGAGATCGTAACCTATCTTCGCGATATGTCCGTGCTGTTCTCTGCCGAGAATGTTGCCCGCTCCGCGTATTTCGAGGTCTCGCATGGCGATTTTAAAGCCGCTGCCGAACTCTGTGAAATCCATGATCGCGGTCAGGCGTTTTGTAGCGTCAGACGTCAGCACCTTGCCCTGTCTCGTAGTGAAATAGGCATAAGCTATCCTGTTGCGTCTGCCGACTCTGCCTCTGAGCTGGTAAAGCTGGGCAAGCCCCAGCCTGTCAGCATCGCAGACGATAAGGGTATTGGCGTCGGGCACGTCTATGCCGTTTTCGATAATCGTCGTACAAACCAGCACGTCCGCCTGTTTGGTAAAGAACGCCTGCATGGTATTTTCGAGTTCGCTTCCTTCCATCTGACCGTGACCGACGACGACTCTCGCCTCGGGAATCAGCTTTTTGATATTGCCCGCAAATTCGTCGATCGTCTCTACCCTGTTATACAGAATGAACACCTGTCCTCCGCGCGCGAGTTCCCTCGCTACGGCGTCGCGGATCAGCGCGTCGGTGAGTTCTGTCACATAAGTCTGTACGGGTATCCTGCTTGACGGAGGCGTCTCGAGCACGCTGATATCCCTTATCCCGCTCATCGCCATGTTGAGGGTACGGGGTATCGGGGTTGCAGAAAGGGTCAGTACGTTGACGTCGCTCCTCAGCAGCTTGAGTTTTTCCTTGTGCTCTACGCCGAAGCGCTGTTCTTCGTCCTGAACGATAAGCCCGAGATCGGCAAACTCGACGTCCTTTGAAAGCAACCTGTGCGTACCGATGACGATGTTGGCCTTGCCGCTTTTCGCGTTGTCGAGCGACTCTGCTATCTGTTCTTTCGTTCTGAAGCGGTTGAGAAGTTCTATCTGCAGACCGAAGCCTTCGAACCTCTCCTTCGCGCTCTCGTAATGCTGATTCGCAAGTATGGTGGTCGGCGCGAGTATCACCGCCTGTTTGGATTCCATCACCGTCTTGAATATCGCGCGGAAAGCGACTTCTGTCTTGCCGTAGCCTACGTCCCCGCACAAAAGCCTGTCCATCACGATGCCCTTTTCCATATCGGCTTTTATCTCGGCGGTCGCCCTAAGCTGATCGGCGGTCTCCTCGTACGGAAAAGCGTCCTCGAATCTCTTTTGCTCAAACGTGTCGGGCGGATACCTGTGCCCCTTTGCCTTGTGCCTCGCCGCATACAGCTGAACGAGGTTTATCGCCATCTTCTTTACCGACTTCTCGACCTGCTTTTTGGTCTTTTCAAAGTCCTTGCCGCCCAGTTTCGACAGCTTGGGCGCGCGGTCGCTGCCCGAATATCTGCTCAGTCTGTCCATCTGGTCGATGGGCACCTGAAGAAGTCCTCCTCCCGCGTATTCGATCACGACGTAATCACGCTCAACGTCGCGGTATTTTATGCGCTCCGTGCCGATACAACGACCTATACCGTGCACCTCGCGCACGACGTAATCGCCCACCTTGGGCAACGTGAATATCCTCGTCTTGGAAGCGTCCGATCTGACCATTCCGCTTCCCTTCAACAGATCGCGCTTGCCTATTATCACTATCCTTTCGGCGGGATAACAGAAGCCGTGTCTTATCTCTATCGGAGTGACGAGCAGAGTGTTCTGCCAGCCACCGAGCTCCTCCTCGTAGCGCGAGGGCACGCCCTCCTGATAAAGGCTCTCGGCAAAGCTCTTTGCCGTCGCCCGATCTCCCATACAAGCTATCACGCAATAACCCGCCGTCACGAAATTGACCGCGTCGCGGTGGAATTGTCTGATATTGAAAGTGTAGTTCTCGACAGAGACCGCGCGGGGACTGTAAAGCGCGGACGGACCCGACACTATCCTGTTGGTGGAAGTGACCTGCGCCGCGCCCACCTTGCAGTATCGGGAGAGCACTGCGACTGCGTCGTCCGCCCCGATAAAAGCTCCCGCGTGTTCTTTGAGCACCTCTCCGTCCTCGGCAAGGTTTTTGACCCTCTCGAGAGTCTCGCGCTCGACGAGACACATCTTTTCGTAGATCGCCGACGGCTCGTCGAAAAACACGACGGCGTCGCCCGGTATGTACC
Source organism: uncultured Christensenellaceae bacterium (assembly GCA_944381355.1). Taxonomy (GTDB): domain Bacteria; phylum Bacillota; class Clostridia; order Christensenellales; family UBA3700; genus Ornithoclostridium. The sequence goes on along the minus strand of CALWKV010000096.1, from coordinate 17,155 downwards.
CCGCTATCGTCGTCATCTTCTTCTTTACGAACGGGATGAGCCACTGATAACTCTGATCGCCGACCTGATCGGACTCGAGCTCTCCGATTATCTCTCTCGCGCGCTCGGCGGCTTTGACGGGGATCTTTTCCGTCCTCGCCTTTGCGGTAGCGAGCGCGTTGACCATGTAGTCGCGCTCTATCAGCATATCGTTGACGGGATAGATCGTCACCGACGGCACAGTAGCGACCGTGGTCATCGTATCGGGGTCGTAACTCTTGATGTTTTCTACCGTATCGCCCCAGAAAGATATCCTGACGGGCAGTTCTCTGTCCGCGGGATAGACCGAAAGTATGTCTCCGTTGAGACAGAACGTGCATTTTTCTTCTACCGCGCTCTCTCTGTGATAACCCGCCGCCACGAGCCTCTCGCAAAGCGAATAGACGTCAAGTTCCTGTCCCGCGGATATCCCGATCGTGGCATTGAGCAGATTTTCGGCAAACGGCATATACTGCATCAGCGCCGCCGCCGTGGTGATACAACACTTTACCTCTCCCCTCGCAAGTCTGCTGAGCGCGGAAACGCGTCTTGTCAGCGAAGTCGCCTGAAAAGCCTTGCGGTATATCAGCACGTCGTCCTTCTCGGGAAGATAAGCGATGTCGTCGCTGTCGAAATAATCAGACAAAGCCTCCTCTGCTTTTAGCGCATAGGTGCCGTCCTTTACGACGTAAAGCAAAAACTTGCCAAGCCCCGCCGCCACGTGAGCGCGTTGCGGAGAGTTGAGCCCGAACACCATTATATCTCTGCCCGCCTGTACGTCGTCGTATATCTTTTTAAAGTCGCCGCCGAGATTTTCAAGCGATAGAAGTTGTCTTAGTTTTTCGTCCATAATCGACACGGGTATGAAAATTTTATTTTTTATGAGAATTGTATTTTCTCATTATTGCGTCGAAGTCCTTGTTTTCGATATATTCTTTGAGTGCCGCCGCGGCGTCGTCAAGCGCCTTTGCTATGACGTCTCTGTATTCCCACTCGACCTTGGTAAGCACGAGATCGCGGAGTTCTCCTTTAGTCTCGTGTCCTATGCCTACCCTTATCCTCGGGAACGCCGTTGTGCCGAGCTTGTCGACTATATCGCGCATGCCGTTGTGCGTGCCCGCGCTTCCCTCTTTTCTCAGTCTCAGATTGCCGATGGGCAGATCCACGTCGTCGTATACGACTATACATTCGCGAGGATCGAGCCTTAATGCGCCCAGAAGTTGCTTCACACTCCCTCCCGAAGCGTTCATGTACGTCTGAGGTTTTGCAATGACCGTCTTTTCTCCTTTGACGTAAAACGTCGCGACAAACGCGTCGCAGGTCTTTTCCTTGATCTGTACTCCCATCAGCCTGGCAAGCCTGTCCGCTACCTGAAAGCCCATGTTGTGATAGGTATCATCGTATTTTGCTCCCGGGTTTCCCAATCCTACTATCAGCATTTTATACTCCTTTTTTCCCTTCTTTCGCCGCCTTGTTCTGCGCGCGTTTGTTTTTGAAATATCCGCTGAGCAGAGCCGCGCATTCTTCTTTTAGAATGCCGCCCTCGACCTCGAGCGTATGGTTGAACCTGCCGTCTGCGACAAGGTTTTCGAGCGAGCCGCAACAGCCCGCCTTGGGATCGTACGCGCCGAAATACAGCTTGTCCAGTCTCGAATTTATCAGAGCGCCCGCACACATCGGGCAAGGCTCTAAGGTGACGTACATTTCGCACCCGTCCAGATACCAGTTGCCCAGCTTTTTGCACGCCTTGCGTATAGCGACGATCTCGGCGTGAAATACGGCGCAGTTTTCCCTTTCTTTTCTGTTCCCCGCCGAGGCGACGACCTTCCCGTCCTTGACGATGACTGCCCCGACGGGCACTTCGTCCGCCTTTGCCGCCCGCTTCGCCGCGGATATCGCCATCTTCATAAATCTCTCTTTCTCTGTCATAAACTCTTCCTTGCCTCGCTGTCCAGAGCCTGCAGCAACCCCGAATTTTCCGCAAGCATTGACGGCAATTGTTTTTGCAGCTCGTCGTAAGGAGTGCCCTCCGTCCCGACTTCCACGGTGATTCCCGCTCTGTATGTCGTCAGCACGAACCAGTCCTTGTAGCCGCCCGCGCTCCCCTCGGACGTATACGCGGGGTATCCCGTCGACGCGCTCGCTATACGCGGTATCTGCGGATCGGGGTTTGCGCCGTTGAAGCCATAGTATATCACGCGTCCGCGCGCGTGGTAGCTGACCGTAAACCTCGGGCGCACCTTGTCGGTGAACGTCGCCAGCGCCCTGCTCTCGCTCTCGCTGAACGGATACGGACCTATATAATTGCCCGGCGCGGGATAAGTCACGTTGCTTCTTCCCGTGCCCCACAACGCGTTGAAATTGACGTTGAGATCGACCGCTCGGGCGTTGGCTTTCCACAGCGAGAAGTCGTCCGAATAGCCGTTTATCCCGTAAAGAAAATCTCTTTTTTCCGCATTTGCAACGCTGTCCAAGCCGTACTGAGCAAGCATGACGCCGTCAGGGTTGGACATCGGCACGCACCACAGCCCGCACTCTCCCTCGTATCTTTCGGCGAGAAGCACGCAAAGCTGCGCCGTGACCCATTCGCGCGCGTGTATCGCCCCTTGAACAAGCAGTTGCGGTCCGTCCGTACGCCCTTTGAATATGCCTTTTATCGGCCGTCCCAGTTCGCTGTAGCCGACCGTGAATATCTTTGCCCCCTGTGCCTCAAGCACAGATAAATCCCTGTCGAGATCTGTCACCGTATACATACCGACATTGTATGCCTGAGGCGCAAAAGCCGTTACAGGTCGGTCATTTGTGGTATCCGCTGCCCTCTGCTATCGTGAACGCGCGGTAAATCTGCTCCGCCGTTATCACGCGCATAAGCTGATGCGGAAAAGTCATTTTCCCGAACGACAGCTTGTAGTCCGCTCTTTTAAGCACGCATTCCGCAAGACCGTACGAGCCTCCTATCACGAACGTGACCGTGCTCGCAACCTGCATAAGCCCGACGATCTTCGCGCTGAGTTGTTCGCTGGAAAGCTGTTCGCCGCGCATATCGAGAGCTATCACATAGCCTTTCACTGCATTTACGATGCGCTTTCCCTCGTCCTCTTTGACCGCTTTTATATCCGCTTCGTTTCTGCCCTCGAGCTGTTTTTCGGCAAGCTCTGTGACCGTGAACCTGCAAAATCTCGTAAGTCTCTTTGCATATTCCGCAAGCGCGTCGCGGTAAAAGCTCTCTTTTATCTTGCCGATACAGACTACGTTGACGTTCATCTCACACCACGTTGACGATAAAGCTGACGATCCAGACAGCGCAAGTCAGTACAAAACTGTAGATCAGCGCTTTTTTGTCCTTCATTCTTGTCTTTTTTGCTTTTTCTTGTATATCGGCGCGCACGACGAGTTTTTCTGCCTCGGTCTCCGCGCCATCGAGTTTTTCGCTGATCTCCGCCGCCTCTGCATTGTCTGCGAATATCTCTCCGTCAGAACGGTGAAGCCCGAAGAACTTCTGCTGGAAAGCGGGTATCGCATATTTTTTGCGCGCGTACTCTGCCGCGGCGACTTCGGACAAAGTCTGTTCTCCGCCCTCTTTTTGTTTATGCTTTGAAGAAAGCGCGACGACCGCCCACAAGAGCAGAACGCTTGCGATAAGTCCCGCGACGCATACTATCGCCCAGCCCCACGCGGGCAGATCGATCGGCTTGCCCATACTCTCAAAATAACCAAGCACGAGCGCGATCGCGTTGTTGAGAAAATGAAGCAGTATCGACGGAACAAGGCTCCTCGTGGAGAAATAAAGCACCGCGCATACGACGCCGATTATAAACTGATGAACAAGCTGCAACGGGTTGCCGTGCATCAACGCAAACAACGCCGACGATACCATAACGGCGAAGAAGTATCCGTTTTTGGCGAGTCCTCTCGCGATATTGCCTCTGAAAAGATACTCCTCGGCTATCGCGGGTATCAGCGCTACGAACACCAGCGTCAACGCGAGATCGGAGCCGCTGTCCACGACGACGGAAGTCACGTTTTCCGTCTTGTAACCGATCAGTTCTACCAGCTTGATAAAAGCGTTGGCGAGCGGCGAGCCGAAGCATATCACCGTTATTGCCAAAGGCACGCAAAGCAGAGCGACCCACGGCGAGAACTTTTTCTCAAAACCCATATCCGCCAAGAGGTTTTTGCCTCTTATCTTGCCGTATGCGACAGGAGTCAGGAAAAACGCCAGCTCGTTGAGAGACGTGATCAGGCATATCCCGCCCATCGTGGACGTAAAAGTATCGGGCACGTCCGTCATTGCAAGGAGCACGACGAGCGCAACTTGCAAAAAAAGTTTGAGCACATAGCTGCCGATGAACATCGCACCTGCGTCGTACGTCTCAAGATAAGGGTAATTCTTGTTGCGGTATTCGTAAATTTTCATAGTCTGATGATCTCCGACGGGCGGTATTGATATGCAACGTCCAGCAGCACGTCTTTACCCTCCCGTATTCCGTGTTTGTCGAGCTGCTCTTTCGTTGCTTCGAAAGCCAGCTCCGGCGTATTGTTGTCCTCACTGAGGTGAGCGAGCAATATCCTTTCTGCGCCGCTTGCGACAAGCTGAGAAGCTATCGCCGCGCTGTCCGCGTTGGACAGATGCCCGTTCTTGCTCGCGATCCTGACCTTGAGCTGATAGGGATATCTGCCCTTTTCAAGCATGAGTTTGTCGTGATTGCTCTCGACTATAACCGCCTTGCACCCGCAAAGTCTCGCGAGAGTGTTGTCGCTGACGAAGCCGAGGTCTGTCGCGATTGCGACGTCCGTCTTGCCGTCCGTCAGCCTGTAGCCTACGGTATAGCGCGCGTCGTGCGGAAGTCTGAACGGCTCGACGTGTACGTCTCCCACGTCGAATCCCGCCTCGAAACCGTCAACGTGTTCGTACGACGTCACGATCTCTCGCCTCGAGCGCATCGCCTCATAACATGTCAGCGGCATATAGACTTTTGCGCCGAACTCCTTTGAAAACTGCTCCACGCCCTTGACGTGATCGCTGTGTTCGTGAGTGACGAGCACTGCAGACACGTCGGCAAGGTCGATGCCGCGCAAAGCGGCTCTCAGCCTGAGTTCCTTGACGGTCAGCCCCTCGTCGACGATAAGCGACGTCGCCCCGCACTTTATATAAGTACAATTGCCCTTGCTTCCGCTGGCAAGGGTGCATATCTCGAAATTTCCCATAATAAGTACGATCGTTATAACGTGTGCGCACATATGTGCACGCCCGTATTAGTCATATAATTGTATCACATTTTAATTGTGCTAATCAACTGATTATGGTAAAATACAAACAGCGGAGGAAATATGACTGAAATTGACGTAAATCTTATTGCCGAAGGCATAAAAAATGCCATAGACAAAATAAGTTGCGAGGTCGAACCTTCGTGCGCCGCGGCACTTTGCGCGGCACGCGATGCGGAAAAAAATCCGACGACGAGGTTCGCTCTCGACGTAATGTGCAAAAACGTTGAATACGCTTGCGAACAACATCTCCCCGTCTGTCAGGATACGGGCATGGTCGTGGTTTTTCTTAAGATAGGTCAGGACGTAAAGCTGACGGGAGACTTCCTCGACGACGCCGTCAACGGCGCGGTAAGAGAGGCTTTCGCCCCGCTTCGCAAATCGGTGCTCGACCCCGTATCAAGAGTAAACACCAAGGACAATACTCCCGCGGTCATACATACGAGTATCGTCAAGGGCGACGCGGTACAAGCCGAAATCATGCTTAAAGGCTTCGGCAGCGAAAATATGTCTCAGCTTTATATGCTCAATCCCGCGCAGGGTCTCGAAACGGCGAAAGAACTCATCGTTCAGACCGTAGCGAGCGCGGCAAGCAATCCCTGTCCGCCCGTGATAATCGGCGTGGGTCTCGGAGGCACTTTTGAAAAATGCGCAGAGATGAGCAAGCACGCGCTTTTCCGCAGAATAGGCAGCGCAAATCCCGATCCCGTACTCGACGCGCTGGAAAAGGAACTGCTGGGCAAAATCAACGCGCTCGGTATAGGCGCGCAGGGCTTCGGCGGCGCGACGACCGCCCTCGGCGTATTCATAGAGAGCTACCCCACTCACATATCCTCTCTGCCCGTAGCGGTGAACGTCCTGTGCCATTGTTCGCGCGCGGCGAAATTCACGATAAGCGAAGGAGGCGTATCCTATGAGTGAGATAAGACTGAATATGCCTTTTGACAAAGAAGAACTCAGGCGACTCAGAGCGGGCGACAACGTGTTGCTCTCGGGAGAGATGTTCGTATTCCGCGACGCGGGACACAAACGTCTGTTCGCGAGCATAGAAGCGGGCAAGCCCGACATTGACTATGTCGGCGAGACTGTTTATTTTATGGGTCCCTGCCCCGCGCAAAAAGGTCAGATAATGGGATCTTGCGGTCCTACCACGTCGTGCCGAATGGACAAATACACCCCGTTTATGTTCGACCACGGCCTTGCGGCGCAGATCGGCAAAGGCAAAAGAAGTCCTGAGTGCGTCGAAGCGTTCAAACGCAACGGCGGCGTATACTTCGCCGCGATAGGCGGCGCGGGCGCGCTTTACAGCAAATGCGTTACCGCGGTCAAGGAGATATGCTATCCCGACCTCGGCACAGAAGCGATCAGAAAAATAACTGTCAAAGACTTCCCCGTAGTCGTCGCCATCGACTCCTGCGGCGGAAGCGTATACGAGGAATGACGAAATGGAAAATGCGAAGTACGAAATAAAAAAGCCCGTAGCGATCGCGATAGCCGCAACGGCTCTGATATTGATCATAGCGCTTACCGCATCGATAATTCTTGTCTGTACGCTGAACACTTCGGGAGACAAAATATTTGCTCTGAAAACGTTCGACGTCTCATCGGCTACGATAACCGCAAAGTCTGCCGACGGAACCGAAAAAACCGTAGAGCTTACAAAAGAAGAGACCGTGGCTCTCGTAAACGTTCTCAACGCAAGCGCGTTGCAACTGACAATAGCCAAAGATTACACCCCCGTTTACAAAGTTACCCTTACCTCGGAAAGCGGAAAGAAAACAGATTTTTCCGCGTCGGGAGAATACCTGTCGTTCAACGGAAAAACATACAAAACCAACGGCGCCGTATGCAACTTCCTCGGTTATTCCGTTTACGGAAATTTATGATATAACCTACACGGGCAGGATTTTTTTTGATTTAAAAAAACAAGAAAGCACGTCTTTTCAATAAAAATGAATGACGTGCTTTTTTATAAAAATAAAGCGGCGTAAATGCCGCTTTTCATCCTGATTACACACGCTGAGCACCGCTTGTCGGTCAACAATGTCTCAGTACATTTTGTCTTTGGCAAATTCACACATCAGAGAGTTGAATTTTTTGTCGCCGCTGACTACGATATACAGATAATACTCTACGCCTTCGTACTCGAAAAACACGTTGTAGGAAGTCCTGAAAAAGCCCTTCTTGCGCGTATAGAGTATCTGCATATCTTCAACCCTCGCAGGCTTTGCGTTCTGCATCAGAGAGCGGTCGAACACGCCTTTCTCCGTGAAGCAATACTCCTCTATCTCGTGATTACCGAACATGATCTGCAATTTCTCGTAAATGTAGACAGTCCTGCCGTCGCGCACTCCTCTTTTGCACTTGAAGTCGGTGATATCGCTCGGATCGAACAGCAGATAACGCGTGCCGTTGACGGCATTGTATTTAGAGATCGACTTCTCGTCGACCTCTTTTATGCCTTTGGGGAAATACAGCTTACTTGCCATATCTGTCCTTTAGTCCCGTGATCATATTGAACTCGTATTTGCCATCCTTGCCGTAATCCCTTACCGCGCTGAAATACCCCATGCGCATGAACTGGAAACGGTCGTAGGGCTTTACGTTCCTCAAAGCCGCTTCGCCCTTTGCCGACGGATATACCGTATGACTGTCGGGGGTGAGTCGGTCGTTGAAGTCGCCGTCGCCGTCGAGAAGCAGGTAATCGAACTCGTGCAGAGTCAGATCGACGCAATCCTTCGCGTTTACCCACTGGATGACGCCTTTGACTTTCATCTCACAATTTACGCCGCCCTGTATGCTGTCGGGGATATACCTGCATACGACCTCGGTCACGTTGCCGTCCTCGTCGCATTTGTGGCTGACGTACTCGACGATATACGAACCTTTGAGTCTGACAGTACCGCCGGGCACCAGTCTCTTGTATTTGGGAGGCGGAACGGGCGCAAAGTCGTCGCGGTCGATGTACAACTCTCTGCCGAAAGAGACCTTGTGCGTAGTCTTTACTTCCGCGTTGGGGTTGTTTTCGATGTCGTAGACTTCGTCCTTGTCCGCATTTTCGACTATGAGTTTTATCGGGTTCTTGACGACCATCATTCTGTCCGCATTTACGTTGAGATAGTCTCTGACGAAGTGCTCGAGCATGGCGACGTCAACCTCGCTGTTGGACTTGGAAACACCTGCCGCCGCGCAGAAATTGCGTATCGCCTCGGGCGGATATCCTCTCTCGCGCATACCGCTGAGCGTAGGCATACGCGGGTCTGACCAACCGGCCACTCTGCCCTCCTCTACGAGCTTTTTGAGATATCTCTTGGACATTATCGTCCTCGTCATATTGAGTCTCGCGAACTCTATCTGTTTGGGGAAATCGCCGAATCCGCAGTTGTACTTGACCCAATCGTAAAGAGGTCTGTGATCTTCGAATTCCAGCGTGCAGATACTGTGCGTTATGCCCTCGAACGCGTCCTCGAGCGGGTGCGCGAAATCGTACATGGGATATATGATCCACTTGTCGCCCGTGCGGTGGTGCTTTTCACGCAGTATGCGGTATATGACGGGGTCGCGCATATTCATATTGGGACTCGCCATGTCTATTTTAGCACGCAGAACCTTTTCTCCGTCTGCATACTTACCGTTTTTCATCTCCTCGAAAAGACGCAGATTTTCTTCCACACTCCTGTCTCGCCACGGGCTGTTCTGTCCCGGAGTGGTCAGGTTGCCGCGCGTATTCCTTATCTCGTCGGCAGAATAGTCGCAAACGTAAGCAAGCCCTTTTTTAATCAACCCAACCGCGCAGTCGTACATTCTGTCGAAATAGTCGGACGCGTACAGTTCCTTATCCCACTTGAAGCCGAGCCACGCGATGTCCTCTTTGATCGAATTGACGAACTCAACGTCCTCTTTGCTCGGGTTGGTGTCGTCGTATCTGAGATTGCATTTGCCGTGATACTCCTCTTTCATACCGAAGTTGATGCAAAGCGACTTTGCGTGACCGATATGCAGATAGCCGTTGGGTTCGGGCGGGAAGCGCGTGATTATTTCGGATACGGCACCGCTCTCCAGATCCTTGTTGATTATTTCTTCGATAAAATTAGTATTGTCAGCCATATAAGCTCCTTTATATATCAGAAAAGACCTTTTATTTCACCTGTGTTTTCGTCGATCGTCATATTGACCGCGTTGGGTATCTTGCTGAGTCCCGGCATAAGCATTATGTTGCCGCAGACAACTACGATAAAGCCTGCTCCGCCTCTGAGTTCCACGTCCTGAACGTGCAGAGTAAAGCCGACGGGACGTCCCAGTTTCTTGGCGTCGTCAGAGAAAGAATACTGCGTTTTCGCGATACATATCGGCAGATCTGCCTTTCCTATCTTTTTTATCTGTGCGACGGACGACATCGCCTTGGGCGAAAACTCGACTTCTTTCGCGCCGTAAACGCGGGTCGCGACAGCCTGAATCTTTGCGATTATATCCATATCGTCGGAATAAGAAAACTTTGTCTTTCCGCCCTTTGCGACTGCGGCAAGCACCTTTTGAGCAAGCACAACCGAGCCTTCTCCTCCCTTCGCCCAACACTCGCATATTTCGCATTCCGCACCCGCCTGTCTGCATATTTTTGCGATATAATCGATCTCCTCGTCGGTATCGGTGATGAATTTATTGATCGCGACAACGACGTTTGCGCCGTACACTCCGCGCAGGTTGTCAATGTGTCCGAGCAGATTGCAGATGCCTTTCTCCAGCGTATCCATACCTGCTTTCGCAACTTCGTCTTTACTCGCACCGCCGTTATATTTGAGTGCTCTGACCGTCGCGACGAGCACGACCGCCTGCGGTGCAAGCCCCGAAAGACGGCATTTTATATCAAAGAATTTCTGCGCACCGAGATCCGCGCCGAAGCCCGCCTCTGTGATAACGTAGTCGGCAAGCGAAAGCGCCGTTCTCGTCGCTATAATACTGTTGCAGCCGTGAGCTATGTTGGCAAACGGTCCGCCGTGCACGAAAGCAGGCGTACCTTCGAGAGTCTGCACCAGATTGGGTTTTATAGCGTCCTTGAGTACGATAGCCGCCGCATCCGCGCACCCGAGGTCTCCGCAGGTCACGGGCTTGTCCTCATAGCTGTACGCGACCACGATATCCGCAAGCCTCTTTTTGAGATCGCCGAGGTCTTTTGCAAGACACAGAATCGCCATCACCTCGGAAGCCGCCGTGATGTTGAAGCCGTCCTGACGCGGCACTCCGTTGGCAGAGCCGCCCAGTCCGCACACCGTATATCTCAAAGCGCGGTCATTCATGTCCATGCAACGTTTCCAGATGACTTTTGTCGGATTTACGCCCAGTTTGTTTCCCTGATATATGTGGTTGTCAAGCACCGCGGAAATCAGATTGTTCGCGCAGGTTATCGCATGCAGGTCTCCCGTAAAATGCAGATTTATATCTTCCATCGGTGCGATCTGCGCCATACCTCCGCCCGTTGCGCCGCCCTTGACGCCGAAAACAGGACCGAGCGAAGGCTCTCTGAGTGCAAGGCACACTTTTTTGCCGAGTTTTGACAATCCGTCCGCAAGTCCTATCGACGTAGTCGTCTTACCCTCTCCGAGCGCCGTCGGATTAATAGCCGTAACGAGCACGAGTTTGCCCTGCTTTGCCCCGTTCCTCGGGTTGACCTTCGCCTTATACTTGCCGTATTGTTCGAAGTCGTCGTCTGAAAGCCCGAGTTTCTTCGCTACGTCCGCGATCGGCTCGAGTTTTACGCTGTTTGCGATTTCAATATCCGTCTTCATTTCAAACTCTCCTCTTTTGGCATATATAATTATTCTATTATTTATATTAATATAAGTCAAGGGCAAGAGACGATTTTGTCCTCTTGCCCGACACAATTTAACAACATCCGTCGGCGATCGGATTATTGCATAAAAAAACGGAGATCGTCTCTCCGTTTTCCCTTAAAAATCTACCATTGCCGTACCCATCAGCGCAAATATTACAATATAGTAAACGACTATCAGTACGATCCACGCGACAACTATGCCAAGGGCTATCTTGCAATTTTTTCTGCCTTTTAAATCTGCTGCCGTATCTCCTTTATAATAGAACAGCAGACCGAACAAAGACAGCGCTATACCCAGCCAGCCGCCGAGCACTGCGAAAATTATCGCGGCAATGCCGACCGCACTCGTCTTGTCGACCATATAATCCCGCCTTTGCGAGCAGCCGCACTTGGGACATACGACTGCTTTTTCGTCAATAAGCGCGCCGCAGTGCACGCAATGTTTTGTCGCACCCGAAAAGCCGTTGCCTTTTTCGGTTTTGCCGTATTCGGCAAAAGGATCCTGTGCGGGTTGAGAAAGCGCTCTGAAAAATTTTGACGCAAAGATTTCATAATCGTTGTTGACGTCGGCAGGCATATCTCCGCTCTCCTCGTCGGGAACCAGCACGAGAGTAACGTCTGTGCCGTCCATGCCGCATTCTTTCAACGTTGCCGTAGCGTAAAACATGAAACTCCCGCCCTTTTTCTGTACGCTGTTGAATCTGTAAACGTCTTTTCCTACGCTTCTGTAGCCTATGCCTACGTTACCGAGCCTTTCTCGGCATTCTTCAACCGAACAGGCGATATAACCGGTTTTTTCCATAACGCGCTCCTTTTTGACGGTTTTCATTTCCTGCAGGTAATGCAAGCAACCGTCATATATATTATAGTTGCTTTTTATTCTTTTTTCAACCTACATATAGAGACATTTTGTAAACCGCGGGTTGCTATTACTGACAGCCACGTTATTTTTTTGCTTGAACGAAGTCTTTCATAGTGTTATAATGTTAATTGATCAGATATCAGGAGGTGTTGACGTGACTCTGGGCAGAAAGAAACTTACGATATTGATCTCCGCGATCGTCGCCACCGTTCTTATTGCGGCAATAGTGCTGACAACGGTGTATTTCTGCACTCAGAACGAGGCTTTGGATTTTGTTGAAATACCTGTAAAATATCTCGACGCAAAATATCAATCCGTCGTCGACAAGACAGACTCCTATCTCGGGCATCCCGATCTTGTCTCGACCGATGACGGCGCTCTGCTCTGCGCATATCCCGCCGGACACGGCAAGGGCGATATAATCATGCAGAAAAGCACCGATTACGGCGCAAGCTGGAGCGACGTTTCTGCAACTCTGCCCGACAGCTGGGAAAAATCGCAGGAGACTCCCACTCTTTACAACCTGCAATTCACGGACGGCAGCTCTAAACTTCTGCTCGTCAGCGGCTGCCCGTCATGGGATCCCGACGACGAATATTACGCCGACGGTTTCAATTGCTCGGTATCGTCCGACGACGGCAAAACATGGTCGGAATTTATGAATTTCTACGGCGTAGAGTGGGCAAACTCTCAGCCCGCAAAGAGCGCGGATACAGACACGAGCGATCCTCTCTCCCCCAATTACGGAGAAGACGGCAAGGTGCTCCCGTACGACGTGATAGTGGCGATGTCGTCGCTCACGCAGCTTAAGGAAAACGGAGAGTACGTTGACAAGTGGATGGGCACATTCCACGACTACGATTTTTACAACTACACCTCTATACTTACCTTTGACGAGGACGGCAATCCTCAGTGGTCACAGCCCAAGAAGTTTTTGCACGAACAAAGGGACATCGAGAGCAAAGCTGATATCTGCGAAATAGAAATAGTACGCGCCGCAGCACCGAACGACGACAAGCTGATACTTATCGGCAGAGGAAATTCGAGAGTTACCAACTCACTCATAGCCGTCTCGGAGGACGAAGGTGAGACCTGGTCGGAATTTCGCGAGCTGCCCTACGCGCTTACAGGCGACAGACACAAGGCAGAATACGACGAGACAACGGGCAAACTGCTGATCTCTTTCCGACTGGTCGTTCCCGGCGTAAAACGCAACATTTTCGACAATTCCAATTTTACTGGCGGATACTGGGTCGCCTGGGTCGGCACTTTCGATGACCTTCTCTCCTATGCGGAAAACGGCAACAAGACCGACAAACTCGGAGAAGCTCTTATAGTGCTGGGCACGACCAACGACGGCAAAGCCGACTGCGGTTACAGCGGCACGATATGCAAGGACGGCACCTTCGTGCTCACATCTTACGGCAAGTTCGAAAAGGGCGCGAAAAATCCGTATATCATGCAGGCAAAATTCAAGCTGTCCGACGTGCTGTAAATCACCGCACTCTTCGATAACAAACCCATTGAAAAACCGACTCACTTGAAAAAGAGTCGGTTTTTTGTCGATATGTTTCGGTTTTGGCGCTAAAAGGTAATTGCAAGTCGCTGCGGACGAAGTTTACGATACGATCGGATCAAGAGGATTTGTCTGCCGATCTCCCTCGGTCTTGGTCAGACAAAATCCGTCTTAAAGTGCCTTTCAGCGTATTTTTATAAAATCCGCGATCTCTCTCCACGCGGCTTTACTCTCTTTTATAAACGGCGCGATATACAAAAAGTCGTGGAACATACCTGCGTATTTATTGTATTTAACGTTTACGCCGTCTCTCTTTGCCGCGTCAAAAAGCGTCGCGCTGTCGCTCTCGTCCACTTCGATCGCTCCGCATATTATAAGCGTTTCGGGAAATCCCGTAAAATTACCGAACGCGGGCGAAAGATACGGGTCTTTCAGATTGCAAGTCCCCGCATACGGGGGTACGCGACGAAGTCTGTCGGCATACTTTTCCGCGCTCATATAAAAAGGAAGCGCATACATCGGGTCTTTATGTGCATTTACGAAATACGACTCACCGCTCGCGGTATTGTCGATAAACGCGCATATCGAAACAAGAGCTTCAGGAAGCGGCAAGCCGTTGTCTCTCGCCTTAAGACAGGTCGCAAGCATAAGGTTGGCGCCCATACTGTCGCCGACAGCGACGATATTTTCGGGTTTTATCCCGCTTTCGAGAATGCCTTCGTACGCAGAAAAACACTCGTTTAAAAGCGACGGATGCACCTTTTCCCTTTCCGCCTCATAGTCTATGCTGTAAACGGCAAACCCCGTTAAGTCGGCGTATTTTTCCGCTACCTTGCGGTAAAAAAGCGACGACATATCCATGACCGCGCCGCCGCCGTGGAATTGCAGTATTATTTTGTCGCCGTCATAGCCTTTCGGGGCGAGCTTTTCGACCTTAATGCCGTTATACTCTTTTATCGTATAGTCGAATTTATCGGGGCATTTGTACCCCCTCGGCTTGATTTTAATGTTACGCGAAACGGAAGCCTGCTTCCTTCTGTATTTAAAGGTATACGCCCTTATCGCCACATTAACTAAACTGCCGAGAAAAGAAGTCATAAATTTTCAAGCCTGTTATTCATATTTTTAACAAGCGGTTCCATTATAAAAGGGATAAGCGTGCCCGACTTTATCACGCAGAACACCTCGTTCCACAGCCCGTAAAAAGCGAGCTTGTCGTCGCAACGCTTGGTCTCGCCGTACTTTTTACGGTAAGTATCGCTTAGAAAAAACCTCTTTCCGTAAAGGTTGTCGAACTGGAACAGATCGTATTCCCTGTCGGCATACATACTGTTGAGCGGATCAATAAAGGATATTTTATGCCCGCTTTTGAGTATATTCATTATATTGAGATCGCCGTGTATGAGGCAGGCTTCTTCGACATTTTCATCGAAAATAATATCGAATTTTTCCCATGCTCTTATCATCGTCGCGACAATTTCTTTACTAAGCTCTCCTTTCTTTTCAAACTCGACGGCTTTGTCCAGCACCTGTTTCGCAAAAGGTTTATAACAATCGAGCCACGTGTCGCAGTCGGGGTTTAGCGTATCGCCGAATTTTGAATTTTTACAAC
The DNA here is from genome assembly GCA_944381355.1 of uncultured Christensenellaceae bacterium. Taxonomy (GTDB): domain Bacteria; phylum Bacillota; class Clostridia; order Christensenellales; family UBA3700; genus Ornithoclostridium. Next base: position 2,049 of record CALWKV010000096.1, on the reverse strand, counting down.
CGTGTATCTGATGAAGCGCGTCGACTATTCTTTCCCCTATCTTTTTCCTTTTCTTCTTGCCCGACAACAGCGCGCCCCAGCAGGTAAGAAGCGGTTTGCCCTGCATAACTGTCATGCCGTAACAATCGACGGGAATTTCGTCGTCTTTTTTTCTTGAAAACAACACCTTGGGCATATCGAGCGGACAATTTTTTCCGAGAAGATCAAGGTCAAAAACCTCTTTCTCCATCATCTTATCCGCGCGCATAAATTTTATAACGACGCTTTCTCCGTCTCGGGCATTTACTTTAAACGCGATACCGAAAGACCCGCCGCCCAGGCATTTCACCTTGACAGCCTTTTTATTTGAGTATTCTTCAAACGCCTTTGCTGCGTAGTTTGCCGCGGTCTTTTTATCGAGCGCAACAGTCATTATTCTGTCAACGATCATGGGGTTCTCCTCGTAATGTCTGAATACATTATACAATAAAAAGCCGTGGCATTATATATCCGATACCGACTTTTGTATATCCCTTTACGACTTTTTCCGCGCTTTTCTGTAACGTGCCGGAGTTATCCCGTAAGTTGCAGTAAACTGCTTGTAAAGACCTGATGCGTTGGCATATCCGCACTCTGCGGCAACGCGCTCCACAGGCATATCCGTAGTGCAGAGCAACACTTTTGCATACGCGAGCTTTTCTGTCTCCACCGCCTCTTTGAAACTTGTGCCTGTGACCCGTTTTATCACTCGGGATACGTAGTCTGGAGCGTAGCCGACGTACGCGGCGAAATCGCTCAGCCGCGCGTTTTTCAGATTGTTGTCGAGATATATATCAAATTTTTCTATGATGTCGCCGCCTTTTTCTTCTTTTTCTCCGAACAATTCTGCCAGAAAGAGCGCAAGCCACCCTCTTTCGCTTATGCGCGACAACGGCGTATCTTTGCCGTTTTCCGCAACGAAGTTCTGAAAATAAGACTGCGCTCTGTCACCTACGTTTTCAAAGACCGCGATCTCTCCTTCGTTCGTCTTCTCGTCCTCAAGAAGTATGCCGTCGAATATCTCCTTCGGCACGACCGCTTTGAGTATTACGTCTCTTTTGCCCGCTCTTGCCAAAGCATGCACCGCACCCGGTGCGACAAGACACGCGCTCCCTCTGTCGATCGCATAACGCTCCCCGCTCGGGTAATGAAAAAATCCGCACTTTCCGTTCTGCACGAAAATTATCTCGTAAAAAGCGTGCGAGTGGTAATACGGTCTCTGCGTTGCGGTGTGCTTCTTGACGTAAAGTCTGTCACTCTTTCTGACGGGAATAACTGAAAAAAGGTACGGCTTGCTGCCCGAGTAATCGAAAAACGCCTTAGCCGCCTTTTCGTCGCTTTCAATATAAGACAAAAACTCGTCTGCATTGGCAAACTCCTCTTTTATCCTGTCCTTGACAGCCTCTACGTCGTGCACATAATCTTTATCGTCGACCTCGTGCGCGTTCATCAGCTTGTTAAACTCTTTGCTCATAATATCTCCATAGCAAAATGATACCATAAGACCGGTGCGTTGTCAAAACTCATTTTTATTATTGATTTTTCGTGAAGATGAGGAAGCAAACTTGCATAACACAAAACAAACCATGATCTGTTCCGTGAATGAACGGTTGAGGGTGTGCCGTACGGGTGGGATTTTTTTAGTGATTTTTGACGAAGACGAGAAAATAATACTTGCCGTATTATGACGAGGATGAATTAAAAAGCACAAAAAAAGCACCGCGTACGGTGCATTCGAAATCTTCATTCACGGAGACATAAAAAAACAGCCCTGACCGGCTGCTCTTTTTTTGAACATTAACTGATACAGAAAGGGAAAAATATAAGTCTCGCGGATATTTATACTCACGGGTCAGAGACCTTCGAGTCGAAGCGCTTGTCGCACTTCATTTTCTTAAGTAGCCATAAGCTACTCCTTAAAAGGAGGTGATCCAGCCGCACCTTCCGATACGGCTACCTTGTTACGACTTCACCCCAGTCATTGGTCTTACCTTAGGCGGCTGCCTCCTTGCGGTTAGCTCACCGACTTTG
>CALWKV010000095.1 GCA_944381355.1 uncultured Christensenellaceae bacterium | reverse complement strand
AAGGTGACGCTTTCGTCCTTTATCTTGTCGTCGGCGACCTTCTCTATGCGGTAATCCGCAGGCGCCGCCGCCTTGATCACGAAGTCGCAGTCTTTGAGTTTCCCGAGCACCGCGTCGTACATATCGCGCGTGCTCTTTACCCTGACGACCTCGTCGATATAACGCGGTATCTCAGCGGTAACGAAGCCGACGACGAGAATAACTCTGCCGCCTCTGTTCTTCACCGCTTTGGCTATCTCTATCCCCATCTTGCCGCTGCTGTAATTGGAGATGAAACGCACGCCGTCGATATCTTCTCTGGTCGCTCCCGCCGTGACGAGAACTGTCTTGCCGACATAATCTCTCTTGGGCATCAGCACGTCGAGCGCGCGGGCGAATATCGCCTCAGGCTCGCACATTCTGCCCTTGCCCACGTCTCCGCAAGCCAGAAGTCCCGTGTCAGGTTCAAGGAACTCGTATCCGCGCTCCCTTAGCGTCCCGATAGCCTTGCCGACCGCAGGATTTTCATACATAGCGGTGTTCATCGCGGGACACACGATCACGTGCGCCTTTGTCGCAAGGAGCGTGGTGGTCAGCATATCGTCCGCTATCCCCGCCGCGAGTTTGTCTATCACGTTGGCGGTCGCGGGCGCTATTATAACGAGATCGGCTTTTTTGGCGAGCGACACGTGTTCTACTTCCCAGTGCTCCTTGGGCGCGAACATATCGCACGCGACGGGATTGCCCGACAGCGTTTCAAACGTAAGAGGCGCGACGAATTCGGCGGCGTGCGCAGTCATCACGACGTTGACGCAAGCCCCCGCTTTCTTCAATGCGGATACGAGTCCGCAAGTCTTATAACAGGCGATACCGCCCGTTACCGCCACTAATACGTTCTTGCTTTCGAGCATAGATTACTGGTTGTCCCTCTTGATCACGATCTTGCCTTCGTAGACCTCTTTAGCCGCATAGCTGAGCGACTTCATGCCCGCTTCTTCGAGAAGATCGGGGTACTGCGTGTCGAGCTGACGCGCTCTCTTTGCTACGCCGCATACGAGGGCGTATCTGCACTCCGCTTTTTTGATGAGTTTGTCAATGGGTGGATCGATCATCATATCTCAGTTACCTCCGTAGATAAGTTTGTTCAGAAATTCTTTGTTTTTACCCGTACTGCATTTTTCCGCGCGAATGATTGCCGCTATGTCGTCGGCGCTCCTCTCCGCATCGTCGTTGACGACTATGTAGTCGTATTTTTCTGCCTGCTTCAGCTCCTCGAACGCAGAACCCATTCTCACCATGAGTTCCTCCTCTTTCTCTGTGGAGCGCTTCCTGAGCCTTTCCTCTATCGTGGCTCTGTCGCTGGGCGTAACGAAAATCATCACGGCTTCGGCAAACCTGCTCTTTATCTCGAGCGCGCCCTTGACGTCTATCTCGAGAACGACGTCATAGCCGTTGTCGAGCATTGCCTCGACCTTTTTTCTGGGTGTGCCGTAATAATTGCCGTACACGCACTGGTGCTCGAGAAACTCGTTGTCGTGGAGCATTTTCATATACTCGTCGATATTCTTGAAATAATAATCGACGCCGTCCACTTCTTTTTCTCTCGGCGCTCTGGTCGTAACCGATACCGAATATCTCAGATTGGGGTATCTGTCGAACGCGTGCGCAAGGACGGTGCCTTTGCCCGCTCCCGAAGGACCGGAAACAACGATGAGCTGACCTTTCTGTACTTTATTGTTTTCCATATATTTTCAACCCTCTCGGATAAATTTTATTCGATATTCTGGATCTGCTCGCGGATCTTCTCTATCTCGCTCTTGAGCGCTACGACGAGATTCGCGACGTTGATGTCGCAGCACTTGCTGCCCGTCGTGTTTGCTTCTCTGTTCATCTCCTGCACGACGAAATCAAGCTGTTTGCCTATCGCGCCGCCCTTGTCGACGATCGAGCGCAGATGCGAAATGTGACTTTTGAGACGGGTGAGTTCTTCGTCCACGGCTACCTTGTCTGCATAAAATGCCATCTCGTTGACGAACTTTTCTTCGTCCACGGCAACTCCCGCAAGGTATTCCTGCACTCTCTCTCTGACCTTTTCGCGGTGCACCGCGGTCATGTCGGGAGCGAGCTTTTCTATCTCTCCGACTATTTTCTCGACCTCGGTGGTCTTGGCAAGCACGTCCGCTTTCATCGCCTCGCCCTCTCTTAGTCTCATAGCGTCGAGATTTTCTATCGCCTGACCGCAAGCCGACAACATGGCTTTGAGAAGTTCTTCTTCGTCGATATCCGCCACTTTGACAGTCACGACGTCGGGCATTTTGAGAAGTTCGCTGGCGCCGAGGTTGTCGACGACTCCCGTACGCGCGGCGATCTCGCGCGACATGGCGGCGTATCTCTCCGCAAGCTCGTAATCGCAGCCTATCTCGCTTCTGACCTCTCTGTTGTCCTCAAAGTTCACGTATACGTCGACGTGACCTCTGACGAGACCTCCCTTGATCGCCTTTCTTAAAGCGTCCTCTGCAAAATTGAACTGTTTGGGCGCTTTGATCACCACGTCGAGAAAGCGGTGATTCACGACTTTGAGTTCGACCGTAAGCTTGAGTTGCCCGTCTTCGTAAGCGCCTTTCCCGTAACCGGTCATGCTCTTGACTGTCATTGAAAACCTCCGCGTGCAAATAATCAAAATAAATGATAACACAAACGCGCGCTTTTTACAAGTTTATTATCGCGTAAAAATAAATAAATATATCAGAGCGTGCAGACAGACGTAAAAATGCAAAAAGACGACCGCGTTTCCCGCGATCGTCCCTATTCTTTCATCAAAAACCCCGCCTCAGCCCTCTATCAGCTTTTCAAACTGCGCTTCGTCGATTATCTCTATGCCCAGCTTCTGCGCCTTGGCGAGTTTGCTGCCCGCTTCTTCGCCTGCGACGACCAGATTGACCGTTTTGGATACGCTGTCCGCGACCTCGCCGCCTCTCTCCTCGATGAGTTTTTTCGCCTCGGAACGCGTATACTTTTTCAGCGAACCTGTCAGTACGACTTTTTTGCCGCTGAACGCGCCCTCTTTCTTCTCTTTAACGCGTATCGTCACGCCCTGCGACAACAAAAGAGCAACGT
>CALWKV010000094.1 GCA_944381355.1 uncultured Christensenellaceae bacterium | reverse complement strand
ACAAAAAAACAAAGGAGAATTCACTTTTTAAAACGCGTTTAATGCGGACGTGGGAGCATATATGCAGGATATTATTATAAAACAATAAATTGACTTGACGGCGCGTTTTTGTTAAAATCTTATAGTATAGGAGAAATAATATGAACTACAGAGATACGATGAATGTAAATGCAAAAGGACATCTGCAGATAGGCGGCGTCGACGCCGTTGACCTTGTCGCAAAATACGGCACTCCGCTCTACGTTATGGACGAGAGCTATATCAGGAGCGTATGCCGCGCTTTCAGAGAGACGGTCGAGAGTACGTACGGCGAGGGTGGCGTGGCTTACGCTTCCAAGGCGTTTTCCTGCAAGGCGATATACGAGATAGCAAAACAAGAAAACATGTATATAGACGTCGTTTCGGGCGGCGAGATATACACGGCAAACTCAGTCGGTTTCGATATGAAAAAGGCTTACTTCCACGGCAACAACAAACTCGTGAGCGAAATAACTCTCGCGCTTGATACGGGAGTGGGTACGTTCGTTGTCGACAGTTTTGACGAGATCGATCTGCTCGACGCTATGTGCGCAGAAAAAGGACTGGTACAGAAAGTGCTTATCCGCGTCAACCCGGGCGTCGAGGCGCATACTCATTCTTTCATACAGACTGCGAAAGTCGATTCCAAGTTCGGTTTCGGCGTTAAAAACGGATATGCAGACAAAGCTGTCGACGCTATACTCAAGAAGGGCAATCTGCGCTTTGCGGGTCTGCATTGCCATATAGGCTCGCAGATTTTTGACAAGCACGCGTTCGCGCTTGCGGTCGACGTAGTGACCGATTATGTCGTTACACTCAAGAACAGAGGGGTGGAGGTCGACGAACTCAACTTCGGCGGCGGTTTCGGAGTTTATTACAGCGGCGACGATCCCAGGTATGACGTAAAAGAGTACTGTGATTACGTCGCGCTTCTGACTTCGTCGCTAAAAGAAGCGGTCGCTAAAAAGGGAATAAAAAAGCCTTTCTTTATGATAGAGCCGGGTCGTTCGATAGTGGGCGAGGCAGGCGTGACGCTTTATTCTGTAGGCGCGATAAAAGATATAGAAGGCATAAGAAAATATCTGGCAATCGACGGCGGTATGACCGATAACATCCGCCCCGCTCTGTACGAGGCAAAGTACGATGCGGTACTTGCCAACCGCGCGGACGAAAAGGCGACCGAGGTCGTCACCGTTGCGGGCAAATGCTGCGAGAGCGGAGACATTATCCTCAAGGATATCGCGCTGCCTGTTGCTAAACGCGGCGATATAGTCGCTGTATTCACTACCGGAGCATACAATTATTCCATGTCGAGCAACTACAACCGTAATTTCGTGCCTCCCGTCGTGTTCGTCAAGGACGGAAAGAGCGCTTATGCGGTAAAACCGCAGACTTATGAGGATATAGTCAGAAACGACGTATCCGTGGAGTATAAAGACTGATGTTGATTTCTTTGATAAGACAACTTGCGACCGCTGACGACAAGCGTATGGTTTTCATATCCATACTTGCTTATCTGCCTGCGCTACTGATTGCGATAGTAATGCACGAATTTGCGCACGGCATCGTTGCTTACTTGAACGGCGACGACACCGCAAAGCTGGCAGGCAGACTCAACGTCAACCCCGTCAAGCACTTCGATCCGTTAGGATTTCTGATGCTTGCCGTGGTGGGCTTCGGTTGGGCGAAACCCGTGCCGATAGACCCGAGGCGGTTCAGAGATTACAAAAAGGGCATGATAACCGTCTCGCTCGCGGGCGTAGTGTGCAATTTCCTCATAGCGTTCGTCGCGACGGGGCTTTTTGCGGCATATCTCGCGGCAACCAAGTCGGCGGTGCTCGGCGGACTTGTCAAGTATTCCGCAGGCTATTACGCTTTCTATTATTTTGCGTACCTTCTGCAATATATCGTGCTGATAAACCTGACGCTGATGGCTTTCAACCTGATCCCTGTTTATCCGCTGGACGGTTTTCGCGTCGTCGAAACGCTGGCAAAGCCGGACAACAGATATGTTGCGTTCAATTACAGATACGGTTCGTTTCTCCTTATCGGGATTCTCGTGCTCTTTACCGTGCTAGGGTATATCTCGCCGTATCTGGATCTGCTGGGATTGTATATGAACGCGATCATAGATATGATGCAATCTATCTTCAACGCGATCTTCGGATTGTAAAGGGGTAAAAAATGTCGGGTTTTTATGAGTATCACGCAAGCGACGTAGTACCACTCAGACTGGCGGACTTCGAGGGTTCGCTCGATCTTCTGTGCACGTTGATAAGAGAGCAGAAACTCGATATTATGACGTGCCGCATTTCAGACGTTACCAACCAGTATCTCGAGTATATGGAACAGCTCGATACTGTGGACATGGATCTTGCGACCGACTTCATGCTGATGGCGGCAACGCTGTTGCAGCTCAAGTCGCGCGCGCTCCTGCCGCAGGAAGAGGAATATACGGAGGAAGAGGAGGATTACAACCCCGAAGAAGAACTGCGCCGTCAGGTCATCATATACAATCTGTTCAAAGAGCAGGCTGACAAGATGGCGATGATAGAGGTGCTCAATCAGTATTACAGAGAGCCGATGTATACCGACGAGGACGCCGATATCGTGATAAAGAGCTTTGACCGCAACAAGCTGATAGAGGCGTACGGGCACATTCTGCTGAGTATGACAAAAGAAGAACAGCAGATGGCGGTCAAGAAGATCAAGAAGGACAAGTTTACCGTCAGCGAAAAGATTGCGCTCATTTCGACCGTATTGCAGGAAAAAAAGGAGATAAAATTTTCGGACCTCTACAAGAAAGACGCGTCGAAAACAGAGATAATCACCACTTTTCAGGCAATGCTCGAGCTTATGAAAAAACAGTATCTGACGGCTACGCAGGAGAGTTTTTACGAGGACATCGTACTCACGCTCAACGATACCGAGGACGGCAAGGAGATCGACCTCGCAGAGCTGACAAAGACGGAGGACAAATATGACGACTAATCTTATACATATCGTCGAAGCGATAATTTTTGCGGCGGGCGTTGCTATAAAGCGTTCCGATATTCTCGCAAAACTGCCAGAGGGCACGACAAGAAAAGATCTCAATGACGCAATCAAGGGGCTGGAACAAAAATATCAGGATCCGTGCGGTATAGTGCTGCTGTGCATAGGAGACAAGGTGCAGTTCGCTTCCAACAAAGAGTACGGCGATATAGTTGCGGCGGCGCTCAAGCCCGTCAAGGAGAGAGAACTTTCCCGCGCGCTTCTCGAAGTCATGTCTATCGTCGCGTACAAACAGCCCGTGACGAGAGGCGAGATCGAGGATATCAGGGGAGGAAGAAGCGCGGATTATGCGATAGCGACGCTTATGAGAGTCGGACTTATAGAGGCGCACGGCAGGCGCGACACTCCGGGCAGACCCGTGCTGTATATTACGACAGAACTCTTTCTCAAACGTTTCGGTCTCAGAAATCTCGACGATCTGCCCGATTACAAAGAAGTTCTCGACAGGCTGGTCGTTCTCGGCAACTACAACAAGGTCAGCGAAGGGCTTTACAGAGAAGTCGACATCGCAGACAGCTTTGAAGAAGCGGAAGAAAAGGCGAAACAGAAAGAGCTTGAACGTCAGCGTATGGAGAGAGAACTCGACGAGTTCATCGACCCGAACGAAAGCCCCGACTTTCTCGAAGGAGAGGAGTATTCGTTTGTCGAAGCGGACGATGAAGCGGCGGCATCCGACGACGATGATGACGAGGATATCGCAGAGGCGGTCGCCGAAGAAGAAGCGGCAGAGTCGGACGACGATGACGAAGAATAAAACTATGCATTTCAACAAAAAAACAGGCGCACATGCCTGTTTTTTTTGTTATTTTATTCGGTCAGAACTGTTCTGAGACTGGAAAGAAAAACCTTTGCGGCGCGCGATAGCTCCCCTTTTTTCTTCCAGGCTACATCGAGGTGCGTTTCAAGCGGTGGGTCGAATGGCAGGAATTTCAATTTACTGTCGCCGCTGACGTTGATTATGCGGTCGATACCTACGGCGTAACCCATGCCTTGTTCGACCATAAGCGACGCGTTGTACAACAGATTGTAGGTCGCAACGACGTTGAGTTCGCTAAGGCTTGCGCCGAAGCGGTCGGTTATCGGATTTTTCTTGAAGGAGTGGGCTGAGAATATCAACGGCAATCCCTTCAGATCTCTTGCGGATATATTGTTCTTAGCCGCCAACGAGCTGTCTTTTCTTGCAAGTATTCCCCAGATGTCGGTCAAAGGGAGACGGAGAGAGTTGTATTTCTCGGGGGTAGACGGCTCGATCAGCACGCCGAAATCGACGAGACCTTTGTCGAGTTTTTCGCATACCGCGTCCGTATCTCCGCTGAAGAAATCGAATTTTACGCTCGGATAACGGGTGATAACGGCGCGCGCCGCTTTTGCGATAAGACCCACGGCATAGGATTCTCCGCCGCCTATCGTAACCGTGCCGCTCACGTTGTCGCCGTCGGAAAGCAGTTCTTCCTGCGCCTTTTCGAAAAGTTCCGAAATCTCGCACGCACGTTTATAGAGCAGACGACCCGCTTCTGTCAGAACGATCTGTCTCGATCCGCGCTCGATCAGTTTTTTGCCCGTCTCGCGTTCGAGCTTTTGTATCTGTCTCGAGAGATTGGGTTGTGTGACGAACAGTTGCTCTGCGGCTTTTGTAATGCTTCCGCAATCCGCAATCGCTATAAAATATTTCAATTCTCTTATATCCATATTTATATGATAGCCGCAATTTGTATGCTTGTCAATTATGGAAATCCATAAAATATAAGTATTTGACATAGTATCGGGCGCGAAATATAATATAAGCGAGATGCAGAATGAACAATGCGGAATTTTTAAAGTTCGTAGCCGAAGCAAGCGTTATAAAAGCGGGCAGTGAAGCGCACAGACATATGCACTCGCTTGCAGGTCGCGCGTCGGCAATACTAAGGGAGTTCAACGCGGGACTGATATGCGACTGCGACGTTCCCGCCGTGTTTTCACGGCTTACTGAACGCGAGGTCGACCCGACGTTCAGGTGCTTTGCGCCGTTTTATTCCGAGTGCGGTATCAATATCAGACTCGGCAGGAACGTATTCGTCAACTCGGGTTGCTGTTTTCAGGATCATGCGGGGATAGAGATAGGGGACGGAACGCTGATCGGGCATCAGGTCGTAATAGCGACGCTCAATCACGCGACAGATCCCGCCCGTCGCGCCGACATGATACCCAAGGCGGTAAAAATAGGCAAAAACGTCTGGATAGGAGCGCACGCGACGATACTTCCCGGAGTAAACATCGGCGATAATGCGATCGTTGCTGCAGGTGCGGTCGTCACCAAGGACGTCGCAAGCAATACGGTAGTAGGAGGCGTCCCCGCAAAAAAGATCAAAAATATAAACGAGGTGTAAAATGAGTAAAAAAATCGTGGTAATATCGTCGTCTTTCCGCAAGGAAGGTAATACTCAGGCGCTGGTAAATGAGTTTATCAGAGGCGCCGAGGATGCAGGCAACGACGTGGAAACGATCAACCTGAGAGACATCAGACTGGAGTTTTGCAGAGGATGTCTGCATTGTCAGGAAAACGAAGCGGACTGCGTTATAAACGACGACGTGAACAGACTGCTCGACGTCGTGGCGGGAGCAGACGTGCTCGCGTTCGCTTCTCCTTTGTATTACGGCAGCATCAGCGGACAGCTCAAGACTTTTCTGGACAGGCTCAATCCGCTTTTCGTAAGAGACTACAATTTTACGAAAGTGGTATTTATCGGAGCGTGCGCGGATGACAGCGAGGACGCGTTCGATACTGCGATAGATGAAATATGGGAGTGGATAAATTGTTTCAATGGCGTATCGTTAGATTCCAGCGTGCTTGCCTGCAACGTGACCGACGTCGGAGATATAAAGGGCAGCTACAATCTCAAATACGCTTATAAAGTGGGAAATATCATTCGATAAAGGAGAAATTTATGCTTGGTAATTTTGAATATTGCAATCCGACAAAACTTTATTTCGGCAAAAAGTCTATATTAAAACTTGAAACCGAGCTTGCAAAATACGGCAAAAAAGTGCTGCTCGTATATGGCGGGGGGTCGATCAAGAAGAACGGTATTTACGACGAAGTGGTCGGTATATTGAAAAAGTGCGGCAAAGAGGTCGCGGAAGTCGGTGGAGTAATGCCCAATCCGACGTACGAAAAACTGCTCGAGGGGGCAAAAGCCGCGCGTGAGTTCGGCGCTGATCTGATACTTGCCGTAGGAGGAGGCTCTGTCTGCGATTACTGCAAGGGCGTGTCCGTGTCGGCACATTGCAAAGAGGACGTCTGGGAGAAGTATTATGAACGTTTCGAGGAGCCTGACTGCAGGATAATTCCCGTCGGATGCGTGTTGACGATGGTAGGCACGGGCAGCGAGATGAACGGCGGCTCGGTCATCACCAATACCGCGAAAAAAATGAAAGTCGGCATGGTATTCGGTGAAGAAGTTTTCCCGAAATTTGCGATACTCGACCCGGAGTATACTTTTACATTGCCGAAATATCAGATGGTGTCAGGAATATTCGACATAATGTCTCACATAATGGAACAGTATTTCTCGGGAGACGACGACAATACGTCTGACTACATAATGGAAGGACTGATGCGCTCTCTCATTCACAGTTCGCGCATAGCCGTCAAAGATCCGCGCGATTATGAGGCGAGGAGCAATATAATGTGGACGGCGACCTGGGCGCTGAATACGCTTGTCGCGATGGGCAAGGAGACCGACTGGGAAGTGCACATGATCGGGCAAGCTATCAGCGCGCATACCGACGCGACTCACGGCATGACGCTTGCCGCCGTGTCTCTGCCTTATTACAGGACGGTGATGCCGTACGGCATAAAGAAATTCGCGAGATTCGCAGTCAACGTATGGGGCGTAGACGGCAAGGGTAAGACCGACTCGGAGACAGCGCAAGAGGGTTTGAGGGTGATGGAAAAGTGGATGAGAGAGATAGGTCTCGTACTCAACGCGGGAGAACTCGGCGTTACTTCCGACAAACTCGGGGCAATTGCCGACAGTACGCTGATAACGCAGGGCGGCTATAAGGTGCTAACGCGCGAAGACGTGATAAAAATACTCGGTGAAAGCCTTGTCGGGTAATGCAAAAATGAAAAAATTTGCAGTATTGTGCCTTATGGCGGCAATTTGTTGTATGTGTTTTGCCTGCAATAATGTTGAAAACGTCGATCTTTCGGGAGACACTCAACAAGAAGCAGGCGGCACAGACAACGACGTCAATTATCCCGAGAGCGGTATTGAGAGCGGTTTTATGCAAAACGACGATTTGAAAATGACGATAAACGGAAACTTAACGTTCGACGTCACGTTGTATGATAACGCGGCTACAAAAAGTCTGTGCGCGTTGCTTCCCGTGACGCTCGTCATGAGCGATATGCCGCACGAGAAATATTGCTATCCCGGCTTCAGCCTGCCTGCGGACGCGAGAAAAGTGTCGCGTGTCGAGGCGGGAGATCTGATGTTGTGGGGAGACGATTGCATAGTGATTTTTTACGAGAGCTTTTCTACTTCCTATTCCTATACGGCTCTCGGCAAAGTCAATGACGTCAGCGGACTCAAAGAGGCTTTGACAGGTGGGAACACGCGTATAGAATTAAGCGTCGGGTGATTTCGTCTTGAGTTTTATGTCGCGCATGACTCGGGGCAGATATTGCGTCATATCGGTATTGATACGCACCTTTGGGTGCGTTTTCTTTTATTTACCGCAGTTTATCAAATAACGACGTTTGTCGGCATACTAAAATTTCTTTATCGCCGCTTTTATAAAAACGTAAGCAAAACGGAGCAGAACAGGTTTTTTTCGCGTAAAATCGGACTGATTGCAGCGATTTTTTATGCGAAACGGTAGAGACATAAAAATCCTCGGTTTGCGCAATATAGAGATATGGTTTATGCAATCATTGTGATAATTACGGCTTTAATCGTATCGGCGGTTGCGTTTTTGATCGTCGGCATACGTGTGCAGGGGTATTTCGATCTTCAGACGGGTACTTTTGTCGTTGACGCTTTTGCGTTCGGTCATATTCACGTGTTCAGATACAAGGCGTTCGAGTGTTCGGGAAGTTTTTACAGCCAGATCAATACGCGTGAACTCAAAAAAGTGTCTTTAAGGCAAAAGAAAGGCAGTGAATATTATGCAGATGAGAAAAGCGAAAACGGTGTGAGACATTTCGCTAAAAAGATTTCCGTAATCGCAGTTGCTTTGGATTTATGTCCGCGTATCACAATAAAAAAGCTGCGCGCGTATCTGACGGTAGGAGCCGGGGATTGCATGGAAACTTCGCTGGCAGCCGCGAGTATAGCCGCAACGCTGGGCGCACTCGGCGCGGCGATGAGAGACAAAATAAAAGTAAAACAAGGCGAAGTAGCTGTTTTTCCCAATTTCAGATACGAAAATACCGTGTTGACTTTCGACATAGATGCGGGATACGGTACGCTGAGTCTGCTGTCAGCGCTTTTAAACGTTGCTATCAGAATGAAAAAATCGCAATCGGAAGCGAGGAGCGGGGCAACTGAACGTTAAAGGCTTCGGAGAGCATTTCGCTATGGACGTACGTTTAAGTCGGAGCGCATGAAGCTGAAAGGAAAAATGACTAAGGAGAGAAAAGAGCCGAAGTCATGAAAACATACGTCACTGACGTTTTATTCTTAAGCTCAACGACTCTTTTGTCTGACGGATAAAGAGAACGGCGTTCAGGCTCGTAAAAGGAACTGACTTAACCGTATGCTACGGTAAAAATATTATAAACGGAGAATTAGAATGGAAGGAGAGATGAACGAACTTATCAACGTAACTATGGACAACCTGAAGAATATGATGAGCGGCGAGAATGTGATCGGCAAACCGATCGCAATGCCTGACGGCAACGTCGTACTGCCTTTTTCAAAGGTGACCGTGGGTTTCGTGACGGGGGGCGGACAGTACGGCAACGGGAGTGAAAAGTCACCGTTTCCGTTCCCGTTCGCAGGAGGCGGAGGAGGAGGGATCAACATCACTCCGATAGGCTTTCTGGTGTGCGACAGGGGCGAAGCCAGCCTTGTAAAAATCGACAAAAAGGAGGGAGAAGGGAAATGGGAAACATTGATTTCAGCGGCACTCAACTTGTTGAAAGACAAAAAGTAAACAGAAAATTATTATTAATTAACGTATTTTTCATAATAATAATTATTCTATTAGCCAATATATTTCTCAATTTGCCCAAAGTATACGCTATGCAGAGCGGTTCTTCACAGATAGTTATAGAAGCGGAATCGGGTCGCGTGCTCTCGTCGTACAACAAGGATCTGCGACTTGAGATGGCAAGTACGACCAAGATAGCGACCGCCATAGTTGCGATAGAAAATTCGTCGGTCGACGAGGTTGTTGAGATAACGGACGAAATGACGGACATAGAGGGTTCTTCAATCTATCTAAGGGTCGGAGAAAAATGGACTTTGAGAGATCTGCTTTACGGTCTGATGTTGCAGTCGGGCAACGATGCGGCTACTGCGATTGCGATCGCCTGCGGCGGAAGCGTTGAAGGCTTTGTGTCCAAAATGAACGCCTTTGCCGAAAAGCTGGGACTTAAGAACACTCATTTCGACAATCCGCACGGACTGCACTCTGACGATCATTACACCTCGGCTCACGACCTTGCGACGATAACTGCGTACGCCCTCAGAAATCCGCTGTTTGCAAAAATCGTTTCCTGCAAGTCTTATCTCGTGAAGTCGGAGGATTATCCCGACGGCAGATATATCTACAACAAAAACAAGCTTTTGTCGTCTTTTGAAGGAGCTAACGGCGTGAAAACAGGTTACACGACAGATTCGGGCAGATGTTTCGTCGGCGCGGCGGAGAGGAACGGTATGCAGCTTGTCAGCGTAGTGATAAATTGTCCCGATATGTGGGAGAGAACAAAGGCGCTTTTGTCGGACGCTTTCTCAAGATACGATTATGTCATGATCGGAGACAGCAGCAAGGATCTGGACGCTTTCATGCTGGGAGACGAAAAGGTTTCGTTGCGACTTGAAAGCGACATATATTATCCGTTCAAAGACGGAGAGAGCGAGGATTTCAGGTATATTTTCAGACCGCTGAAAAGTTATCCGTCGACGCTCGGGGAAGGCGATCAGGTCGGAACGCTTGACGTATATGATGACAATCGCTTGATTTTTAGCCGAAAAGTTATTACTATAAATGAGATAAAGCACAAAGGAGCGTTGCTTTCTCTGATGAATCTCATCGGAGACTGGCACATTGATTGGGCAGATGGAGAGATTGAACAAATATTTGGCGTCGTGCGGAGCGGCTTCTCGTCGCGGTGCGGATAAACTTATTCAAGACGGGAGAGTCAGGGTGAACGGCAAAGTCGTTACGGAGCTGGGCACCTCAGTCAATCCCGCCAACGACAGCGTTACCGTGGACGGAGTCAGAGTAAAATCCGTAGCGGAGTATACCTATATTATGTTGTACAAACCGAAGGGGTGCATTACCACGGTCAACGACGAATTGGGAAGAAAGACGGTTTACGATTATCTCACCGACATTGACGTTCCTCATCTCGTCCCCGTCGGCAGGCTGGATTACGATACGGAAGGACTTCTGCTGCTGACCAACGACGGCGATCTGACTTTCAGTCTCACTCATCCGAGTCACGAAGTTGAAAAGACTTATATCGTCAAAGTAGAAGGGGAAATGCCCGAGCACAAGCTCGCGCAGCTCAGGAAAGGCGTAGTTATCGACGGAGTAAAAACCAACAGGAGTCGAGTCAAACTTCTTGAATACAAGGACGGTATATCGCGTTTGCGCGTCAGCATCACCGAGGGCAGGAACAGACAGGTGCGCAAGATGTTCGAGGCTGTCGAGAGAGAGGTTATATTTCTCAAGAGAATAGCTGTCGGAGAACTAAGACTGGGTGGTCTCGCCCGCGGCGCTTACAGATATCTTACAGATGCGGAGATCGCCTATCTCAAGAGCCTGTAAATCGCTATCCCGATCCGTTTCTGATAAACAATATTCGATCCCCGCAACGCGCGGGGATTTTTTTGCGTCGTTTCTTGTTGAAAAAGTCAGAAGAGCGTCGTCGTTATATATATCAATATAATATTAAGCAGCAAGAGATCTCGCAAACAAAGACTCTTTTGTCCTTCGCGGTGGCGGGAAGATCTGAAAGCGTGGGGTAAGAGAAAGTTTTGTTCTGAAGAAAGAGAATAAGGACGATTGCCTGCCGCGGCGGTCTAAGGCTTAAAATGGTTGACGACGAAGCGTTCTATGAGTACGGTTGTGAGGATTTTGTTACTCATATATTGATTAATGAGTATCCGAAAATGCGACAAGATACACATATGTAGATGTATTTCGTCCTTATTTTTAACAAAAAAATCATAAAAATCATTACAAAACAGTAATGTGAAATTTTTGTCATTCACGGGTCGAATTTAGCTGAAATTTAGTTGATTTTTAGGGTATAAATATTTATAATGTGTAATGGTGTAAATTATTCAATAGATAATTAAAACTTTATATATTTCTGGAGGGTTTAATATGGAGAACAGCAATCTCACGGTCAGCGCCAAAGCGATCGAAAAGGCTTGCTCTAAAGTCAGAAGTTTCCTTGACGGAATCGTCGACAAAGGCAGTTTTGTCGAAACCGACGTATTCGTTACGGGCAAGGGTTTTGACGATGCGGCAAGCGCTCTCGGCGAAGGCGTTGTCACCGGATACGCTACCGTAAACGGAAGCCCCTTCCACGTGTTTGCACAGAATGCGGAAGTACTCAAGGGAAGTCTCGGCAAGGCTCACGCTGACAAGATCGTCAGATGTATGCAGAGAGCGGTCAAGACCGGCACCCCGCTTATTTCCGTCATCGATTGTGCGGGCGCAAGAGTGGGCGAAGGAGTGAGCGTACTTGAAGGCTTTGCGAAAGTGCTCGCGGAAGCGGCTATCGTAAGCGGTCAGGTGCCTCATTTTTGTATTGTCAAGGGCAACGCTGTCGGCATGATGGCGTCGTTTGCGGCAATGGCAGACTTTGTGTTTATGTCCGAAAGCGCAATACTGTCGGTCAACTCGCCGATGTATCTCGCTTCCAAAGAAAAGGACTATCCCAAGTTTGCGGATATGATCGGCTACAAAGCACGCAAGAAGGGCAGCGATATCGCGCAGTTCGTCTACAAGAGCGAAGCTGATCTCAAGAAGCAGCTGACGGCTCTGACAAGCATATTGCTTGCGGCTGACGAAGAAGAAGCTACCGACGACCCCAACCGCGTAAGCGCGGCGCTCAACAAGGAGTGTTCCGCGGCTGCAAAGGTGAAGGCTGTCGTTGACAACGGCGAATATATCGATTACTGCGGCGAATACGCTCCCGAAGTGGTCTGCGCGCTTGCGAAGATCAACGGTATAAGCGTAGGTATAGCGGCTACCGACAGCAAGGTCGGCGACGGCTATATCAGTCTTGACGGCGTAAAGAAGCTGACTTCTTTCATAGAGAAGCTGGACGGTTTCGACATTCCGCTCGTAACCCTTGTTGACACTCTCGGCGTAAACCCGAGCCTTGAAGAAGAAATCGCAGGCGCGGCTAAAATCACGGGCGATCTTGTCGCTACCGTCGCAAACAGTTCTGTCGACAAGATAGGCATAGCGGTCGGCAAGGCTATCGGCTTCGGTTACAGCGTGCTGATGAGCAAGGGCATAGGTTTCGACTATACGCTCGCTACCCAGAACGCGGTCATATCTCCGATCAGCGGCGAGACTGCCGTCAACGCTCTTATGAGCGATCAGCTCGGCAAGGCAAAAGACGTTGAAAAGACCAGGGCAAAACTTGCAGAAGAATACGCAAAGATACAGGCAAACCCGATGCTCGGCGCACAGGAGGGCTTTATCGACAACGTCGTCGAGGCAAAGAATCTGCGTCCTTATATAGCTTCGGCGCTGATGATGCTGCTCGGTATCTGAGGAGTGTAGTATGAAGAAAAGATTGGCTTTGTTATCCGTAATACTCGTTCTTCTCATCCTGACTTCCGGCGTGCTTATCGCGTGCGATCCGGAGGGAAGTCCCGATGCGCTCGGCATAAAAGGCATGAACTTCGGAGAGAGAATAGTTACGGGTCTGCTTGTCTTCGTAATGGGTCTCGGCATGGTCTTCGTCGTGCTTATCCTGCTTATCCTTATCATCAAGGCGGTTGCTTATCTGCAAGAGCTGCCTTCAAGGATATTGGCAAAGAAAGCACAGGAAGTTCCCGTTGTCGACGAGGTGAAGGAGATCCCTGCGCCCGTCGTTGCAGATTCTGACGAAGAAGAAGTTGTTGCGGCAATAACGGCGGCGATCGCGGCGTATTACGGCGCGGAGGCTGTCGAAATGAGCGATCTCCCGTTCAGGGTCCGCTCCATCAGAGAAATTAAATAATTGAGAGGATAATAAATATGCGTAAATTCAATGTAACCGTAAACGGCAAGGCTTATGCCGTAGAAATCGAAGAAGTAGGAGAGGTCGGCGTGGCTATGCCCGTGGTTTCCGCTCCCGTTGCAAAAGCTGCTCCCGCTCCCGTTGCACAAGCGGCACCCGCTCCCGTTGCGGCGCCTGCAGCTGCAGGAAAGGGCGAACCGGTCAAGAGCCAGATGCCCGGTCTTGTAAAGAAGCTCTGTTTTGCAAACGGCGCAACCGTAAAGCAGAACGATACGGTCGTTATCCTCGAAGCGATGAAGATGGACACTCCGATCGTCGCGACCAAGGACGGCGTGATCACCTATTCCGTCAGCGAAGGCGCGAATATCGACACCGGCGCGGTGCTCTGCACGATAGCGTAATACGGAGGCAAAACAATGGCGTTTTCATCTACAATACTGTCGCTTGACCTTGTAGATTCCCTGAAAAACCTTTGGATGAGCACGGGTTTCATGACTTCGCTCACTCCGCTGTGGCAGAATCTGATAATGCTCGTTATCGCGTGCGTTCTCATCTACCTCGCGGTGTACAAGGAGTTTGAACCCAACCTGCTCCTCGCGATAGGTTTCGGTATGTTCATTGTCAACATACCGGGCACGTACAACGTCCTGTACGGTACTTTGGGGTATACTTTCTACGATGCGAGCGATATGTCCGCCGTGCTTCAATACAACGGCGAAGAACTCAGCGGTACGATCGCGCAGCTTGCTCAGATGCTCCAGATCGACACGACCGGCATGAGTATGCTTGAAAAGGTCGCGGCTGTAACCGCAAAAGTAGAAGCGCTTTTCCCCGGCGTTTCAATAACGTCTACGCACGAAGTCGTTGCGGATCAGGGTATCTTCTATTACCTGTATAAAGGCGTCGAGTGGGTCATCTATCCGCCGCTTATCTTCCTCGGCATCGGTGCTATGACAGACTTCGGTCCGCTTATCGCCAACCCCAAGAGCCTTATCCTCGGCGCGGCGGCGCAGCTGGGTATCTTCCTCACCTTTATAATTGCTATCAATATAGGGTTTACGGGTGAAGAAGCGTCGGCTATCGCTATCATCGGCGGCGCGGACGGTCCTACGGCTATTTACGTTACGACCAAGCTCGCTTCGCATTTGCTCCCGTCTATCGCGGTCGCTGCATATTCGTATATGGCGCTGATCAAGATAATTCAGCCGCCTATAATGAGACTGATGACGACGAAAAAAGAGAGAAACGTCGTTATGGAACAGCTCAGACCCGTATCCAAGACAGAAAAGGTCGTGTTCCCGATCGTCGTCACTCTCGTAGTCGGAGTTATACTTCCGAGTGCGGTCCCGCTTCTCGGCATGCTGATGCTGGGCAACCTGTTCAAGGAGTCCGAAGTCGTTCCGAGACTCACCAACACGTCCAAGAACGAGCTTATCAACATCATCACGATACTTCTCGGCGTGCTTGTCGGTACGAAGGCGACCGCAGACGTATTCATCACGGTCCAGACGCTCAAGATCATCGTCATCGGTGTGTTTGCTTTTGCAGGCGGTACGGTAGGCGGTCTGCTCCTCGGAAAGGTCATGTACTGGGTTACGAAAGGAAAGGTCAATCCGCTCATCGGTTCTGCAGGCGTTTCCGCAGTTCCTATGGCGGCGAGAATTTCGCACAACTTAGGACAGGAAGAGAATCCGAGAAACTATCTGCTCATGCACGCTATGGGACCCAACGTCGCAGGCGTTATCGGCAGTGCCGTTGCGGCAGGCGTTCTGCTTGCTCTGTTCGGCAAATAAGATTGAATAACGAGGTAAAAATATATGGTTAAAATTACAGAAACTATACTCAGAGACGCGCACCAGTCGCAGGCTGCGACCCGTATGCGCCTGGACGAGATGCTTCCCGTCGCGTCCAAACTCGACAAGGTCGGATATTATTCTATCGAGTGCTGGGGCGGCGCTACGTTCGACGCCTGCCTCAGATTCCTCAACGAGGATCCGTGGGAGAGACTGCGTCAGCTCAAAAAGGCTATGCCAAATACAAAGCTCCAGATGCTCCTGCGCGGACAGAATATTCTCGGATATAAGCACTATGCTGACGACGTCGTCGACGAATTTGTCAAAAAGTCTATCGAAAACGGTATCGATATCATCAGGATCTTCGACGCGCTCAACGATACGAGAAATATGAAGCAGGCGATGGACAGTTGTAAAAAGTACGGCGGTATCTGCGAAGCTACCATTTCGTATACGACCAGCCCCGTCCACACCAACGAGTATTTCATAAAGCTCGCCAAAGAGCTTGAAGATATGGGCGCAGACGTCATTTGCATTAAGGATATGGCGGGCATACTTCTGCCTTATACCGCATATGAACTCGTCAAGGGTATCAAGAGCGTCGTAAAAGTTCCCATTCACCTGCATACCCACCAGACTTCGGGCACAGGCAATCAGACCTACCTCAAAGCGATCGAAGCGGGCGTTGACATCATCGACTGCGCGCTTTCCGCTCTCGGTAACGGTACTTCTCAGCCCGCAACAGAACCTATGGTCGCAATTCTCGAGGGTACCGAGTACGACACAGGTCTCGATCTCAAGGTTCTTAGCGAAATCTCGTCTTATTTCGACAAGGTTGCAGACAGACTCAAGAAAGACGGCTGGCTGACCGAAAAGTCGCT
>CALWKV010000093.1 GCA_944381355.1 uncultured Christensenellaceae bacterium | reverse complement strand
CCGATGAAATTCTCGGACTTATACCCGTGAACGAAACCGTAGGCACGGGCGGCAGCGTTACTCTGACTCAACTGGATATCAAAAACAAACTCGCAGAGCGCGGCAACCGCTTCTTTGACAGAAACGCATATCAGTCCGCCGCGCACGCAGACTGGTTTCTCTCCTCTGCCAACGCGCTGACCGAAAGCGGCGAGATAATCAACACCGACGGCTCGGGCAACCGCGTCGCGTCGCTTATTTTCGGAGTGCCCAACGTGATATACGCGATAGGCAAGAACAAGATAGTCAAGGACTTTGACGCCGCGGTAGACAGGATACGCAACTACACCTGTCACCTCAATGCCGTACGCCTCGGCAAGACAACGCCCTGCGCGATAACGGGCAAGTGCGGCAACTGCAGCGGCAAAGAATGTATGTGCAACGTCACTTCGATAATGCACCACCCGACGAGATACCAGGAAAAAGTGTACATACTTCTGATAGACGAAGAATTGGGATATTGATATGAAAAACAGAGATTTTTTTAAAGGCGTACCCTTCGCACACCGCGGACTGCACGACAACAAAACCGTACCCGAAAACTCTATGGCGGCATTCAAAAACGCGATAGATCACGGTTACGGAATCGAATTTGACGTGTATCTCACGGACGAAGGCACGCTTATAGTACATCACGACCCCTCTCTCAAGCGCTCGTGCGGAGTAAAACTTCACCCCGAGAAGATAAAGAACGCAGACCTCGGCAACTACAGACTTTTCGGCACGGACGAAAAGATACCTCTTTTTAAAGACGTACTCGCGCTCGTAGGCGGCAAAGTCAGACTTATAATCGAAATAAAGGTCACGAAAAAATACAAGCAGACCTGCTCTGCCGTGATAGAAGCGCTGAAAGACTACAAGGGCGATTACTGTCTGGAGTCTTTCGATCCGCGCGCCGTGCTTTATATGCAGAACCTGCGCCCCGACCTTCTCGTCGGTCAGCTCTATGACCCCAACCCGATACAGAGAATATTCTGTCACCGCCTGAAATCACACGAAAAAGCGGCTTTTCTTGCGGCGAGCATAAAGACTCTGAAAAGTTCTTTCTACACAAAAGTTCAGTCGGCTGACCCCTCGACCGCAATAGTGACATGGACGGTGCGGACAGAAAAACAACTCGCTCTCGCAAAAAAGATTGCCGACAATTTTATATTTGAATGCAACGCGAAGAACGACTCCTATATCCCTGCCCCTCCCGCAGAATAAAAGTCAGCGTATAAATCTGTCGATCCCCTCGTCCCGATGCCCGCAACGGACAATGATTAGTCTTGCGCGCACTTTGCGGACGAAGGGATTTTTGCATCTATTTTCCACAACATTGCAAGAATAAACCCCTCCCCACCACACAAACTATCATCGGGAGGTGATGTTATGAAAATCGCAACTCTTATGGGCTTCGGCGTGGGTATGGCAACGACCCTTATCGCCGCAAAGGCGGTGGCTTCCGGAGACATGAAGTCTCGCACCAAAGCGATAAGAAAGAAGATCGTCAGCATGCTCGACTGACGAGACCGTATCAACCTGAAAGCGGCTCTCTCCTCAACGGAGAAAGCCGCTTTCGCCTACACGGGCACGAAAAAACCTCAGACTTTTGTCTGAAGTCTTTTATTACTTTTTCTCGCTCTGTCTCTTGCGGTAATCTTCGATAGCCGCCTTGATAGCTTCTTCAGCAAGCACGCTGCAATGTATCTTCTGCGGAGGCAATCCCTCGAGATATTCCACAACCTTTGCATTGGTCAGCTTGAGCGCTTCGTCGACTGTCATACCGATGACCATGCTCGTAGCAACGCTGCTCGTCGCAACAGCCGCCGCGCAGCCGAACGTGCGGAACTTTGCGTCGGTAATCACGTCGTCCTTGACCTTGATCGTGATCTCCATTATGTCGCCGCAGGTAGCGTTGCCGACCTTGCCCGCGCCGTCGTTGTCCTCGATATATCCTACGTTTTGCGGATTTGCAAAAGTGTCCATTACTTTCTTGTTATACATACTTTTTTTCTCCTTCGAATTTTTTGAAAAGCGGCGACATTTCTCTCAGTCTCGCCACGACTTCGTATAATTTTGTCAACGTGTACTCCACTTCTTCTCTCGTGTTGTCCTTGCCGAAGCTGAAGCGGATAGACCCGTGCGCAAGCTCTATCGGCACGCCGAGAGAGAGAAGCACGTAACTCGGCTCCAGCGAGCCGCTGGAACAGGCAGATCCGCTCGATACCGCGATGCCCGCGAGGTCGAGACTCATCAGTATGGATTCGCCCTCGATATACTCGAACGAGAAATTCGCGTTGGACGCCAGTCTCCTCGACGTATCCTTTGTGCCGTTGTACCTGACGTCGCTGATATTGGCAAGCACCTCTGCGACGAAAAAGTCTCTCAGCTCCTTTACGTGCGCGTTATTCTTCTCCATATCGCGGACAGCCTTTTCAATAGCCGCGCCCAGTCCGACAATACCCGGAGTATTGAGCGTGGAAGCGCGCATATTTCTCTCCTGCTCGCCGCCGTCCATAAACCTTTCTGTCTTTACGCCCGTGCGCTTGTACAGCACGCCGACGCCCTTAGGCCCGTAAAACTTGTGCGCACTCATAGACAACATATCTATATTGTCTTTGACGACGTCTATCGGCACATTGCCTATCGCCTGCACCGCGTCGGTATGGAACAGCACCTTGTGTTTCTTCGCGACAGCTCCTATCTCGCGTATCGGCTCTATCGTGCCGACTTCGTTGTTTGCGGTCATAACGGATATAAGCACCGTCTTGTCGGTGATCGCATTTTCGACCTGATCCGCCGTCACGAAGCCTTCGTCGTCCACGGGAAGATAGGTCACCTCGAAGCCCTCTTTCTCGAGCCTCTTGCACGTCTGTATCACCGCGGGGTGCTCTATTGCAGTCGTGATTATATGGTTGCCCTTGGCGCGCAACGCGTGCGCCGCGCCCTTGATCGCCCAGTTGTCACTCTCTGTGCCGCCGGACGTAAAATATATCTCGCTTGGCTTTGCGCCTATCGCTTTCGCGACCTTTTCGCGCGCCTCGTCTATCGCGGCAAGAGCCTCTCTGCCGAAGAAATGCTGGGACGATCCGTTGCCGTACACATCAGAAAAATACGGCAGCATTTTTTGCAAAACTTCCGCATCCGTGTGCGTAGTCGCCGAATTGTCCAGATAAATCCTGCGTTCCATTCTATTCTCCCTCTATCAGCTCTTTAAGGCTGATACCGTCTAAGCATTTATTGATTTCGCGGTACAGTTTAGACCATACCCCGTAAGTATGACAGGTGGATTTGTTCTCACATTCGCCCGAAAGACAGTCCACAATTTCCAGCCCGTTTTCCAGACTTCTCAGGATCTCGCCGACGCTGATATCCTCAGGCGCTCTTTTGAGAAAATAGCCTCCGCTGGCGCCTCTCGTCGCGTCGATAAGATCGTCCTTTTTAAGCACTGACAAAAGCTGCTCGAGGTACTTCTCGCTGAGAAGCGTCTCGCCCGCGATGTACGGCAGAGAGAGCGCGCCCTCCCCGTAATGCTTGGCAAGCTCACACATGGCTTTTAGTCCGTATCTGCCTTTTGACGAAAGTTTCATTTTTAATCCCTATCAATTTTCTAGGTATTATCTTACTATTATTGTTGCTTTGTGTCAACCTTTTAATGCAGGTTATAATAAAAATTTTTCGTTTCTCTTTCGTCTTTTTTTCGTAAGGCTGACAAAGCGGTTTTTAACTTTAAAATTGCGGAGAAACGTCCATGATTTCGCTTTTCAAGTCGCCGCAACAATTGCCTCCGACAACGCTTTGCCACGGTAAAAAGGCATAAAAAAACGGGCTTGCGCCCGTTTCTTTTTATATTCCGAAAAAAGTTATCTGATCACGTCGTTTGCGTAGATGGGGTATTTCTCGCAGAGAGCCGCGACCTTCTTTGCGCTTCTTTCGACCGCTTCCTCACCGTTGTCGATGATGTCGGCAATACATTCTGCGATCACGACCATATCTTCCTCTTTCATTCCTCTCGAAGTGACGGCGGGGGTGCCTACGCGGATACCGCTCGTGACGAACGGGGTCTGCTTGTCAAACGGAATGGCGTTCTTGTTGGCGGTGATGTGCGCCTTGTCGAGAAGCGCCTCTATCTCCTTGCCCGTCTTGCCCTTGCTTGTCAGGTCGATAAGCATCAGGTGGTTATCGGTGCCGCCCGATACAAGGCTGACGCCTCTCTCAATAAGTTCGTTGGACAGCTTCTTAGCGTTCTTTACGATCTGCTGCTGATAATTCTTGAATTCGTCGCTCATAGCCTCTTTGAACGCAACCGCCTTAGCTGCGATGATGTGCATAAGAGGACCGCCCTGCGTGCCGGGGAAAATAGCCTTGTCTATCTGCTTGCCGAATTCTTCCTTGCAGAGGATGAGACCGCCTCTGGGACCTCTCAGAGTCTTGTGCGTAGTCGTGGTGACGACGTGCGCGTACGGAACGGGGCTGGGATGGCAACCTGCCGCGACGAGACCTGCGATGTGCGCCATGTCCACCATGAGGTATGCGCCGACGGAATCTGCGATCTCTCTGAATCTCTTGAAGTCGATTATTCTCGGATAAGCGCTTGCGCCCGCGAGGATAAGCTTGGGCTTGCACTCTTTTGCAAGTCTTTCTACCTCGTCGTAGTCGATGAGACAAGTCTTTTCGTCTACGAAATAAGGCACGATATTGAAGTATTTACCGCTGATATTGACGGGACTGCCGTGGCTGAGGTGACCGCCGTGAGCGAGACTCATGCTGAGCACGGTATCGCCCGGCTGAAGGAGTGCGAAAAATACCGCGAGGTTTGCGCTTGCGCCGCAATGGGGCTGCACGTTGGCATATTCTGCGCCGAACAGCTCTTTCGCCCTGTCGATAGCGAGTTTCTCGGCAATATCGACATACTGGCAACCGCCGTAGTATCTCTTTGCGGGATAGCCTTCCGCATACTTGTTGGTCAGGTGTGTACCTGCCGCCGCGAGCACTGCGGGAGAGACGATGTTTTCGCTTGCGATAAGCTCGATGTTGCCCTGCTGTCTTTTGAGTTCCGCCTCGAGAGCCTCGTAAAGCTCCTCGTCGACTGCCTTGATCGTTTTGAGGTCTATCATAATAACTCCTTGGTATTTTAAAATTATTACAGTTCAAGTATACTACACGCGCGCGCAAAAGGCAAACGATAACGCCGCCAAAAAGCGACGTTTTTCCCGTTTTTTATGCCGTTGTGCAACGAGTATTGTCAGCGTGCGACGAAAGCCTGCAGCGCCGCCTCGGGCATAAAGCCCTGTTCTCTCGCCTTAACCTCGCCTTTTTCGACGAGAACGAGTGTGGGAATCACCTGAACGCCGTATTCTGCCGCCGCTTCTACGTTCTTGTCTATATCGACCTTGACGAACGTAACGCCCTCGGTCTTTGACGCGACCTTGTCGATTACGGGAGCAAGCATCTTGCAAGGTCCGCACCAGGTCGCGAAAAAGTCTATAAGGACTTTGTCCTCTTTTGCCACTGTCTCTTTGAGTTGAGAATAGTCGATCTCTTTTACGAATTCACTCATATTCGCTCTCCTTTCTGATTTATTCTGCGTTTTTGCCGACACGTATCGGGTTTGCCAGTCTTAGCACGATATAGCCGCCCATCTTTATCCCGCACGCCGCAGGATTATACGGCACGCTTGCGACTCCCGCGGTCTTTTGCGGAAGCTCTCGCGTATAGCATACGTCAAGCTTTTTCACGCCTGCTTTTTTGAGAAGTCCTCTCATCTTCCGCGCGAGAGGGTCGTTGCTCGTCTTGTAGACGTCGGTTATCTCAAAATCGCAAAGCTGACTTCTGTTGCCCGCGCCGCAAGCGCTTATTATCGGTATTCCCCTTTCCTTGGCAAAACATACCAGCGCGATCTTGTCGCCTATGCTGTCTATGCAGTCGGCGATATAATCTATATCTCCGTTGAGAAGGTCTCCGACGTTCGCTTCGCAGACACGCTCTCCTACGGCTTCGACTTCGCAGAGCGGATTTATCGCGATCGCCCTTTCTTTCGCCGCCTGCGCCTTGGGCGTTCCGACGGTATGAGTCGTCGCAATGATCTGCCTGTTGAGGTTGCTCTCGTCAACGACGTCTCCGTCGATAAGCAGTAGTCTCCCGACTCCCGCCCGCGCAAGCGTTTCCAACACGTGACCGCCCACGCCGCCAAGTCCTACGACCGCGACGCGCGCATTTTCCAGTCTTTCTACCGCATCCGCGCCCAGAAGGGCTACGGTACGGGATTTTGCTCTTTCTCTCACTCGTCGTCGCGCTTGCATATAATCGCAAGCTCGTCAAGCTGTTTGCCGTCAACGCCCGACGGTGCGCCCGTCATAAGGCAGGACGCGTTCTGCACCTTGGGGAAGGCTATCACGTCTTTTATGTTGTCTGTACCGCAGACGATCATGACAAGTCTGTCGAGACCGAACGCGAGACCGCCGTGCGGAGGAGCGCCGTATCTGAACGCCTCGACGAAAAAGCCGAATTTCGCCCCGATCTCCTCTTTTGTAAGACCGAGGAGACTGAATATCTTCTCCTGCATGCGCGGGTCGTGTATTCTTATACTTCCGCCGCCCGCTTCCTGACCGTTGATGACGATATCGTATGCGTTGGAACGCACCTTGAGAGGATCTGTATCGAGCAGAGGCACATCCTCGGGTTTAGCCGCCGTGAACGGATGGTGGACTGCGACGTATCTACCCTCCTCCTCAGAATACTCGAGGAGCGGGAAATCGACGACCCACAGGAAGTCGAACACGCTCTTGTCGTAAAGCGAATATTTTTCTGCAAGATAACATCTCAGCGAGCCGAGCGTCGTCACCGTCGTCATATAACTTGCGTCAGCCACAACGAAGATCACGTCGCCTTTTTCAGCGTCGAGAGCCTTGCAGACCGCCTTGATCTGATCTTCTGAAAGGAATTTGAAGAACGACGAAGTGACCGACCCGTCCTCTTTGAGCATTGCGTAAGCGAGACCCTTTGCGCCGCAGCTCTTTGCGTAATCGGCGCACGCATCCACGTCCTTTCTCGTCATCGACTTGCAAAGACCTTTCGCGTTGATGCCTCTGACGCTGCCGCCCGCGGAGAGCGCATTTTCAAACACAGAAAAACCGCTGCCCTTTACCGCGTCCGCAAGGTCGTGTATTTCGAGGTCGTAACGCGTGTCGGGCTTATCGCTTCCCCAGCGTCTCATCGCCTCCTCGTAAGGAATGCGGCGGAACGGCTTGTCGAACTCAAGTCCGCAGCACTCCGTGAACACCTTCTTTATCGCACCCTCGGCGATCTCCATGACGTCCTCGCTGTTCTCGACATAGGACATCTCGAGGTCTACCTGAGAGAACTCGGGCTGACGGTTTGCGCGCAGATCCTCGTCGCGGAAACAACGCGCTATCTGATAATATCTGTCCATACCCGCGATCATAAGCAACTGCTTGTATATCTGCGGAGACTGCGGGAGCGCGTAAAATTCACCGTGATGTATACGGCTGGGCACGAGGTAGTCGCGCGCGCCCTCGGGCGTCGATTTGCCGAGGAACGGGGTCTCTATCTCGAGGAAGCCGTTGTCAGAAAGATAATTCCTGAGAAGTCTCGTTACCTTGTCGCGGGTGACGAGTATGTTCTGCAGCGACGGACGGCGCAGATCCAGATATCTGTATTTAAGTCTGAGCGTCTCGCCGACCTTGGCGTTTTCAGCGATGACGAACGGCGTCGTCTCCGCCTCCGACAGTATTTTGAGTTCGTCCGCGAGGATCTCTATCTCACCCGTGGGCATATTGGCGTTGACGTTGCCGCCGCGGCTTCTCACAACGCCGCTCGCGCAGATGACAAACTCATTCCTTACCGTCGTCGCCTTTTCAAAGACCGTCTTGTCGACGTTGTCGTCAAAAGCTACCTGCACTATGCCCGTCCTGTCTCTGACGTCGATAAACATCAGGTTGCCTAGATTGCGGTATTTTGCGACAAAGCCCATGACGGTAACGCGGCTGCCGATATCGCTTGCCCTGTATTCTCCGCACATTTTCGTGCGCTTTGCTCCGTTCAGAAAGTCTACCATATACGTATTCCTTTATATTTTCTTGTCTTTCAAAGTTTATTTCAGATTGGTGAGGTATGCGACGAGGTCGTCTCTGCCGACCTGTTCCGCATTGCCTGACAGCATGTTCTTGACCTGATAATTACCTGTCGCGATCTCGTCGGTGCCGATAACTATCATATATTTTGCGCCCGTCTTGTTGACGTACTTGAGCTGCGCCTTGAAGCTCCTACCGATTATGTCGGTATCGCAGGACACTCCGGCGTGTCTCAGCTTGTCAGCGATGAGCATGGCTTCGTCTTTCGCCTCGTCGCAAAGCGGCGCGATATAGACGTCGGGCACGTTTTCCTCCCCGAAAGGCAGCCCGAGCGCCTCCATGGTCAGAATAAGTCTTTCAAGACCCATGCCGAAGCCGACCGCGGGACAAGGTTTGCCGCCCACGTCCTCTATAAGGTCGTTGTATCTTCCGCCTCCGCTGACCGTGCCCTGCGCGCCGATATCCGAAGAAATAAACTCGAATACGGTACGCGTATAGTAATCGAGACCTCTGACGATGTGTGGATTGACCTCGAAGTCAATGCCCAGCTTTGTCAGCTGACTGCAAACGCTCTCGTGGTGCGCGCGGCAACCGTCGCAGAGGTAGTCGAGTATCACGGGCGCGCCCGCCGTGATCGCCTTGCAGCCTTCTTCTTTGCAATCGAGTATTCTCAGCGGATTCTTTTCAAATCTCTCGCGACAGGTCGGGCACATTTCGCCGAGCCTTGCGCGCAGATACTCTTTGAGAGCCGCATTGTAATTCTTGCGGCACTCTTTGCAGCCTATGCTGTTGATGTTGAGTCTGAGTTTTTTTATACCGAGGCGGTCGAAGAACGTCTTTGCGATCATCATCACCTCTACGTCAGCATACGGGCTGTCGCTGCCGTAATACTCAACGCCGAACTGATGGTGTTCTCTGAGCCTGCCCGCCTGCGGTCTCTCGTAGCGGAATACAGGCGTGATATAGTACATCTTGGTCGGCTGAACGCCCGCGTAGAGCGAATTTTCAATGAACGCGCGCGCAACTCCCGCCGTGCCTTCGGGCTTAAGTGTAATGCTTCTGCCGCCCTTGTCCTCAAAGGTATACATTTCTTTGTTGACTATATCGGTCGTGTCGCCCACTCCGCGCAGGAACAGCTCGGTATGCTCGAAAGTCGGGGTGCGTATTTCGCTCGCGCAGAAGTCCTTGGCGGTCCTGCGCGCGAGGTTTTCGACGTAATGCCATTTGTACGCTTCCTGAGGAAGAACGTCTTTTGTGCCTTTTGGTATGTTTATCATATATATCTCCTGTTAAAGGACGTATTTGCGCAGATTGAGCGTCTTTATCGTCTTGTCAAGATGTTCGAGGACGTAATTCTTGTCTATCCTGACCGTGACTTCGCTGTCAAGATTGCCCGCGTTGTACGATATGTCGTCGAGCAGGCTTTCCATAATGGTGTGAAGTCTCCTCGCGCCGATGTTTTCGCTGTTTTCGTTTTCCGCCGCCGCGACCGAAGCTATCTCCTTTATCGCCTCATCGGTAAATTCGAGAAGCACTTTGTCTACCTTGAGCAGTTGCTCGTACTGGCGGAGTATCGCGTTGTCCGTCTTGGTGAGTATCTCCACGAAATCGCTCTCCGAAAGACTGTCCAGCTTGACGTTGATCGGGAATCTGCCCTGAAGCTCGGGAATAAGATCGGATACGGACGAAATGTGGAACGCGCCCGCCGCGATGAACAGAATGTAATCCGTCTTTATCTGACCGTACTTGGTATTGACTGTACAGCCTTCGACAATAGGAAGAATATCCCTCTGCACTCCCTCTCTCGAGACGTCGGGCCCGTTGGCATTGCCCTTGCCCGCGATCTTGTCCATCTCGTCGATGAAGATGATGCCCTCGTTTTCGGCGCGTCTTATCGCCTCTGCGTTGACGTTGTCGGGATCTATGAGTCTGTCGGCTTCCGCTTCCATAAGCGCGGAATAAGCGCGTGCGACTGTGACCTTTTTCAGCTTCTTGCGCTTGGGTATGAGACCGCCCATAATGTCTCCGATATTTATCTCGACGCCGCCCGGTATCAGCTGTTGCGGCTTGCTGTTTTCGGGCAGTTCTATTTCTATGACGATATTGTCGAGTTCTCCGTTTTCAAGTTCTTTTTTTACGATCTCTTTTATTTCGTCATCGGATTTCTCTGCATAGACGGGTTTTCTGAGCGGAAAAACGTGCTTGAAAAGCGTGGCGTAGACGTTGGCTTTCGCCTTGATCTCCACGTCTTTCATCATCTCGTCGCGCACCAGGCGCACCGACACTTCCACGAGGTCTCTTATCATCGACTCGACGTCTCTGCCGACGTAACCGACCTCTGTGAACTTGGTCGCTTCCACCTTGACGAAAGGCGCCTTGACGAGCTTTGCGAGTCTCCTCGCGATCTCCGTCTTGCCTACGCCCGTGGGACCCTGCATGATGATGTTCTTGGGAGTGATCTCCTCGCTTATCTCGGGCGGGAGCTGACTGCGGCGGTAACGGTTTCTGAGCGCCACGGCGACCGCCTTTTTCGCATTGTGCTGACCGATGATGTATCTGTCAAGCTCTTTTACTATCTGTTTGGGTGTGAGTCTTTCCATTGTCAGACCTCCTCGACCGTGATATTGTCGTTGGTGAATACGCAAAGTTCGCTCGCGATCCTGAGCGCCTTGTAAGCGATGTCCTTTGCGGGAAGATCGGTCTCTTTGAGAAGCGCCCTCGCCGCCGCCAACGCGTAATTGCCGCCCGAGCCTATCGCGCAGGCGTCTCCGTCCGGATCGATAACGTCGCCGCTGCCCGACACGATATAAAGCTCGTCCTTATCGGCGATTATCATCATCGCTTCGAGACGTCTCGGGAGCTTGTCGTTTCTCCACAGTTCCGCGAGTTCGACCGCGCTCCTCATAAGATTTCCCGAATATTTCTGCAACATTTTTTCAAACTTTTCGCTGAGCGTGAACGCGTCGGACACCGAGCCTGCAAAGCCTATCACTACCTTGTCGTCGTATATCCTTTTGACTT
Organism: uncultured Christensenellaceae bacterium; assembly: GCA_944381355.1. GTDB lineage: Bacteria > Bacillota > Clostridia > Christensenellales > UBA3700 > Ornithoclostridium. The sequence goes on along the minus strand of CALWKV010000093.1, from coordinate 8,732 downwards.
TTTTCGCGGTGCCTTTGAGTATAACGCTTTCGCCCATCGTCACCTGTCCGTCACCTGCAACGGCGATCTTGCCGTTCTTGCGTACAGCGCAGATGGTGGTTCCTCTCAATTCAGTACTCATATTGTGCCTCCTTTTAGCATCTTGCGGTCGTTTAAAAACCGCTTCATGTCCTGCTCGCCGCGTTTGTAATACGCGACTTTGCGCATTTTTTTGTCTCTTATCTTTTCGCCGATCGGGGGCAGCAGCCCGAAGTTGGCGTTCATCGGCTGGTAGTCGTCGCACTCCCTGCCGATATGTCTCTGCAACTGCCCGCAGATCGTCGTATCGGGAAAGATTATCTCGTCCTCGCCCGTCTCTGCCGCATATATGTTGAGCGCGGCGATAAGCCCGCTTGCAATGCTCTCGACATAACCCTCGACGCCCGTCATCTGCCCCGCGAACGCGACCTTTGCGTCCTCTTTGAGAAGGAAGCCCTGCGTCAGCAAGGCGGGTGCGTTGAGGAACGTGTTGCGGTGCATCACGCCGTATCGGAGAAATTCCGCATTCCTGAGCGCGGGTATCATGCCGAACACTCTTTTCTGCTCTCCGAAAGTCAGATTGGTCTGGAATCCGACGAGATTGTACGTCGATCCCGCGGTGTTTTCCTTTCTCAGCTGTACTACCGCATACGGCCTTTTGCCGTCCTTGTCTCTTATTCCGACGGGACGCATCGGTCCGTATCTGAGCGTGTCGGCGCCGCGTTTTGCCATTACTTCGACGGGCATGCACGCCTCAAATATCTCCCGTTTTTCAAACTCGTGCAGTGTCGCTACTTTAGCGTTGACGAGTTCTGTCACAAAGGCGTCGTATTCTTCTTTCGTCAGCGGACAGTTGAGATAATCGGTGGGGTCGCCCTTGTCGTATCTGCTCGCGAAAAACGCGTGATCGTAATCTATGCTTTCCGCGTCGACTATGGGGGCTACGGCATCGTAAAAACCGAGGTATTCCGCACCGAGTTTTTGCGCTATCGCGTCTGCCAGCGCGTCTGACGTAAGCGGTCCGCTGGCGATAACTACAGGATAATCAAAGTCGAGCGAAGTTATCTCTTTCCTCTCCAGCCTGAAGTTGTCAAACGCCGAAAGTTCTCTTTCCGCAAGGCGCGAAAACTCCTCTCTGTCGACCGCGAGCGCTCCGCCCGCAGGCACTCTGCTCGCCTCGGCGCACCTGAGCAACATACAGTCGAGAAGTTTAAGTTCCGCCTTGAGAAGTCCGCTTGCCGTATCCTCCGCTTCGCTTTTCAGGCTGTTGCTGCATACGAGTTCCGCCAGATTGTCGGTCTTATGACAGGGGGTGCTGCCCGTGCCGCGCATTTCGTACATCACGACGTCGACGCCGCGTTTAAGAAGCTGATACGCCGCTTCTGTTCCCGCAAGCCCTCCGCCTACGACGTCAACTCTCATTGCCGTCGGAATTTGCGGAAGGGATTATCTCTGTGTGCTTGCAGTCCTTGTCCGCGCATACGTACTTTGTGTTGCCCGCCTTGTCCTTGAACATCTTCATATAGCTGCCGCATTCGGGACAGAACACGGGAGCAGGCACGTCCCACGAATAGAAGTCGCATTTGGGATAGTTGCCGCAAGCGTAATACGCCTTGCCCTTCTTGGATATTCTCTTGAACACGTCGCCGCCGCACTTGGGGCACTTGGCGACAGGCTCGCCTATCGGCTTGATATTCTTGCACTTGGGATAGTTGGGACAAGCGAGGAACTTGCCGTATCTGCCCTCTTTGACGACCATCTTCGCGCCGCACTTTTCGCACACTACGTCGCTGACTTCCTCTTTTGGTTTGACCTTGCCGACGTTGTCGCCGCGCGCTTTGAGCACGCGCTCGTGGAAACCGGGATAGAAGTCTGCTATGACCGACTGCCACTCTGTCGTGCCGTCCTCTATCTTGTCGAGGTCGCTCTCCATGTTGGACGTAAATTTGACGTCCATAATATACGGGAAGTACTTGCAAAGGCAGTCGCAGGCAAGCTCTCCCAGTTCCGTAGGCAAAATATACTTGCCCTCTTTGTCCGTATATTTTCTCTTGGCAAGCACGGTGATAGTCGCCGCATATGTGCTCGGACGCCCTATGCCGTTTTCTTCCATAGCCTTGACGAGAGTGGAATCTGTATATCTGAGCGGCGGTTTGGTAAATTTCTGCTCGCTCTGCATCTCCTTGAGTTTAAGCTCCTGTCCCTCTTTGAAATCGGGAAGCGACTTGCTGTCCTTCTCATCCTCGCCGTCGGTCACGGGAGTGTATGCCGCAAGGTAACCCTTGAATATGAGCGTTTTGCCCTTGAGCGTATAGCCGCAGGTATGCCCGTTGGGATTGAGAGAATTTATATGCACGTTGAGCGTATCGTAGACCGCGTTCGCCATCTGACTTGCCACGAAACGGTCGTATATCAGCTTGTACAGCTTGTAGATATTGCGCGGCACTTTGTCCTTGATCGACTCCGGCGTGCGGTCGAGCGAAATGGGTCTTATCGCTTCGTGCGCGTCCTGCGCTTCCTTTTTGGTAACGTAGACATTGGGGCGTTTTGGCGCAAAATCCTCGCCGTAATTACTCTTGATGAAATTGAGCGCTTCTCTCTGCGCGTCGTCCGATATACGCACGCTGTCGGTACGGATATAGGTGACGAGCGCGACCTGACCTTCGCTGCCGAGTTCTACTCCCTCGTAAAGTTGTTGCGCAAGCTGCATGACCTGCGGCGCGGACAGCGACAGTTTGCCCGACGCGTCCTGCTGCATCGTGGAAGTTGTGAACGGGGGCTGAGGCTTTGACTGTGAATTGACTCTCTTGACCTTATCGACGCTCCAGACTCCTTCCTGCGATGCCTTGACGATCTTTTCAGCCGCCTCTTTTGTCTTTGCCTCGTATTTTTTACCGTCCACGTCGACAAACTCGCATTTGAACACCGTGCTCTTGCCTTCCTGAAGCAGGAACGCGTATATATTCCAGTATTCTTCGGGTTTGAAATCGCGGATCTCGCGCTCTCTCTGCACGATCATCTTGAGTGCGACGGACTGAACTCTGCCCGCGCTCATCGCGCCTTTGACCTTGCGCGATATGACTGGTGAAAGCTCGTATCCGACAAGACGGTCGAGCACGCGGCGCGCCTGCTGTGCGTTGACGAGGTTCATATTTATCCCGTGCGGATTTTCTATCGCGGCGTTGACCGCTTTTTTGGATATTTCGTTGAAAACTATGCGGACGTTGGTATCCTTGATGCCGCACACGTTGGCAAGATGCCAGCTTATCGCCTCTCCTTCGCGGTCGGGGTCGGTCGCGAGATAGACCTTGTCGCATTTGGCGAGTTCGCTCTTTATGCGCCTAATCGTTTCCTCTTTGGACGGGGTTATAACGTACTCGGGCTTGTAGTTGTTGTTGACGTCGATGCCCAGACTTTTCTGCGGCAGGTCGCTGACGTGACCGCCCGATGCTATGACCCTGAATCCCTGACCCAGATATTTTGTGATCGTCTTTGCCTTGGAAGGCGACTCTACTATTACAAGTTTCATTCTTACTCCTTAAAGCCTGCCCGCGAGCGAATAGTAATTGCCGCTGAGCTTGTTTACAAAACCGTAAATTTCCATTTCGGACAACAGCGCCGTCAATTCGTTGACGGTGAGTCCGCTCTTTTCGAGAAGCTCGCTGAAATGCGCGCTCTCGCAATCCTCGAGGAAGGATATTATCCTCGCCTGTTCGAGAGTGAGCTGGACGGCAAGTTCCTTTGCGTCCGCTCTCTTTTCTTCCGTTCCGATGATGTCCTCGGGTCTCGTGACAGCCGCCGCCTGCAATTCTTTTATCTTATCGTTGCAACCGCGGCTGGTCTCGGAAAATATACTGCCCGGCACGACGAAAAGGTCTTTTCCCTGTTCGATCGCCGTATCGGCGGTGATCATAGATCCGCTGCCTGCGCCCGCTTCTGTAACCAGCACACCCTTGCTTATGCCGCTGATTATCCTGTTCCTTTCCGGGAAGCGGAATGCGTGCGGAGGCGTTCCCGGCGGATATTCGCTTATTATCAGTCCTTTCGCGGCGATCTCATCGTACAGTTCCGCGTTTTCGGGCGGATACACGACGTCTGCTCCGCAACCGAGCACGGCGATCGTCTTGCCGCCTGCGTCAAGAGCCGCCTTGTGAGCCGCGCTGTCCACGCCTCGGGCAAGTCCGCTTACCACGCAAACGTCGGCTTTTGCGAAAGCCGAAACGAATTCTCTCGTCACGTCTTTACCGTACCTCGTTATCCTGCGAGTACCCACGACCGCAAGTTTTCTCACGTCGTCCGACAACAGCGACAGGTCTCCTTTGCAGAATAACACGAGAGGCGGATCGTATATGTTCGCGAGTTCGGACGGATAGTTATCCGAGCCGAGCGTCACCGCGACGATGCCTTTCTTATTCATCTCCTCGATAGTGACGTCGGCATGAGCATAACTTCTGTAAAGCTGTCGTGGGCTGTCGACCCCGTCGAGGGCGGAGCGCCTTTTCTGATATTGACTTTCGTATGACAGCATTATCAGTGCCTTGTCGTCGTCGCTGTAATTCATATCTTCCGCTTATTCCCAGTATTTTCTGTCAAGAGAACGGTATTGCACCGCCTCTGTGATATGTCTGACCTGTATGTCTGCACAACCTTCGAGATCTGCGATCGTCCGCGCCACCTTGAGCACCCTCGTGCTTGCTCTCGCGGTCATGTTGAGTTTTTTAAAAGCCGCTTCGAGTATCTTTTCGCATTCGGGTGAAAGCGCGCAATACTTTTTCATCTGCGCGTTGGTCATCTGCGCGTTGGTATGCACGCCGCTGCCCTTGTATCTTTCTCTTTGCACCGCTCTCGCCTTTTCGACGCGCGCCTTTATCGTCGCGCTGTCCTCGGAAGGAGGAGCGAAACGCAGTTCTTCGTAACTTATGCCGTCCACTTCCACTTGCAGGTCTATCCTGTCGAGAAGGGGTCCCGAGAGCCTCGAGACGTATCTCCTTATCTCCGACGCCGTGCATCTGCATTGCTGAGTCTTGCTGCCGTAATTGCCGCACGGGCACGGGTTCATACTCGCGACGAGCATAAACTTGGCGGGATAGTCGAGCGACTGTTTTGCACGCGATACGGTCACCACGCCGTCCTCGAGCGGCTGACGCAGACTTTCCAGCGTCTGTCTCTGATACTCCGGCATCTCGTCAAGGAAAAGCACGCCGTTGTGCGCCATACTCACCTCGCCCGGCTTCGCCTTTGCGCCGCCGCCCATAAGCGCGGGAACTGTCACCGTGTGGTGCGGAGTGCGGAAAGGTCTTGCCGTAACTATGCCCTTGCCGGCGTCGAGTATACCTGCGACCGAGTGTATCTTCGTCACTTCGACCGCTTCCTCAAAAGTCATGTCGGGCATTATCGTCGGCACGCATTTCGCCATAAGCGTTTTGCCTGCGCCGGGAGGTCCTATCATCAGGATATTGTGTCCGCCCGCCACAGCGATCTCCATCGCGCGTCTTGCAAAGACCTGTCCTTTGACCTCGCTGAAATCTACGTTGTATTTATTGTCCGCCTTCTGCGCGCTGAACGTGGTCGTAGGCACGGGAGAAGCCTCTTTTTCTCCCGACAGAAATCCCGCGACTTCTTTGAGCGAGGAGAACGCGTACACCTCTATCCCCGATACGTAAGACGCCTCTTTCGCGTTCGCTTCGGGCACGATAAAACGCGTGTGTCCGTTCTGCATTGCCGAGAGAAGTATCGGCATCAGTCCTTTTACATGTCGTATGCTTCCGTCGAGGGAGAGTTCTCCGACCACGACGTACGGCTTGTACGAATGCACGGGGAGCTGCTCTGTCGCCGCAAGTATTCCGACCGCGATAGGCAGATCGTAGATACTGCCCTCTTTCTTGCTGTCGGCAGGAGCAAGGTTGACCGTGATTTTTTTTATCGGATAATCGAGAAGCGAATTTTTGATCGCCGCTCTGACCCTTTCGCGTGACTCCTTGACTGCGGTATCCGCAAGACCGACCACCTCGTAGGCGGGCAATCCCGCATTGACGTCCACCTCTACGGCGACGTCGAACCCCTCAAGTCCGTTCAGCGCATAACTCGCAACCTTTGCCAGCATATCTCCCCCCGCGTCGTCTTATTTCTTTCTTCTCGCAAAGCGCTCTCTGAGAGTGCGCAGCGTGAAGGTATCCTTTATCTCGTCAGTCATCTTGCCGTATATAGGTCTTGCCTCTTTTGTATTGCCGTAGAAGCAGATATCTGCCACGACGTAGACAAGCCACAACGCGAGCGCAACCGCAACTATGCTGAATATTATCATAACGGGGCTCTTGGAATAGAACGCGAGATATCCTGCCTCGGTATGGTCTCCGAGGAATCCGCTCCTCGATATCAGCTCTGCGATATTGAGGAAGGACAGCGCCGAGAATCCGCCGAATATCGCGAACACTCTCCTGTCGGGCACCATCGCGAGATAGACCAGCATAAGCACGAGCGCGATCGGCATCGTGACTACGGTCGCCTGCGCGCCGAGCGCCGAATAGAGCGCCAACGTCGCCGCCGCCATCAACACGAGATCGGAACGGTCGTTGCTCCTGTAATAAGCTACCGCCGTCGCAACCGCCATGCCGATAACGAACAGCCAGTTGCAAACCTCGAGAAGCGTATTGCGCGAAGTCGAATTTGCCGCACCGAATATGCCGTAAAGGTTGAACGTGTCGATATTGACAAGTGCGCTAGTTTTGAAGAACGCATATATCTGCTTGAAGCAATAGAACACGTTGCCGGTCCTGATATTGGACAAGCACATCGGCAGGGTCACGACGTAGTAGAATATAAATCCGCCCACCATCGTGCATACTATGGTGATTATGTTTTTCTTTGCCGCCGCTATATCCGAGACTTCACCGCTCTTGGACGTCACGTCTATCGCCTTTATCAGCGCAACGACCTCGAACACGAGGATCACGGGAAGCACGAGCAGCGAATAGTAACTGAACAGAATCGCAAACACGTAGAAGATACCGCAGGCGATATAGTTCTTGTCGAGCATGGAAACAAGCGTCAGCACGAGGAACACGACCGCTATCGTCTCGTACGCGCCGTACATTGCGCCGAACGTAAAGAAAACGGGGAATATCGCGTATATCCAGCCGAATACCACGGCGCTCTTTTCGTCCTCTCTCTCTGCAAACGCGAAAGAAGCTATCGTATAGCACAATATCAGATCCGCTATGACAGTGGGCATTCTCATCAGCATGGACATACCCGTAGATCCGCTCTCGACGCCCATAAGTCTCGCGATCTTGCCGAGACCCCAAAGCACGTAGACAACGCCTGCGGGATAGTTGGCGGTCGTAGTGCTCGTAAACGCCGTCGATACGCCTGCGTCGGCATAAGCGAGCGCCGCCGTAGCGAGAGAATCTATCTGACTGCCCATACCGTAATTGCACAACAGAATTACGAACCTTATCACGAATCCGACGACGATCGCGCCGACGAAGATGAGGAAATATTTATTGCTCATCTGCGGCTTGCCGCCCTCTGGATCGAAATTGCTTTCGGGTTTTGTAAACTTTCTTATCAGCATGAACGCCGCATAAGCGAGCGCAAGCGTGAATATCGTGCCCAGCACCACAAACGTCGTAGAACCGCCGTTCGACAGAGTGTAGTCCGCGCTCGTTCTCATCACGCCCACTTCTCCTTCATAGGAGGACGGCACCGAATCCACGGGAACAAGCGATACGTTGTCAAACGCTACCGTGCCGTACGACGTTCCTTTGGCGTTGCCGAGACCGACCGTCAGCTTGAAGTCGCCGCTCGCGGTAGAACGGAAATAGACTTCATAAGTCTGATATCCGTCGCCGGTAGTCTTTATGCTGATACCGCTGTAGTTGAGATCTTCCTCGAAACCGACGTAAAAACCGGAAACACTGTTGGTCTGTATCGAGCTGACGTTGGCGTACACGCTGAGACGGTAAAGCTGGTTCTTCTCGAGTGTGACCGTCTGATACAGATAATCGTAAGTCGCCGAAGAACTGCTCTTCTCGATATACGCATAACGCTTGCCGAGGTTGGGATCGTACTCGGATGCCTGAGCGTCGTTGTCTGTCTTAAACGAGATCGAACTTCCGCTGGATTTTGTCCAGTTCGTGACAGTATTGTCCGAGACGTTCTCAAACGAACCGTTTATGACAGTTTCGCTGAAATCTTCGGTTTTACCGTCGCAAGCAGCCAGCGCCACGCAAACGAGCGCGATCAGCAAAGCGACGATCAGAATTTTCTTTTTCATATTTTTTCTCCCGAATATGGATAGTCAAGTATAATAATAAATGATAATCTCCCGTTTGACAAGTATTATTAAAATTTTTTATTAATTTTATTATATATAAAGGGAGCTTTTTGTCACAGATGCCCGACACCTGTTTTCGTCAGGCTGTTTCTGCGTATTCTTTCACGACCGCCACAATGTTTCTGCAGACTATACCAGACCTGAATAATACGAACAAGGTTTTAAGCGGCAACTTTCCGTAGCTACTGCGTTAAATGCCTTGCCCGTGTGACGGGTGCATTGAAAGGCTTCGCATTATGCAACTCAGTTAAGGTAATAAATACGGCTTAAAACTGCATGCTACCGCAGGCAATGATTTTTAGTGAGTGTTTCGGAAACCTATGGCGTAAAACAAAAACGGCTTCGCATTGTTAAGCGGGCAATGATACGCGACAGCGAT
>CALWKV010000092.1 GCA_944381355.1 uncultured Christensenellaceae bacterium | reverse complement strand
GTGACGACCGCTTCGATCCTGTCGATAACAGCCTGCTTGCCTTCTTCAGTCACGTCGTTGTCGATGATGTACAAAAGCTCGTACTTGTTCATAGAAACCTCCTTTTGGTCTGATGTCTTCCCGTCTCAGGGGAAGCAAGGATTTTGAAAAATATATTCAAAATTGCTTATATAATATAGCACAAGAAAAATTATGTGTAAAGTTTTTTGAAGTCAAAATATAATTTTTTTACAAATCAGCTATTTTCGGAGCGGTTATCAACGCCCTTTCCGTCCTCTTTTTCCGCCTCTATGGCGTCTTCGCCGCTCTTGAAAATTACGTTTGCGCCTGCCGCGCTTTCAACTTTTTCTTCCGACTCAAGCGGCGCTCCCGCCTTTTGCCTTTCCGCAAGCGGACACATTCCCGCCCTTTTCGCCGCAGGCAAAATCACCTTGGAAAGGGGCACGAATAAAAGCGGAAAGACGACAAGATTGCATATTATCTGCACCGCGTAGAACACGCCGCCGCGCACGTAAATTATCGCAAACCGCTGCCAGAACCTGTCGAAAAAGCCGCTGAAAAGACCGGTATCGACAAGAGAAGTCTGCACCCCGAAAAGGGTCGTCATCACCGCCGCGACAAGCGTTATCAGCCACCTGTTTTTGACTCCGAGCCGCGCCAGCAACATAAACACGAGAGCGACGCAAGGCCAGTGGATGAAATAGGATATTACCCACGGACCCAAGCCGAATATCGCCGTTTCTATCGCGCAGAACACGAGCGCAGCGACCACGCCGCCCGCGCCCAGACAATAGCCGTACACCGCCGAGAGCAAAGTCACGCCCTCGACGTTGGGCACAGCGTTGAGCGCGAACTTGACCGCCTCTATCGTCGCGGCGGCAAGCGCGGTCAATGCAATTCTTTTAGCGGCAAGTCTGCCGCCTCGGGAGATCTTCTCTTTTTTCAATGCGTTTATTGGAAATATATCCCGTCAAGCCGCGTTTTCTCAATACGAATCCACTCTTATCAGGATTATGCAATCTTTTTCAACAGTCATCTGCGAAATTCCGACGCCCGAAGAAGTGAGACTGACGCCGTCGTACTCTATCGTCGTCGCATAAGCGTCCACGCCCTTATCCTTTTCGACCGACGTAAACAGTCTGACGTACTCGTTCGCCTCGGTCGGCTGTACGCACCCTATATTATTCAGATATTTGCCGTAGCTGCTCTCCTCCCAGCTTACGCTGACGCCGTGATTGCCGACAAGCTGCATTATCGCCGCTTCGCCGTTGAGCTGACCTTCCATAAGGGCGATGTCGACCGTGTATTCCTGCGCCTCGCCTTCTTTGGGCACGAGCACCACTCTGAAAGTGCCTGCGGTATCTGCAGGGGTCTTTGCGTCGTCCGTGCAAGCCGCGATCGCAAATACGAGCGAAAGCATAAGAACGAGCGCGAGCATTACTGCCAGTATTCTTTTTTTGTTCATATTATACTCCTTTTTCCGCCTTGTCGCGCTTTTTGCGCAAGCGGTAATTTTATTTCGTAAGAAAATCTTAAAGTTAGGCGCGTTTACTCGTAACCTGCAATCAATTGTGCATGATCGTGCGTTCGCGCATCCGTGTGTTTCTTTTGCATGTCTTGCGGAAATTCAAAAAAGCCGCATGAAAGCGGCGGAAAATCAAAGCAAACTGCGGCGCGGACGTGCCCGTACCGTAAAGCCCGTGAATCTCCCTCCGAAATTCCGTTTTTCTCTCCGTCGGCAGGTCTCCTGACTTGCGGCAAAACAGCGCGCCTTCCCTTTTCAAGTGGCATAATGCGTTGTCTTGGCGCCGCTTACAGTAGCGGGGGCTGTACGGGTCTTGCACCCGTTTCCCTTTTAATGACCGCCTTGCGGTCAACCTGACAAAGACTGTTCCTCTTTAAGAGTATTCCGGACGCTAAGTCCGCTATTCATTATATCAACGCCGTGCTCTTTTGACAAGCGTTGATACCGAATGATGCAAATTCAGTCCTCTTTCAGAAAATCTTCCAGCAGGACGTGCGTATATACCGGGCGCTTTTCCGGATTATAGCTTTTATATTCCTTTACGGTCACAAACCCGTAGACCGCAGATTCTTTCATATGCTGATAGTCTGTCCACTCTGCGCCCGTTTCAACGAGTTTCCTGACTTCTTCTTCACCGTCTTTCCAGCCTTCGCACGGTTCTCCCTCGCAATATATACTGAGTTCGGGGCACCCGGCGAACGCGTTTTCTTTTATCTCTTTAACCGTTGCGGGGATATATATCTTTTTAAGTCCGCTGTCTTCAAAAGCACTTTGGCATATCGTCGTTGCTCTTTTGTTGACGATCACGCGCGAAAGTCTGTTCCCTTTGAACGCGTTAATGTCTATGACGTCAACGTTGTCCGGGATATACAACGTATCCGCTATAGCGCCCTCGGCGCTGAGCAAAACGACGTTGCCCCCTTTTTCGTTCATATAAAAATCCGCCTCTCCGACTTTAAGCTTTATGCTTCTTACTATGTCGAGGCAGGTCTCCGGCAATTTATAACAGTTGTAAAAAGCCATATTGTTCACTTTTTTCAACCCTTCCGGGAAATTTATACTTTCAAGATTTTCGCACCCTGAAAAAGCATAGAACATTATCTCTTCAAGTCCGTCGGGCAGAACGACTTCTTTAAGCGAAACACAACCTTCGAACGCGCGGCTGCCTATCCTTTTCACGGTAGACGGTAGGACTATTTTTTCAAGCGCGGCGCATTTTGCGAACGTCTCTTTCTTTATCTCTGCGATCCCCTCCGGAAGTACGATTTCTTTAAGCGCTTCGCAGCCGCAGAAAGCCTGTTCGCCTATTTCTTCCGTGCCGTCCTTCATACTTACGGTCAGCAGACTTTTGCAACAGGCAAAGGCTTTATATCCAATACTTGTCACGGCGGGCACCTCTATATGCGTCAATGCGCTGTCCGAAAACGCGTTAGCAGCTATCTTTTTCAGACCGACAGGCAATACGACGTCTTTGAGTTTATCGCAACATGAAAACGCGTGCATTTCTATTTCGGTAAAATTTTCTCCCGGACACACGCTTGTGATCTCCGTCTGAAAAAACGCGCTCTTCCCCACCTTTCTGAGCGAAGCGGGAAAATTTACGCTCTCTATTCCCGAACACGCGAATGCGTTGTCGCCTATTTCTTCGAGTCCCTCCGGAAGAATCGCCCTTTTCAGCTTTTTGTAACCCGAAAAAGTACAATCTATCTTTTGTACGTCCTCAGGCACCGTTATTTCCCGTATATCGTCGGGCAGACTTGTCCACGTCAGGCAGACTTTGCCTTCACTCTCTTTTTTTTCAAATTCAGTCATGACGATTTCCTCCATAAAAGCCGAAAATACAGTATAAATTTTACCATACGGCGCACCCGTTTGCAATAAAAAGACGATATTCCTTAACATTCTGCCACTTACGTATATAAAAAAACGAGGATCTCTCCTCGTCTTTTCTCTTTATTTGCAAAACTTTTTTCTTTATCTTACGATAAGAGATCTGCCCGTCATCTCTTTGGGGATCTCAACGCCCATTACGTCGAGCATAGTCGGAGCGATATCGCACAGCTTGCCGCCGTCCGCAAGTCCCTTTACGCCGTCCGCGCCGATGACGAGGAAGGGTACGGGATTGGTCGTATGCGCGGTGAACGGAGTGCCGTCCGCCTCGAACATATAATCCGCATTGCCGTGGTCTGCGGTGAGCAGAGCCTGACCGCCGACGGAGAGTATAGCGTCGATGACCTTGCGCACGCATTCGTCGACCACTCTGACAGCTTTTTCAGCCGCCGCCATTACGCCCGTGTGACCGACCATGTCGCAGTTGGCAAAGTTGAGGATCATCACTTCGTACTTGCCGCTCTTTATCTCCTCGACCGCCCTGTCGCATACTTCGTAAGCGCTCATCTCGGGCTTCATGTCGAAAGTGGCTATCTTGGGAGAATCGATGAGTATCCTGTCTTCGCCGGGGTTTGCCGCTTCAACGCCGCCGTTGAAGAAGAAGGTGACGTGCGCGTACTTCTGAGTCTCTGCGATCCTGAACTGCTTTATGCCCTTCTTGGAGAGGTATTCGCCGAGAGTGTTGACGTATACCTCGGGTCTGAACGCAACGTCGAGGAAGTCGTTGAACTTGACGTCGTACTGCGTGAACGAGACGTATACGGGCGAGAGGAAGCCTTTCTTTCTCGGGAAAGACGGGAAATCCGGCATGATGAACGCCCTCGAGATCTGTCTCGCTCTGTCGGGTCTGAAGTTGAAGAATATCACGCTGTCTCCGTTATCCACGGTCGCGACGGGCTTGCCGTCCTCGGTAAGGACAACGGGCACGACGAACTCGTCTGTCACGCCGTTTGCGTAGCTGTGCTCCATAGCCTCGACGGGGTCTTTCTCGAATACGCCCTCGCCGTCTGCGAGCGCCGCGTAAGCCTTCTCCACTCTGTCCCAGATGTTGTCTCTGTCCATAGCGTAAAATCTGCCGCTTATCGTCGCGATCTTGCCGAACTTTTCTTTAGCCATAAAGTCGACAAGTTCCTTGACGAAGCCCTCGCCGCTCTTGGGCGGAACGTCTCTGCCGTCCATGAAGCAATGCACGTAGACCTGAGAAAGCCCGCGCTGCTTTGCCATTCTGATAAGCGCGAACAGGTGATTGATATTGCTGTGCACGCCTCCGTCGGAAAGAAGTCCCATGACGTGGAGCTTCTTGCCGTTCTTCTTCGCGCTGTCCATCGCGTTGACGAGCGCGGGATTTTCAAAAAAGTCGCCGTCCTCGATAGACTTGGTTATCCTTGTCAGTTCCTGATAGATAATCCTGCCTGCTCCGATATTGAGGTGACCCACCTCGCTGTTGCCCATCTGACCCTCGGGCAGACCGACCGCGAGTCCGCTCGCGTTGAGCTGAGTAAACGGATATTTTCTCTCGAGCGCGAGAACGTTGGGAGAAGTCTCGGGCGAAATGGCGTTGTTGGCGCCGAATTTGTTGATGCCGTAGCCGTCCATGATGATAAGACCGGTAAATTTCATAAATATATACCTCTTTTGCCCGCAAGGGCGAAAATTTTTTTCGCTGTAATTGTATCACACGCGAATATTTAAGTCAACGTTTTGGAGAGTCGGTAAAAATGCCGTCATTTGATAAATACGTCGCTGCCCATCTCGGTAACGCTCTGCGGCACGTCTACCTCTCCCAGCGCTTCGCAGTATGCAAACGCGCGGCTGCCTATCCTCTCAAGCCCGTCGTTAAGTACGACCGAACGGAGCGACGCGCAACTCATAAACGCATTTTCTCCGACAGATCTCATCGTAGACGGGAAAACGACTTCTTCAAGCGCCGCACATACCGCAAACGCACCGTCGCCTATTTCCTCAACGCCTTCAAAAAGGGTCGTCACAGTCAACGATTCGCAATCGTAAAATGCAAAACTGCCTACACGGGCGCAAGAAATACTCACTTCTTCGAGAATCTGCGCTCCCGCAAATGCGTAAGCGTTTATTATCCCCGTTCCCTGTTTCACGGCATAGGATATCTCCTCTCTGCAAGACGGATATGCGACAAGCTGAGTGCCGTCGGACGAATACAGCACGCCGTCCTCGGAGACGAACGCCTCGTTGCCGTCCGCCACGTATATCGCGGTCAGTCCGTTCATCGCGAACGCGCCCTCGCCTATCGTAGAGAGCGAGGACGGCAAAGTTACCGTACCCGCAAACGCCGTGCCCGCAAACGCGAGCGTACCTATGTTTTCAAGGCTTCCCTTTTCAAACTCAAGCGTAGTAAATCCCGCCTGTCCGTCGACGGAATACAGCAGATAATCGGGCACCGAGACGACCTCGCACCCAATCAGGAACACGCTCTCCTCCGCGCCCGCACCGTCGAACGCGCTCCCGCTTATGCCCTGCGAAGCGGCATTTGCCGCGCGATATTCCACTTTCGTCAGCGACGCGCAACCCGTGAATGCGTCCGAGCCGAGCGATACTACCGAAGCGGGTATGACGATTGCTGTCAGGTCCGTATACGCAAACGCCTCCGGACCTATGCTCTGCACCTTGCAATCCTGAGCAAATACGACTTGCTTCAGGTACAGTTCTCCCGCGCCCGAGCCGTCGAAAAGCCTCGCAGGCAAAGACAAAACGTCCTTCCCCACCTCGAGAGACAGTCCCGTCGCCGCGCCTGCGCCGTCGAATATACCGTTGTCCTTGACGAGAGCGGGCATATCTTCAGCCGCATAACTCACCGTCTGCAAGGACACGCACCCCGCATAAATGCCGTTGCCCGCCGTCATCAGCGAAGCAGGAAAATATGCAGTCGAAAGCATTATGCAGTTTTCAAACGCCCTCTCCCCTATGCTCTGCACGCTGTCAGGCATGACGACTTCTGTCAGAAAAGAGCTGTTCTCAAACGCGCCTGCGCCTATTGTCAGCAAGCCGTCGGGAAGCGTGACGGTCGAAAATCCGCTGCCCGCGAACACGCCGTCCGCAAGCGAAGTTATGCCTTCGGGCACGGTCAGTTCGCCTCCGTCCTGCCCGACATATTTTATCAGTTCGCCTCCCGACTTGTCGGTCACGAAAAGCCCTTCCGCGGCAAAAGACGCGTTGCCGGGGTCAAATTCCACTTCTTCGAGAAGCGGCAGATAAGAAAACGCTTTCCGGTCTATATCCGAATACTTCTCACCCAGTCTGACGTATCTGAGTTGCGGCACGCGCGCGAACGCGCCCTCTTTCAATCCGTATACCGTGAATATTCCCCACGACGACGGCGCGACAAGCCAGTCGAACGGATAATCGGACGATATGCTTTCCAGATAAAACCTGCCGCTGCCCATGTCGAGACTGAGCGTGGCAAAGCCGAGCGCGTACAACTCTTTGTCCTGCTCGGTCGCGGGCGCATAACTCAGCGCGACCGTCTCGTCCTGTATGACTTCGGTATAATTGCCGTCGATGACGAGCGACAAAAGCGAATTGCCCTCGGCAACGTATTTTTCCAAAGGAAGAACGGCGCTTTTGCCGTCCTCGACTTTCTGCGTAGACACTATCTCTCCGTCGAGCACGAACGTCACGGTATGACTGACGACTTCAGGCTCCTCGGGTTCCTCGTCATCGGGATCGTCGGGATCAACGGGATCGTCGGGGTCTTCCGTCACGGGAGGATCTGTCTCTCCGTCCGTCAGTTTGTTCCACGCCGCATACAGACTCACGTCCGTCTTGTCCGCAGCCGCGACGAACTCCTCGTATATAAACGGGATCGTGAAATCTTCGTCGTAAAACCAGCCTGCAAAAGAATATCCTTTTTTCTCAGGCTCCTCGGGCATTGCGAACGCGCTCCCCGCGCATACGGCTATACCGTAAAGAAGACCGTCGCTGTAAAAGCTGACGCGCACTCCCTCGACGACTGTTCCTCCTCCCTGATCTTCGGACGGGATATCGGGAATATCCGTTACGTCCGCTTTTTCGCACGCGCAAAAACACGCCGCGAACGTCGCGACGAGAAGCAATATCGTCAATGTGCGAAAAATACCTTTTTTCATATTTCTCCATGCGCCTGTCAGGCGCGTATCAATCCTTATGTAGCGCGGGCACGTCAAGTACGCCGCAGTTCACGGCGCGCAGAAGCTGATCTGCGTTCTTCGCGGCGAAAACTTCGAGTTTGAGCTGTTTGCCGCCCCTTAACCCTTTGCAGTAACACGCCACGTGCTTTTTCATATTGTTGACCGCATAGGTCTCGGAATGAAACCCGAGCAGCGTGCGAATATGCGCGGTCACTATATCGCGCACCGTGCCGTACGGACATACCGTCCCCGTGATCTCTGAAAATATCTGCGGTCTGCCCAGCGCGCCGCGCGCTATCATGACTCCCGCCGCTCCTGTGTGCGCCTTTATCGCCGCATAGTCATCTGCCGAACAAACGTCTCCGTTGGCGATGACGGGGATCTCTGCCGCGCGCACGACTTCCGCGATATAATCCCAGTCCGCTTTTCCCTCGTAAAACTGCTCTCTCGTCCTGCCGTGTACGGTTACCGCCGCCGCTCCCGCATCCTGTATATACTTGACAAAATCAACACCCGTACGAGAATTTCTGTCAAAGCCTATCCTGAATTTTACCGTAACGGGTTTGCCCGCGCTCCTGACCGCTCTGACTATCTCTGCCGCCAGTCGCGGGTTTTTGAGCAGCGCGCTGCCCTCGCCGTTGGAAACTATTTTCCTGACGGGACAGCCCATATTTATGTCAACGATATCGAATTTTGCAAGTTCCCTGCTTGCCGCCGCGCGTGCCATTATCGCAGGATCGCTGCCGAATATCTGCACCGCGCACACCTTTTCCGCTTCGGTAGTATGGAGCAGATCTTCGGTATGCTCGTTGCCGTATATCAAGCCCTTTGCCGACACCATTTCGGTATATGTCAGCGCCGCGCCCATCTCTGCGCAAAGCGCCCTCAAACCAACGTCGCTGAATCCCGCTATCGGCGCGAACACAACGTCGCCTGCAAGCGTAACGTCACCTATCTTCATCTTTTGCCTTTCTCCACAGCGCGTCGAGTTCTTCGGAAGTGCACTCGTTCATAGGTTTTGTGCAATGCTCCTCTACGTAGCAGAAGCGCTTGCAGAACTTCTCCACCGCCTTTGCCAGCGCGACCTCGGGCTCGACTTTAAGCGCGCGCAGCACGTTTACCGCCGCAAAGAGCAGGTCTCCCCCTTCGTTCTCTCTCTCCTCGGGCGAAGCGGCGAAAAGCTCTTTCGTCTCCTCCGCGAGTTTTTCTGCCGCGTCCTCGGGAGATGCGAAATCCATTCCCGCTTTTGCGGCTGTCTTTTGTATCTTGTACGCTCTCATCAGCGAAGGCAGGCTCTTGGACGTCTTGTCCATCTTGTCGGCAAACGACTTGTAGTGCTTCTCCTTGCCCTTTGCCCTGTCCCACGCGGCGAGACCTTCTTCTGCGGTGCGCGCAACCACGTCGCCGAATACATGCTCGTGCCTGCCTATAAGTTTTTTGACCAGCGCGGTAGTGGCATCGCGCATATCGAACTCCCCGCAGTCCTCTCCTATCACGCCGTGAAAGACTGCCTGCAGCAGCACGTCTCCCGTCTCCTCTATCATATTGTCGATATCTTTATTGTTGATCGCGTCGACCAGCTCGTACGCTTCCTCGACGAGATTGGAACGTATGCTCTCATGCGTCTGCGCTCTGTCCCACGGACAGCCGTTTTCTCCGCGAAGCCTGTACAAAAGCTCCACGACGTCCTGAAAGCCGTAACGCTTCTTGTCTGTAAAATCCTTGGGGGGACAATAAATTGTGGTGGAATAATCGAATTTTTTGCCGAAGTCTATCTCTGCGACTATACGCTCTTTTCCCGATACGAAAACCTTTTCTTCGTCGCCTATCAGGTCTGCGAGCTTCAGTTTGACTTCCTGCGCTATGTATCTGTCGTCCACGTCGGTGATAACCAGCGGAAGCGACGCGTCATAGTCGAACGCCCTGTCGCCGACGAAATCATACGCGCTGATAAACACCGCGCCCGTAGTAAAACCCGCCGCCGAGACCGCGCGGGATACGGACGGATATACTTTCACGTCCGTCCTCGAAGCGAGCAACGCGACCGACTTGTCGTCGTAACCGCTGCCGTTGACGCAATATACCGTCCTGCCCTTTTGCGCGAGCAACCTTGCGACTATCTTCTCGTCAAGCTCGTCGAAATTTTCGCTTGAATCGTAAACGTCGTCCATAGTCGACACTTCCTTTCCCTCAAAGAAAGCGAAAGTGTCCGTCTTTGCCGTCTTTACGAATACGTGTTTTGCTTTGGCGACGGCCTCTGCTCCTTCCATCGTGATCTGTCCTTTGCGGCACCCGAGTCCTACGACTTCAATCATTGTTCTCTCCTTTGCCGCGTGAAAATGCCGCCCGTATGCCCCTTTCGCCGAAAGCCTTCGTAGACCACAACAAAAGGAAATACACGACAGCGCCCACAACGGCGCCGACGGCGATGCGCGCGTACCTGCCGTTCACAGTCAGCGCGACCGCCTGTATACATACGCTCATTATAACACCGCCGAGCACTATTTTGCTACTTGTTTTGACAAGCTGAGAATTTTTTCCCACAAGTTCTGTGTACCTTACGAGAGAAAGCGCCGCCGCCAGCGCATATGCCGAAAACTGGGCGAGCGGCGCGGCAACTATGCCGATACGCGGCAAAAGCACGACCTGAAGCACGGTTTTGAAAGCAACGGAAAGTGCGAGATATGCCGCCGCGCTTTTCCCCGAACCGAGCGCCTGAAGTATGCCGGACAGCAGTTGAACCATAGACGCGGCGACAACGTTGACCGCCTGATATCTTAATATAGCCGACGCGCCCGCGAGTTCCTCGCCCGAAAACCCGGGATAGAGGACGGAGACCACGTCGCCCGCAAAGACGAGAAGCGCGAAAAAACAGGGAACGGACACGGCAAGACCCGCACCGAGAGTGAGTCCCGTCGCCTCGTTAACCCTGACGAACTCTCCTTTCGCCACGCCCGACGACACCTTGGGGATAACCGCGACTGCGAGAGAAACGGCAATTACTACCGGCAGATTGACAACGGTGCCGACCGCACCGCTGTAAAGACCGTACTGCGCGGTCGCCGCGTCGAGAGCGCTCCCTCCCGCCGTCAGAAGCCTTACTATCAGAAAACTGTCTAAAAAGCCCGATACGGGCAGAACCAGCGCCGCCGCAGTAATCGGCAGCGCTGCTTTTACGATATCGTAATAAATGCGTTTATCGACACGGGTACGAAAATTTATTTCATCGAGCTTTTCCTTGCGATATTCCGCGCACATCAGAGCAAGCCCCGCAAATTCACTGACCGTGACCGCGGCAAGCGCGCCGTAAACGGCGATCTCTGCGCCGTAATCCGCAAGCACGAACGCAAGCGTCAAACCGACAGCGAGCTTTACAGCCTGCTCCGCAGTCTGCGACAGCGCGTTGGCTGTCATTCTCCCTTTGCCGATGAAATAACCCTTGAAATATGCAGCAAGCGTTACGGCAAAAACCGCGGGCGCGATGATAAGATACCCCTTCCAGATCTGCGGTCTCGCCTGAAGCGCGGCTACGGGCAGAGCGAGCGTGGTCGCGGCGATCGCGCCCGTAATGCCCAAAATAAAAGATATTCTTTTCGCCGCCGCACGCGTATGAGGTATATCCGCGCCCAGCGCGTCGGCATAAGCCACGTATCGTCCCACGACCGTAGGCACGGCTGCTCCGACGATGGTCAGAAAAAGTGCATACACGGGGAAAAAAGTCTGATACAATCCTATCCCCTCCGCACCCAGCGCGTTGGTGAGCGGCACGCGGTAAAGCGCGCCCAGCACCTTGGACACTATCCCCGCGAGCGCAAGACCCGCTGTAGAATGCCACAGAGAATTCGTGCGCTTTGCGCGCATTATTCGAGAGTCGCCGCGATGAGATCGGCGGCAAGCGCGCACAGCTTGGCCTCGGTAGACGAGATCGCCGCATCCGAACACAATACCACTCCGCCGTAAAGATCGCCGCCGACGATGAGCGGAACTATATGCTGATTGCCCACAGCGACGTGCTTGTCTCTCGCTATCTGCACGGGACTTTGCGGATCGCACGCCTTTCGCCCGTCGAGAGTCTTGTAAAGCCTGTCGCTTATCTCCTCTCCCACCAGTTCTCTGTAATGCGCGCCGCTCGCTCCCAGCACGGTTGCGCTGTCGCAGATGACCGCGCCTTTGCCCGTTGCACGGTAAATTGCGTCGCAATAAGCCTGCGATACGTCTGCTCCCGCGGCGAGAGCGCTGTAGCGTCTTAGGACGAGCGACTTGTCGCCCGTCGTGAATATCTCCATCTGTTCGCCCTCTTTGAGCTTGAGCGTCTTTCTGAGTTCTTTGGGTATCACCACTCTGCCGAGTTCGTCTATACGCCTTACAATTCCCGTTTCTTTCATTTTCCCTCCGCTTTATCGCGTTTAGTATCTTCCGTACATCGTCAAATATTCGCGGAATAAGCGGATTATTTTATACAAATTCTTCGGGGGTCGGGTATATCGTCTGCGAATAGTCGGGACCCGTATATTCTTCAAGCGGGCGCAGATCGACGTCCGCCCATTCGCTGCGCGCTTTGTAGATCTGCATATAGTGCGACGGCACATATATTTTGCAGTTCGCATTGCGGGAGGTATAGCTGAATTTTTTCATCAGCGCGGGAGTGTCCGAAAGTAGCAATATCGCCTGCAGATTAAAAAAATCTCCTATACTCGAAGTGATCATCACGTTGCCTTTGATTATGAGCGTATATAAAAGGTAGTTGCCCTGAGCAACGTTGTTCAGGTTTCCCACCCTGTCGGATTCTGCTTTGACGACGTTGTAATTGAGATTTTTGCTGAAAGTTGCGGATATGCCGTAACCGTAAGGCACATCCACCTCGAGAAGTCCTTCCGACGACCAGTAAAGCCCCTGCACTTTTTTTGTCAGACAGTCGGTAAGATACTTGCCTCCGACATATCTTGCGCTGTTGTAGGCGACTACGTATTCTCTCGCCGTAACGTTTACGAAAGAATACGTCTTGTCGTTGACGAAAACCTTGCCGTAATGGCTGTACGTTTCGTCGAAATATACGGTATCGACATCCTTTCCGTCGTAAAAAAACGGAAGATATACGTCCTTGCTCCCCAGCCTGAACACCGTCAGTTTGCCGTCCGCGAAAGACACTTCTTTCGCATTTACGCAGTCGGCGTAAAGACGGACGTTTTCCGCCCCCGCGACATCGCTGTCGAAATCCCAATAAGCGTCCTTATCGGCAGCATACCACCCCTGACATATGCAATCGGCAGGAAAATCGTACTGCGGTATCGGCACGGTTTTTCCTTGTATCACCGTGACCGAAGCTACGAGTCGGTCGTAAAACCAGAATTCTACCGTCGCCATAGGCAAAGTTCTGATCAGATCTTTCATCTTGTCGGCGACGATGACATCCAGCCTGTCGTCAATATCGTCGAGAGTCCTTTCTATTTCGTCTTTTACATCTCTGGCTTCCTCGACCGTCTTTGCTACTTCTTCGTTGAGGTTTTGAGCCGTCAGGACAGCGGACGACAGCTCTGTCAGCATATTGGCAGGCTCTGTCACGCGAGTTTCGAGCGAGTTGACCGAAGCCGCAACCTCGAAAATGCCGCCCGTCCTGCCCACGCTCTTTGCCACCACGCTCGCGCGCGACTTTTCGTAAATGACGAGCTGCGCCTCAACGTAGCCTTCGTATTGAGTGAGACAGTTGGGAACGTCAAAATTGAGACCGTCCTCGCCGTATTCGAGAGCGGGAGAAGAATAAGCCGCCTTGACCGCGCCGCCGTGAGTGAGACAGACAAAATCGATATAATAACCGTACGCCGTCGGATCGGTCATGCCGACGCACTTGATATTGATCGTGTCGGAAAGATTGTTGTTCTGCGCGACGACGTAACGGTGGCGGCTGACAAGAGACGAATTGTTCTTGTCGTATGTGCAATAAATAATCATTTGCGCTCCTTGAGGGGGAAAGAAGCATAGCCGACGCCTTAAATATAAACCGCCGTCGGCGACGAATCAAGTCTTACTGCCATATTTTCAGACCGGATATGATAAAAATGCGTATTATCTACACGAGCAGGAAAATTCTGTGCGCGGACATAAACGCGTCATTGCCGTCTGATCCGTTTTGACCTGAGCCGAATAAGACCGATACCGCGCTTTGATTTTACGACTGCCAAAGTGGACTTCGCGTGTTGAAACTTATCACGCTTAGCGACAGCCTGCTCCTGACGCCGGTCACACCGGCCGCGGCAAACAAATTATTGAAAGAAACCGACTTCTGCTTTGTCTTGAGCAAGCACGTTAAGAGACATAAAAAACGCGGCGCAAACGCGCCGCGCATATCCTCTGTTGCCGTCAGCCGAATATCTCTCTCAAAGCCTTCACCGTCGCGTTGGCGTCCTTGCAGTAAACGCCGCCTATGCTCTCGGCATACTCGGGAGTGATCACCGCTCCTCCCACAAGCACGGGAAGATCGGGGTATTTTTCGCGGACGAGCCTGATAGTTTCTGCCATATTCTGCGCCGTGGTAGTCATCAGCGCAGAAAGCCCGAGCGCGCACGGATAGTTTTTTTCCACAGCCGCGAGCACCACGGGATAGTCGACGTCTCTCCCGAGGTCGACCACCTTGTAGCCGTAATTGGACACGACGGCTTTGACGATATTTTTGCCTATGTCGTGTATGTCGCCTTTCACCGTGGCGAGCACAAAACGCTTGCCGTCCTGTGCCGCACCCTGAGCCGCCATTCTGCTCTCGAGCGCGGAGAAAGCCTGTTTCGCCGCGTCCGCCGCCGCTATAAGCTGAGGCAGGAAGATTACTCCTTTTTCGTACAGATCTCCCACCACGTCGAGCGCGGGGATTATGTGTTGCGCCGCCACGTCGAGAGGCGCGAGCGTTGCGAGCAGCGTTTCTGCCACTTCTCTCGCGCGCGCCCCCATTCCTCCGACGATCGCGCGCGTCATGTCGGGCGTGTCTTTTCCCGTCAGATCTTCTGTCTTTACGCTGTCCGTCTTTGCCGCATACGCGATATACGCGTCGGTCGAGCCCTCTTTTGCGAGCAGAAAATCGCGGGCATAATCGCTGTATTTTATGTTGATGAGAGAGGGGTTGATTATCGCAAGATCGAGTCCGGCGTCTTTCGCCATCGCGAGGAAGCACGCGTTGATATCCTCTCTGTGCGGCATTCCGAACGACACGTTGCTGACGCCGAGCACCGTGCCTGCACCCGTCTTTTTTATCTCCTCGAGCGCGCCTACCGTGCATTGCGCGCTACCTTTTTCCGCAGATTCCGCCATCGTCAGCGTATCCACGTAAATATCCTCTGTCGCTATCCCCGCTTTAAGACATTCGTCAACCAGCCTCTTGCCAACGGCGACCCTGCCTTCCGCCGTAGACGGGATGCCGTTTTCGTCCAGCGCGAGACAGACCACCGCCGCACCGTATTTCTTGACAAGCGGGAGCACGCTGTCTATGCTGCTCTGTTTGCCGTTCACGCTGTTGACGAGCGCCTTGCCGTTGTAACGTCTCAGCGCCGCCTCGAGCACTTCGGGAGACGAACTGTCTATCACGAGCGGACGGGAGACGACTTTCTGAAGCCCCTCCACGACTCGCACCATATTGTATTTTTCGTCCGTACCATTGAGTCCGACGTTGACGTCGAGTATGTCCGCGCCCGCCTGCGACTGCTCTATGCCCTGCGCGAGGATATAGTCGAAATCACCCTCTCTGAGCGCCGCCTGAAATCTCTTTTTGCCCGTCGGATTTATCCTCTCTCCGACCACTTTCATACCGTCGACTTTTACTGTTGCAGTACCGCAACAGAGCGCGCGCACGGGTTTGTAAAGCTCTCTTTCCGCTTTGCCTGCCGTCTGCGCCGCGAGCATACGGATATAATCGGGAGTAGTGCCGCAACAGCCGCCGAGGATATTTACGCCCAGCGCGTGGATGTTTGCCATCGCTTCGCAAAAACGCGCCCTGTCGATATCATAGACCGTCCTGCCGTTTTCAAACCTCGGCATGCCTGCATTTGGTTTTATGAATACGGGAAGCGGGGTGCTTTCCACAAGCTTTTTCGCCATCGGGTACATTTCTACGGGTCCGAGCGAACAGTTGATGCCTATCGCCGACACTCCCATACCCGACACGGTGCGTGCAAAGCTCTCCACGTCCGTACCGAACGCGCTTCTGCCGCCTGCCTCGAAGGACATTGACAACATTATCGGAAGTTTGCTGTTTTCTTTTGCGGCGAGCAAAGCGATGCGCGCGTCCGCAATGTCGGTCATCGTCTCTATAACGATGAGATCGGTCTCGTCCGCCGCCGCTTTTATCACCGCAGCGTAGTTCTCGTACGCTTCATCGAAGCTTATGCCTCCCTCGCCAATCAGCTTGCCGAGCGGACCTACGTCGAGCGCGACGTAAGCTCTGTCTCCCGCCGCTTTTCTCGCGATCGCGACCGCCGCTTTTATCACCTTTTCGGTCTCTCCGCCCAGTTTGAGCGGATTGGCGCCGAAAGTGTTGGTATATATCACGTCGCTGCCGGCGTCAACGTAGTCGCGGTGCACCGAATACACGACCTCGGGATTTTCAAGGTTGAGTTTTTCAAGGCGGTATCCCGCAGGCGCGCCGCTCCTTTCAGTGAGCAAGCTGCCCGTCGCACCGTCAAGAATCAATTTTCCGTAAAAATCAATCACTGCACAGCCCTCCGTCGCACGAGCCGTATTTAGAACACGATTCGCAACGCTTTTTCTGCTTTCCGCTTGTTCCTATCCCCGCTATCGCGGTGACCGTCTTGGAAGGTATCATCATACCGCCCGCGGTCAGTCTTATGCCGAGAAATCTGTCCGCTTTGAGCGTCTCTAAAAATTCCGACTGAAGCACGAGCGGCAGATCGCCGTACCCGCACGAAAAGCGGCTTGTCAGCGACAACCCCTTTTCAGACAGCTTTGCGCGCATCGCGTTCTCGAGCCTGTCGCAATATTCGTCCACCCACAGCCCCGCGCAAAGATCGACAGCGTAGGCAAGGGTCAGATCGCTGAGTTTGAGCCTTTCTATGGTCCTGTCTACTTCCGCGCCTATCGTAGCGCAAAAATAGTATACCGCGTCCGACCCTTCGAGGAGATCCGCGATGTCTCTGCCGGGAAGTTCGAGCATCGTGTTTTCCACTCTGAGCGTACCGTTTTCTCTGACGAGCCTCGCGGTAGCTTCGACGCATTTTTCTTGCGCGCAAGCCGCGACTTCCTCTATCGCTCGCTCTGCCAACGCGAGCGCTTCGTTTCCTTTGCCGAGATATTTCGCAAGTTCTTCTGCCGCTATCATTTTCTGACTCCTTCAAATGCGTCGAATATGCGGCGCGCTACGTCGCCCTTGTTCATCGTGTAGACGTGTATTCCTTTTACGCCGTGATCGATAAGGTCGCGTATCTGCCCTATCGCATAGTCTATACCC
The DNA here is from genome assembly GCA_944381355.1 of uncultured Christensenellaceae bacterium. Lineage (GTDB taxonomy): Bacteria > Bacillota > Clostridia > Christensenellales > UBA3700 > Ornithoclostridium. The sequence continues at coordinate 5,518 of CALWKV010000092.1, read as the reverse complement.
GCATTGTAGAGGTCAGCTCCCTGATAGTTGGCACATATCTTGGCAAACGCCGTCGGTATCTGCACGCCGCACATGGAGACGATCCTCTCCACCTGCTGTACGCTCGTAATGGGCATGATGCCCGCGGATACCGTCGCCTTTATACCTTTTTTCTCCGCCTTTTCCATAAAGTCGTAGAAGGTCTCGTTGTCGAAAAAGAGCTGCGACACCAGATGCGATACGCCGCATTCCGTTTTGAGTTTTATCATATCGAGGTCTGCGTCAAGGCTCTTTGCCTCCGGATGTCCCTCGGGATAGCACGCGCCGAGGAGTTCAAAGTCGGGATACCTCTCGCTGATATACGCCGCCAGCTCGCTTGCATGACGGAAGTCGTAAAACTTGCTTCCCTCGACGATGTCGCCGCGCAGAGCGAGTATGCTTTTGACCCCTTTGCGGGTGAGCATAGCCAGCCTCTCCTCGAGAAGCTCCTTGGTCATATTTACCGCAGTCATGTGCGCGACTGCCGTCATGTCGAACGCGTCGATGACCACGCTCGCGACGTCTGCGGTAGTCTGTCCTCCGCTGCCGCTCGCGCCGTAAGTGATGGACACATAATCGGGATCGAGCGACTTTATCTCTTTGAGCGCTCTGATGACCCCCTCTAACATTCCGTTCTTCTTGGGCGGAAATACTTCTGCGGACATTACGACTTTCTTGTTTTCAAACATTTCTCTGATATACATAACCGTTACCTCGCGCAAACGCGCATATATTATTAATATAATAACACACTTTTCAAGTATTTTCATCAAAAACGAAACAAGAATAAATAAGCCTGCTTTCAAATACCGAAACGACTCCGCTATTTGCAATACGTTGCGTATCGCGAAGCCTGCCTTTGCCGTCGTCACACGACTCCACGCAAAACCGATATGATATTCATTTGAATTAAGTTGCTTGTCGCGAAGCCTTCCCGGCTGTCGCCCCGCGACCGTCTCGCGAAGCCTGCCTTTGCTGTCGTCACACGACCATATCGCGAAGCCTGCCTTTGCCGTCGTCACACGACCATATCGCGAAGCCCGCCTTTGCTGTCGTCACACGACCGTCTCGAGACTGACTAAAGGGCAATCGGTTTTCCGATTGCCCCTCAGCCAGTTGTGTGTAGATTTGGGATTTGGTTACCCTATTTTAAATAGGCTAATATGGAATTATGTTATGGGTTTTCACCCGAATAAGACTTTGTTACTGCTGTGCGCCGTTGCCCTGACCGTACTGCCACTGAAATCTCGCCTGTTTAGCCTGAGCGAGGAATTCTTCTGCGTCCTTCTTAGCGCTCTCGATCGCCGCATTGTAGGTCTTTTGTGCGAGGGATACCGCGTCGTTGGCAATCTGCACGTACTCTTTCGCTTCTTCGAGATCCTCAGCGGACAGATCGCTCTCTATCTTGGTCATGGTCTCGTCGCGCTTGTTCTCGAGGTAAGTCACGACCGCTCTCACGTCGTCGATAGTCAGATCTCCGAGGCTGTCCACGAACTCGAACACATCGCTGCCGAGGTTGTCTATGTCCGCGATGACCTCTCTGATCTGAGTCGCGTACTCCTCGGGGAGAGTGTTGAGGAACTCGTCCACTTCTGCCTGGAAGCCGTTGATATAAGTCTCCAGCTCGGGAAGTTCCGCCTTTATCGCATTGTAAGCTTCTGCACTCATGTTCTTGAGAGTTCTGTCGATGTAAGCTTCGAGGCTTTCCAGCGTGATCTTGCCGTTTTCGTCGGTGACTGCCGCGTCGACTTCGCTCTTTTCGACTCCGAGGATATCTGCGATTTTCTGAGTATCAACGTTGGAGAGAGCTTTGTCAGCATATTCCATCGTGAGTTCGATAACGTCGAGCGTGTAGTCGACGGACACCGCCGCTATATTGTACGCCGCATATATTGCGCCGTAGTTGACAGGATATTTGAGAACGTATACGCCGTAATAGGTGCCCCAGGCAAGCGATTCCGCCGTAGTCTTGGCGATCTCGAACGCTTCGTTTGCCTGAGCGACAGCGAGGTTGTACGCCTCAGTCGCATACGGCTCTATCTTCTCGTAACAAGCGTTGAGCTTCTCTATGAGATCCTCGTTGTCGAGGCTTGCGGCATACTCAAAGGTAATGCCGTCATCGTTGGCAACAAGTTCGGTTACCAGCTTGAATTTGCCGACAGACATATTCTGCACCGCGCTTACGTTGGGATATTTGCCCTTTGCGTATTCAAGCTGTCTCTGCAGAGAAAAATTGGCGCCCGTGTTGATGTTTACCGATATATTCGCCTTTTCCGCTTCTGCCTCGAAAGCCGCCTGCGCTATATTGCCCACCTTCGCCTCTACGTCTGCAGAGCCGTTGCCCGCTACCACGTTGACGTTTACGCCGCAATTTTCCTCAGTCAGATATCCGCACTCAACGGCGAGGTTTGCTATCAGTTCAAACGCTTCTTCCGCAGTCTTGCCTACAAGCACTTCGCCATACAACATGATCTGCGCGTCTTCGTTTGCCGCCTCGACCGATTCGACCTTGCCTTCTTCGTCAATCACCATGTTGACCGAAGGATTTATATCAACGCTTACGTACGTCTTGCCGTTGTCGTCTTTTGCGCCGGAGCAACCGACAAACGCAGAACATGCAAGCGCCGCAACGAGCACTACCGCTATTACCAAGCCGATTTTCTTCATCGTTGTCATCCTCCTCGGATTGATTTCGTATATTAAACAGCCGTGCCGTGCCGTTTATTGGAAAATCGTAAAAAATTTTTTGTATTGAAAAACTCATCTGAATACATCGGTTGAATTTTACAATCAATTGTTGTATAATTGTTTTGATAATAATAAGGAGAATCGCAAATGCCGACCTTGCCGACTTTTAATAAGAAGATTTTGCAAAACTGCGTTGACGTCACGCCCGAAAGCCTGAGACTGCTTTTCCCCGGGCGAAAATTGATGCTGTCAGGTTTTAAGTATCTCAATGAGGTCGATTTCACGATAATGGCACGTAGTGCGGCGACGCTCCTCAAAAACCGCTATGAAAATCTTCACGTGCGATATATCGCCTTCTGCAATCCCGTACCCCGTATCGGATACGGAGAAAACGAAAGGTCGTATCGCGGCGTAGACGACCCCTTGTTCGGCGCGACGCGTCCTTCTTTCGAATTTACGGGCACGACTATCGTTGCAAACCAAAAAAAATACGATTGCATCGCTCCCGTAATGAATATAGACTTTTCGCTGGAAGATCTGCTTTCTAACGAAAACGGATATATACAGATATCGTTGTATATTATTTTTGAAGCCGACAACAAATGTCTGCTGTACGATCTGTCCGAAAACAAGACGTATATCGAAGGCGACGTATCCGTGCCGACCTTACAAAAAACAGCACCTGCCTCCGACAAGGCGTCCGAACCGCAAGCCGCACCGTCAGAGAAGCCTGCGGAGACTATAGCTCCCAAGCCGACGCCGAAGCCCGCTCCGACTAAAAAGCACGTGACCGCTGCGGCGCCCAAAACGACGATAACGCCTGCGGCGACTGCAAAGCCTGCGACTCCTACCGCGCCCAAAACAACCCCCAAGCCTGCGGCGACTGCAAAGCCTGCGACTCCTACCGCGCCCAAAACGACGATAAAATCTGTGGCAAGCACTCATTCAAAACCTCCCGTCGCCGTTTCCACCTTGCCGTCGTCGTCTAAAAAAACTTATATATATTCGAGCCTGCAACTGTACGGCTCTGCACAGATCCTGCGCACGTTGTTTGCGCTTCTGTTGATTTTCTGTCTGATCTCGACAGCGTTGGAAATCACCTTTTTCTCAACGTATTATATAGAAAGCGAAGGCATAAACAACGTCATAGGCGCTTTTGTCGTCGCCGTTGTCGCAACGGCGCTTCTGGAAGGTCTGACCGCTCTGGTTTATATCGGATCGTATAAAGACGTAAAGAAAAGATTTCCCGTATTTTATTCTGTAAAGGACAGAAAAGTCGTATCTCCTTATGATAAACGCATCGTTTATTGCAGGCTACCCGTGCGGGTCAGATGTTTTTATATCTATATAGCTTTGCACTTTGTGACCCGCTTCTTTTACATGTTTTTCAGCGAGAACCTGTTCGATTTGTTGTGCAATCTGTTCTTCTGAAGCAGCAAAAAATTTACCTTCCCGCCCATGCATTCCGCACGGGCGGTTTTTTATACGTTAAAAGCCTCAGTCTATATCTGCGGTATTGTCAAGGCAGTCAACAAAGCGCAAGCGGAAACAAACTTCCGATTATTCGTCTACTCCCCCACAAAAAAGAATGTCGGGGCGGGGCGGGAAAATTTCGAGTTAAAGGCAAGAATGTTTTTGTTTGTACAAGGCGAAGCGCGCAGGCAATACTCGCGGGGCATTGTCAAGGCGGTCAACGCCGTACAAGCGGAAAAGGAACTTTCTAAAAAAGCATAAAAAAATGTCGGGGCGGGGTGGAGAAAAATCGAAGCAAGGGCAAGGATTTTTTCGTTTACGCAAGGCGAGCGCCGCAGGTAATACTCGCATGGTATTGTCAAGGCAATCAACACCGTACAGGCGCGCACAGACTTCCGATTATTCGTCTACTCCCCCACAAAAAAGAATGTCGGGTCGGGGCGGGAAAATTTCGAGTTAAAGGCAAGAATGTTTTTGTTTGTACAAGGCGAAGCGCGCAGGCAATACTCTTGCGGTATTGTCAAGGGCTTCAACGCGGTACAAGCGGAAACAGACTGCATTTAAGCGAAATTTTCCCACACCGACCCGACAAAAAAGATAAGGGGGATATTTATGTTGTGCCTCGCGGCACACGAATCTGTCTCAGTCGTTAAGGCTGTCCCAATAGGCTTCCAAAGAGCCGTACTGCGTGGTTATGGTGAGATAATAACCGTCGTAGTCTTCTGACGAAAGAGCGTCTCTTTCTTCAAGATAGGAGTCGAGATAAATTTCGTAGAGTTCCTCTCTCATGCCGTCGGTCACGCTGCCGATGCCGTCGAGGAATGCCTGAACGGAATCGGGCACAAGCATCACGGCTTCTCTTACTGCCGAAGTGATCTCGATATTGAGGTCTTCGAGCGCACCGACAATTTCGTCCAGACTGTTTTTCAGCTCGTCGAGCGTCGCGTTGCCTATCTCGGATATCCACTCCTCGTCGATAAACAAATCGTAAGCCACGATGAGTCCGAACAGGTCTGCCCCGCTGTCGACGGGATCGTCTCTGAGCGTCTCTATCTTAGCGAGCACGTCTGCCATCTCGTTAATCATTGCCGCAAGCGCTGCGTCGTCTTTCCAGTCGTCGGAAACGACTCTCGCCCAGTAATCTGCTGCACCGAACAATATCGAGTCGTAAGCGAATATTTTGTCGTTGAGATCCGAAGCTATGTGCAGCAATTCTCTCGTCTTGGCAATCTTGTTGCACTCTGCATTGAGCAGATCTTTGAGGTACTCGAACACTTCTTTTTCGTAGTACGCCTTGAGTTGTTCGAGGCTGTCGGCGTTTGCCTGAGCGAGCTGAGCG
>CALWKV010000091.1 GCA_944381355.1 uncultured Christensenellaceae bacterium | reverse complement strand
ACAGCGCCTTCATCTTTGCCGGGGTGATCGGTCTCGGATTGGCACCCGTGCAGGCGTCGCCTACGGCGAGCTTGGCAATATTGTCGATCTTGGCGAGGAATTCTTCCTCTTTGATTCCGTAATCCTTGAGCGAAGCGGGAATGCCGAAATAAGCGTTCATCTCCCTTATCCTGTCGCACAGCGCGTTGACGAGCGCGGTGCCGCTCTTGCCCTTGAGACCGAGCATCTTCGCAATCGCGCAGTAACGCTCTTTCGCTCTCTTGTTGACCGCGTTGTACTGAATTACGTACGGCAGGTATATCGCGTTGGCGCAACCGTGCGGAATGTGTCCCGTCTCGAATGCCGCGCCCGTCTTATGCGCCATAGAATGGGTTATGCCGAGAAGCGCGTTGGAGAACGCCATGCCCGCCATGCACTGCGCATAGTGCATATTCTCGCGCGCCTTCATGTCTCCGTCGTAACTTGCGCACAGATCTTTATCGATTATTTTGATCGCCTCGAGCGCGAGCGGATCGGTAAACGGCTGAGCGACCGTCGAAACGCACGCTTCGATAGCGTGCGTCAGCGCGTCCATACCCGTATGCGCGGTAAGTTTCTTGGGCATCGTTTCCGCGAGGTCGGGGTCCACGATCGCAACGTCGGGAGTAATGTTGAAGTCTGCGAGCGGATATTTGACGCCTTTTGCGTAATCTGTAATCACCGAAAATGCGGTAACTTCTGTCGCCGTACCAGAAGTAGACGGGATAGCACAGAATTTCGCTTTCGTTCTCAAAGTCGGGAACGAGAACGGTGTCAGTATCTTTTTGAAAGAAGTCTTGGGATATTCATAGAATACCCACATTGCCTTCGCCGCATCTATAGGCGAACCTCCGCCCATCGAGATTATCCAGTCCGGCTCGAACTGTCTCATCGCTTCCGCTCCTCTCATAACGGTCTCTACGGACGGGTCAGGCTCTACTCCTTCGAAAAGAAGGGTCTCGATACCCGCTTCTTTGAGGTACTCTACCGCTCTGTCGACAAAACCGAATTTTTTCATCGAACCGCCGCCTATCACGAGGATAGCTTTTTTGCCTTTCAGGTTTTTGAGTTCTTCCAGACAACCCTTGCCGAAATAAAGGTCTCTGGGCAACGTAAATCTTGCCATAATTTTCTCCTTTTTATTATTTTCCGAGTATCGCTCATTGTCTGCCAAATGTAATTGTAGTACAAATTCTTTATTTTGTAAATAGGGGTGTTAAATTTTTAACGACGATTTTTGCCGAATTTTGCCTGTTCTACGCATTTTGCGTCTGTTTAAAGCGCTTTTACAGGGCACTGTGATACTTATTCCACACTTAAGCCGCTAAAAATTTTACACAAAAGAACTGATTTTCGCAAAAACTCTTTCCTCGACCGTCGCCGCCCTTACATTCGCGATCGCGCAAGAAAAAGCGCCGCAAAGTAAAATCCGCGGCGCTATCATGTGTCAAAACCTTTCAGGACAGAACGTATGTCGTGACGGACGTCGGCGAAAGGGTGAGCGTTCCGTCAAAAGCGCCTTCGCTTTCCTGCCGGTCGTGATCATCGTCGGTCACGATCTTCGTATACGATGAAAATTCTCCGCTTAGACTTATCTTTTTTTCAGCATTTCCCGCATTGATCACGACAAGAACCGTCTTGCCGTCAGGTCTGACGAATGCCACGCAATCCACGCCGTTAAAGCCGAGGAAGTCGCTGTATTTCGCCTCTATCCTGACGCTTCCCTCGGGGATATACCTCGAGAACTGACCCATCACGTAATAGCGCTTGTATTTGTTGATGACGTTGCCGCTCTCCGTCTTGTTCCAGTAAATAAGACCGTCCTCGTAATCGCCCTGCGAAACGCTGAGCCACCAGCTCCAGCTGACCGCACCGAGGTCGCGCAGATCGCGCAGTATGGTCTGAGCGTTGTAAATTCCCATCGACATATCCTTGACCACGCCGAACTCGAGCACGCAGTATTCCGTCACGCTTATTTTCTTTTCGGGGAAATTTCTCTGCATGTAATCATAAAAAATATCCTTGTCGGTCTTATTGTTGTCAGCGCCGTAAGAATGTACGGAAATGGTGTCTATATCGTCAAACCAGTCGTATTTTGACAACTCGTTCATATATTCTTTTACGTTCGCCGAAGAAAAAATCATCTGATACTTGCCGCACTCGAAAATATCCATGATATAATCCGTACCGTTGGCGGTATTGTACGCGGTAAGCCTGTCGTAGAATACGTCATAGAATTTTCCCAGCGGCTCGGGATCGTAATGACAACCTTCCTGAGACGCGCTTGCGCCACCCCACTTCCATTGCGGCTCGTTGACGGGGCTGATATACACCTTTATTTGAGGGTCGTACTTGCAGATGATATTTTCATATAGATAGTTGACGGAAACGAGAAGATAGTCGGCAAACGCTCCGTAAGCCTCCTCTTTGAGGTTGTTGTCATACTCTACCTCTCCGTGCGTCTTGCCGTTTTTCGTCATCAGATAATGCGGAGAGTTGGCAAAAAACACAACGTGCGTTATGTTGCCTTTTGCAAGCGCCTGTTCAAACATGTCGTCCACGACCGCGCATTTTGTAAAATCGTAATTGCTCTCATCCGCGAAAACGGAATAATCTCCCGTGAAACGCGCGGCAATGAAATAGCTGTTGGTGCCGTTGAGAGATCCCTCTCCGTAGCCTCCTATCTCATTGCTTCCGCCGCCGATATTGTATCTGAACGTGTTGAGCATAAGTCCGCTGTCGCCGTAAAGCAGCTCCATTGCCTCGTCCTGAAGCTCCGGCTCTAAGTTGTACATATCCTGATATATCCACGCCGACGAAGCGCCGAAGCCCTCTATCGTCTGATATCTCTTGTCCGCGTCGAGCGTTATCGCCGTATCGCCGAAAAACATACACAGCGTATAAGCGCCGAAAAAGAGCGCGAGCGAAACGATAACGACCGCCAGCGCGATGAGCGAAATAAAAATATTGTTCTTTGTCTTTTGCCTCATGATTCCCTCTCTGTAACCTTGTGACTTCAATTTTATTGTAAAAGAATCTTCCTGGCAATGTCTATATTTTTTTCCGCAACTTTTTTGCATTTTACGGGAATATAACGCTGTCCCGATAAAAAAACGCCTCCGACGTCGGTCGGAAGCGTACCTCTTTTGCATCTGTGATTTACGCCGCCAGTTTTGCCTGTATCGCCTTGAGTCTGTCCACCGTGTCGGGGTGCGTTGAAGCGAGAAGGGAGAAAAAGCTCGACTTGGTCTTGACTCCGTCAAGCGCGTCGAGCGCCGCGTAAAGATGATTGCCGTACCCGCAGTCCACAGCGAACGCGTCCGCCGCGTACTCGTCCTTTCTCGACGTCGCGTTGACGAGAAGCATGCCCAGCTTGACCCAGATCGTGTAGATCAGCGTAACGATCGTTATGCCCAACACGCTGAGCCAGTTTCCCGCCTTTTCACTCAGGATAGCAACCAGCCCTGCGATAAGGACTATTATCAGATTGAAGGCGATCGTAGCCAGCCACAGTATGCCGTTGGACACCGATATGCCGAGTTTGAGATCGGAGTCTCCGCTCGCTATATGTCCGAATTCGTGCGCAAGCACGCCCCTTATCATATCCGCATCCATGTTATTGATCAGACCGCGCGTTATTATAACCGTTCTGTGACCGAGCGCGTACGCGTTGACCTCGTCCGTATCTTTATAATACAGCTTTATCTTGTTGCCGACGAACTTGCTCTGTTTTTTCGCCTCTGCGTAAACCTCGTCGAAAATCATGTATACGCCTGCCGTATCGGGAGTCCTGTCCACACGCTCGACCTTCTCTTTCATTCTGACGTAAGCCTCGCCGATCGGCGAAAGCGCTATCAGCGTCACAATAATATTCACCGCGATGCCTATAAATCCCGCTTTGACCGTATTGTCCTCGCCGTTGCCACCGAACGACGCAAACGTCGCGAACACGAAGAACACCACGACGAGGTTGAGAAGAAAATAGAGCGAACAAAGAAATTTTCTCGGTCTTAAAAGCGATCTTATAAATCCTATAATATACATATACCCTCCGCACGCCGCTCGACGCGCTTCTTTATAACTATTATATATAATATTACCCCGAGTTGTCAAGCTCTCCGCGCCTGTTTTCCGCAGAAGTTGCGCGTGCAGTAAGTCTGTTTACGATATGCGTTAAACTGCTCGGCTTCGTATCATTATAAAAAGCGCCCCTTGCGGAGCGCTTTGATTTGATTTGTCGGTTTTATCAGCCGTTGTACTTGACTACCTGCGAGAAGTCGACCGCCTTCAGAGAAGCGCCGCCGATGAGTCCGCCGTCGATCTGAGGCATAGCCATCAGCTCTTTCGCGTTCTTCGGATTCATCGAGCCGCCGTACTGAATGCGCACCTTTTCTTCTGCGCACTTGGGGCAGTACAGTTTTGCCATCGTGTTTCTGATAATTGCGATCGTATCGTTCGCGTCCTGTGCGGTAGCGGTCTTGCCGGTACCGATAGCCCATACAGGCTCGTACGCGATGACGACGTTCTCGAGCTGATCCTTGTCAACGCCCTTGAACGCCTCGGTCGTCTGTCTCACGAGCACTTCCTCGACCTTGCCGCTTTCTCTCTCCTCGAGGGTCTCGCCCACGCAGATGATCGGCTTGAGTCCTTTAGCGAGAGCGGTAAGCACGCGCTTGTTGACGGTCTCGTCCGTTTCGCCGAAATACTGACGGCGCTCGCTGTGTCCGATGATGACGTACTCGACGCCCTGCTCGAGGAGCATATCCGCGCTGATCTCGCCGGTAAATGCGCCTTTTTCAGCCCAGTGCACGTTCTCCGCGCCCAGCTTGATATTGGTGCCTTTGATAGCTTCGCCCGCCGCCCAGATGCTGGTGTAGGGCACGCAGATCACGACTTCAGCTTCCGCGTCCTTGACGAGCGGAATGAGGTCGTTGAGCAGCGCGTAAGTCTGCGCCTTGGTGTTGTTCATCTTCCAGTTGCCTGCAATAATAGGTCTTCTCATTTTTATATCTCCGTAAAATTTATTCGATTAATTCTTGTCGTTGAGGCAAGCGATACCCGGGAGGATCTTGCCCTCGAACAGCTCGAGAGAAGCGCCGCCGCCCGTGGAAATGTGACTCATCTTGTCCGCAAAGCCGAGAGTCTTGACCGCCGCCGCGCTGTCGCCGCCGCCGATGATTGTGATAGCGCCCTCTGCTTCAGCCATAGCCTTTGCTACCGCGATCGTGCCTTCTGCAAGGATAGGATTCTCGAACACGCCCATAGGTCCGTTCCATACGACCGTCTTAGCGCTCTTGATAACGCTAGCGAACAGCTCTCTCGTCTTGGTGCCGATGTCGAGACCCATCTCGTCAGCGGGAATAGCGTCGATAGAGACTTCCTTGACGTCTATCTTCGCGTCGATAGGATCGGGGAACTCCTTCGCAACTACCGCGTCGACGGGCAGGTATATCTTCTTGCCCAGCTTTTCTGCCTTCTCGAGCATGCTCTTGCAGTAATCGACCTTCTCGCTGTCGACGAGAGACTTGCCGACCTCTTTGCCCTGAGCGACCGCGAACGTATAAGCCATACCGCCGCCGATGATAAGGCTGTCGCACTTCTCGAGCAGATTCTCGATGACCTTGAGTTTGTCAGCTACCTTCGCGCCGCCGAGTACCGCTACGAACGGACGGACGGGAGCCTCCAGCGCTTTTGCCATGACGTTGAGCTCTTTCTCGATAAGGAAGCCGCAGACAGCGACTTTTACGAGGCCGTACTCGACGATCGCCGCCGTAGAAGCGTGCGAACGGTGAGCGGTGCCGAACGCGTCGTTTACATAGATATCGCAGTAGGAAGCCAGCTTCTTGCAGAACTCAAGCTCTTTGCCCTCCTCCTCTGCGTGGAAGCGCAGGTTTTCGAGCAGAACGCATTCGCCCTCTTTGCAAGCGGCAACTTTTGCCTGAGCGTCCTCGCCGACCACGTCTTTAGCGAACGTGACCTTGCCGCCGAGCAGCTCGTTGAGTTTGTCTGCAACGGGTTTGAGGGTGAGTTTCTTGGGCTCGGTAGAAAGCGCTTTGTCGATATACGCCTGCTTAGCCGCAGCTCTTTCCTCCTCGGGAAGCGCCTCGACTGCCTTTTTCTCTTTCTTGTTCAGAGAAACGGTTGCGCTGAAAATGCTGTGCGGCTTGCCCATGTGCGAGCAAAGAATGACCTTTGCGCCGTTATCCATCAGATATTTGATGGTGGGAAGCGCGCCGACGATACGGGTGTCGTCGGTAATTACGCCGTCTTTCATCGGTACGTTGAAATCACATCTGACAAGACAACGCTTGCCCTTTACGTCAACGTCTTTAATGGACATCTTGTTCATAAAAATCTCCTTCAGACGCGTTTTCACGCGTGTATTGATAAATTTTTCACGCTGATATTATATCATTGTGCGCGATAATTTTACAACTATATCGTTGCAAATGTTTGAAAAACGGAATATGCGGAAAATTGCCTCTCGCTTTTACAAGTCAAAACTTGTCGTGATCCGCTACATATTTATCTGTCCAGGCTGTTCTGATCCAGCAAAAAGTTGATCAGTCCCATTGTAACTATGCCGTTTTCGTCAGTCTGAGGGCTGATATTGTCTTTTACGACGACTATCTTTTTGAACGAATCTCCGACTTTGACAAGCGAACGCTTTTCCTGTCTGAGTTTTTCCTCGGTTGGCATTTCGTAAGCGGATTGAATATAGTACTTTTTACTGCCCTTGTTGGCTACGAAGTCTATTTCAAGCTGTTTCAGCCTGCGTTTTCCGTCGACCGTCTCTTTGCTTTCGACCACTCCGACGTCGACCGAATAGCCGCGGATTTTCAGCTCGTTGAATATGACGTTTTCCATAATGTGATTTTCTTCGACCTGCCGGAAATTAAGCCTTGCATTGCGAAGCCCCACGTCCGCCATATAATATTTCAGCGGCGTTTCAAAATATTTTTTGCCTTTGACGTCAAACCTCTTTGCGCTCTCGAATAAAAAGGCGTCTGTCAGATAATTCAGATAGTTTTTGGCGGTAACGTCGCTGATAGACTTGCCTTTTACGCTTTTCAACGTATCCGAGATCTTTTTCGGATTAGTGAGCGAGCCGATTGCGGAACACAAAAAATCAACCATGGATTCCATTTCGTCGGGATATTGCACGCGGTTGCGCTCCACGATGTCCGAAAGGTAGACCTTGGACATCAACGCTTTCAGGTATTCTGTCTTTTGCTCGTCCGTCTTTCTCTCAAACAAAGCGGGCATGCCGCCGTAAAGATGATATTCGTCCCAAGCCTCGTTTTTATCGCCGCCTCTGGCAGAATAAAACTCGCTGAATGAAAGGGGGTATACTCTGACTTCGTCTCCTCTGCCGCGGAATTGAGTAAGAATGTCGCTCGACAGAAATTTTGAATTGCTACCCGTAACATAGGTATCGACGTTTCTCAACTGACTCAGACTGTTGATCAATTCGGAAAAATCGTCGACATATTGTATCTCGTCCAGAAACAGATAATATGTCCCGTTATCGGTCAGTTTTGCCGTAATATCGTCATACAGTTTTTCGGGATTCCTCAGCCGTCTCATTTTGATGTTGTCAAGCGTGTATTTCAGGATATGAGTATCGTCGACGCCCGTACTCCTGAGATAATCGGCAAAAATATCAAACAACAACACCGTTTTACCGCAACGGCGGATGCCTGTGACAACCTTGACAGAACCGTTGTTCATTCTGTCAATAAGCCTGTGCAAATACAAATCACGCTTTATCATATCCACCTCGTCAATAATAAAATAACGGACATGTCCACTAAATTCAAAGTAATTTAATTATATGTCAAAATATCAGGTTCGTCAAGAAGTATGCGAAAAATTGATTATTGACAAAATAAAAACGGAGAGGTCAGAGCCTCTCCGCTTACGATGCGGGCGACGGTTTAATTTTCAAAGGAACCGTTCGGGATACGCCGCCCGTATACGTACTTTATATATGCCCCGTACTCGCCAGGGATAAACTTTGCCTGATACCTGCTCCTTACTTCCGCTCCGTGTTCCCGCTCCGCGCTTCTTCTCTTTTCTTCGGTTTGCTTCTTCGGCTTCGGCTTCGGGCTTCGGGCTTAGGGCTTCGGGCTTCGGGCTTCGGCTTCGGGCTTCGGTCTTCGTGCTTCGGCTTCGGTCTTCGTGCTTCGGCTTCGTGCTTCGGCTTCGTGCTTCCGCTTTTAACTGTCTATATAAAGATTATATCTCCCATTATACTGGGAAAGCAACTATTTTTCCCATTTTTATGGGAAAATTTCTATATGAACGAGATATTTTGCGAAAGACTCAGAGAATTGAGAAAGGAAAGAAAGCTCGGGCAGATCGCTTTGGCTGACGCTCTCGACGTGGGCAAATCCGTCGTAAGTCTGTGGGAACTGGGCAAATGCGAGCCTACTCTTTCAAAACTTGTCGCCATAGCGAAGTTTTTCGACGTGTCGATAGACTATCTCGCAGGTCTCGAGGACTGAGAAACGCTTGCGGTTTTCTCGGCTGAGGTCGGTCTTGCTTTGCCGCAACTATAAACGGCAAAAGTATTTACGGCGCATTGACAGCTTTTTTAATACTACGTTTTGCATACGCACCCCTGATCGGGTGCGTTTTTCATAAGCGTATTGCACGTTTCGCGCTTTTTCCCGCCTTGAACGATACGCGATATCCGCTGTGCAAGCAACATCGTTTTTCAACAATACAATGACGTGAACCGACGACGATAACTTGCATTTTTCCTTTTTCGCCTTATTCTTTTCGATCAAACGAAAACGCGCCCCGAAAGGCGCGTCTTTTAACTTTTAAGCGAAATCGCATTTACTCACTCGTCCTTGCCGCCGTCCTGCGCGTACGGGTCGTACGGAGTGACCTGATATACGTAGTAGTTGAGCCAGTTGTAGTATATGAGGTTTGCCGTGCTTCTCCACTTTACGTCGATGCGGTTGATGTCGCCGTTTACGAAGTAATTGCGCGGAGCCGCTATTTTCAACCCCTTGTCGAGATCGCGGAGATACTCGTTCTTGAGAGTGTCGCGGTCGTACTCGCTGTGCCCGAGGAAGAAGAACTTTTTGTTGTCAAGGCTTTTGATTATCGCGATTTTGCAGTCGTCGCCGTAGGCGAGCACCTTGAGTCTGTCATCCTTCATCACCGCGTCGCAGTCTATGTCGGTATGACGCGACATGGGTATGTAGATCAAGTCGTCCATACCCTTGAGGAGAGGCTCGGTATCGTCGCAGGGTCTCGCCTCGTATACGCCGAACATCTTCTCGGGCAGCTCGTGCTTGTCTATGCCGTAATGGTACTTGAGACCCGCCTGCGCGCCCCAGCAGATGAATATCGTCGAAGTCACGTTCTTGTCCGCATAATCCATTATCTTTTCTAGTTCTTCCCAGTACGCGACGCTTTCAAACGGCATGGTCTCCACGGGTGCGCCCGTGATGATCATTCCGTCGAATCTGAGGTCCTTGATCTCGTCGAACGTCTTGTAGAATTTCTGCATATGCGCAAGCGGAGTATTCTTGCTTTTATACGTGTCCGTGTTGATTAACGTCACGTTTACCTGCAGAGACGAGTTGCCCAGGAGGCGCATGAGTTGCGTCTCGGTCTCTATCTTCGTGGGCATCAGATTGACTATCGCGATCTCTATCGGACGTATATCCTGTGTCATCGCGCGCAATTTGGGCATGACGAAGACGTTCTCTTTCTTGAGTATTTCAAAAGCGGGTAAGCTCTTGGGTATTACTATGGGCATTTTTCTCTCCCCTTTTGTATTTTTATTGTGTATCAGCCGAGCACGGAAAGCGCCTGATCGATGTCGGCGATGAGGTCGTCGATATTCTCTATGCCGACCGAAAGTCTGATCAGTTCCGGCTTCACGCCTGCCGCGACGAGTTCTTCGTCGTTCATCTGGCGGTGGGTAGCGCTTGCAGGGTGCAGACAGCAGCTTCTCGCGTCCGCAACGTGCGTCTCTATCGGGATGAGCCTGAGGCTGTCCATGACCTTTTCAGCCGCCTTTCTGCCGCCCTTCACGCCGAAGCTGAGCACGCCGCACGAGCCGTTCTTCAGGTATTTCTGACCCAGTTCGTAGCATCTGTCGCCTTTAAGTCCGCAGTAAGTGACCCAGGTGACGTTCTTGTGCGCCTGCAAAAATTCTGCCATCTTCTGCGCGTTCTCGCAATGTCTCTGCATCCTGACGTGCAGGCTTTCGAGACCGAGGTTGAGGATGAAAGCGTTCTGCGGCGACTGTATCGAGCCGAGGTCTCTCATCAGCTGCGCGGTCGCCTTGGTGATGAACGCGCCCGCCTTGCCGAACTTCTCGGCATAGACGATGCCGTGATAGCTGTCGTCGGGCTTGCAAAGTCCCGGGAACTTGTCCGCGTGAGCCATCCAGTCGAAATTGCCGCTGTCTACGATCGCGCCGCCTACCGCGGAGCCGTGACCGTCCATGTATTTGGTCGTGGAATGTGTGACGATGTCCGCGCCCCACTCTTTCGGACGGCAGTTGACGGGAGTCGCGAACGTGTTGTCGATAATGAGCGGTACGCCGTGAGCGTGCGCCGCCTTGGCGAATTTCTCTATGTCGAGCACGATCACCGCGGGATTGGCGATGGTCTCGCCGAATACCGCCTTGGTGTTGGGTCTGAACGCCGCGTTGAGTTCTTCTTCGGAACAGAACGGGTCGACGAACGTGAACTCCACGCCCATCTTCTTCATCGTGACGGCAAACAGGTTGTAAGTGCCGCCGTATATCGTCGAACTCGCAACGACGTGATCTCCCGCGGTAGCGATGTTGAATACCGCGAAGAAGTTTGCCGCCTGACCCGACGACGTCAGCATCGCCGCGGTGCCGCCCTCGAGCTGGGCGATCTTAGCCGCTACGTTGTCGTTGGTCGGGTTCTGAAGTCTGCTGTAAAAATATCCCGACGCCTCGAGGTCAAACAGCTTTGCCATATCCTCGCTGGAGTCGTATTTGAAAGTCGTGCTCTGTATAATAGGCGTCTGTCTGGGTTCGCCGTTCTTGGGGACGTAGCCCCCGTGCACGCAAGTGGTTTCTATTTTTTTCATATATGTCTCCTTTCGCCTCGCGGCAGAAAATTTTTATCCTCTATGATTGTGCTCTTTAATTGCCCTTTCTATATCGCGCTTCACGGTTTTTTTCGCCTCGGTCGCGCGCTTGTCGTGCAGCTCTTTACCTCTGGCGAGACCCACTTCTATCTTGACAAGACCTTGTTTGAAGTAAGCCTTGGTTGGAACGAGCGTGAAGCCTTTCTGCTCCACTTTGCCGCGAAGCCTGTCTATCTCGTGACGGCGCAGAAGAAGTTTTCTCGTACGCGTCGCCTCTTTGTTGAAATAACTGCCCTTTTCGTACGGCGTGATATGACAATTGACGAGCCACATTTCCCCGTCGCGGACGAGACAAAACGCGTCCTTGAGGTTGATGTGCCCCAGTCTGACCGACTTGACCTCGCTGCCCGCGAGCACTATGCCCGCTTCGTAGGTCTCGTCGATGAAATATTCGTGATAAGCCTTCTTGTTGGCGGTGATTATCTTTATAGCTTCCATATTGTATGAGTTTGTCCGTATCTAATATATTTTAGCACATAGCGCGCCGCTAATCAATCTTTTTATGCCGCGGGCGCTCCATACCAGACCTGAATAATACGAACCAGCCCTGAGGCGCGCCTTTTATGCGTTTTTCAGCAATGCTCGCTTGAAAATATCACAATATTATCTGCGCTCACCTCGCTGAAACACACTATAAAAATCGTTGCCTGAGGGTGCATGCAGTTTTAAGCAGACAAATTTTTGT
>CALWKV010000090.1 GCA_944381355.1 uncultured Christensenellaceae bacterium | reverse complement strand
ACCGAGATCGAGCAATTTTTTCTTCATGGCGTCGATCGCTGCCAGTGCTTTCCTTCTCTCTGCTTCTACCAACTTTTTCTCCTCCCGCGGATGTGATTTTTGTCAGTATTATCATAGCACGTAAACCTTTCGTTTTACAATGATTTTTTGTTAAATTCAGGTAAAACTATTATCTTTAGTTATTTTAATATCCATAATAAATCCCCTTCCTGAAAAGGGGATTTGCATCGAAGGCCGTTCCGGACAATGCGCCAAACCGCTTGCTCGCCGTCATACGACCGTGTAACACGTCAGATAGCCGAATCCCGTCAGCACCAGCAGGAAGCCGAAGTTGAGCGCAAGGAAAAGCAAGACGTATTTTTTCGTATCGCCCGGCACGAGTTTTCTGTAAGTGTTGAGCGTTATCAGGCTCGCGAGCGAAGCTATCGGGGTCCCGAGTCCGCCCAGATTTACCGCAATAAGCAGACGCGCGTAGTCTGTCGTGAACCTCGAAAGTAGCACCGCGCTGGGCACGTTGCTTATCACCTGGCAGGACAGCACTCCGAAAGCGAGAGGATCTATTTCCATAAGATTGCCGAGAAAAGCCTGCACAGGCTCAATCCTCGCCATATTGCCCGAGAATACGAAAAACGCGCAGAACGTGAGCAGCAGACCGTAATCCACTTTAAGGACAGCCCTGAAGTCGAGCGCGAGCAGGACGACGGTCACCGCGAGAAGTCCCCAGTAATAAGGGAATATGCGGAACACTATCAGCACCGATACGACGAACAGCACGCCGTACACCGCCGCTCTCCATGCAGACGGAGCAGGTTTCTTTTTGGTCGTCACTTCGACTTTTTCAGGCTTTACGAACATACATGTGCCGAGTATTAGCAGAAATGCCGCCGCGAACGGTATCGCCATTATCGTGAAGAACTCTCCCGCGCCGATATTGAAGAAGGAATACAGATAGAGGTTCTGCGGATTGCCGAACGGGGTGAGCATATCGCCGAGATTGGCGGCGATATTCTGCATTATGAACGTAAACGCCATATAGCGTTTGCCGCCGCACGACTCGAGCACGAAATAGCCGAGGGGAAGAAAGGTAACGAGCGCCATGTCGTTTGCCATGATCATCGACCCGAAATAGGTCACGAATACGAGAGACACGACGACCGTCCTGAAATTTTTAAACCGCCTGACTATAACGTCGGCAAGCCATACAAAGAAGCGTATGTTTTTAAAAGCCGCAACGACCGCGAGCGTGCAGAAAAGACAACTCAGCGTGCGCCAGTCGAAATAACCCGCATACTCCGCGTCGAAAGGAACGAAAAAGCAGGTCGCCGCCGCCGCGATTATCGCGATGATCAGCACAACGTTGGCTTTGAAAAAATTCTTTACGTCCTGTTTGCGGAACAGCTTGCGTATACGCACTCTCTCGGCATGCGCTTCCGCTCCCTTGAGAGGAGCTATCAGATCTGCGCCGGTAGCGACGTCGGCAGGTGCGCCGAGGCTTTGCCGTCCGACATTTCCGTCCGCCTCTGCGCCGCCTGTTTCTTGCACGGAATTTTCCTGCCCGTGTACGTTATCCTCGCTTTTTAAGTCTTTGTCTTTTTCTTCTTCCATAGCCGCCGTTCCTCTTATACAGCTCTTTTCGACAAAGAGTATATACCTTTGCACGCGCGAGGTCAACGGATTTAAAACAATATCCCTGTTTCAAATATTCCGCAGTCGGAATCGTACGGTCGTATCGAGATGCGACAAAAAAGCGCCGCAACTTTTTGCGGCGCGAGTCTTGTCAACCCTTGTTTCTCATTTCTTCGAGCGTGGCTTCGCGCACATACCCGCAGTAAGGACACATTACTTTGCCGTCGGCATATTCCATAACGGCGTTGCAGGACGGGCACTTGCCTATCTGTATCCTCTCTCTCGGGCGTTCCTTCTTCTCTGCGAAAGACAGCACCTCTCCGTCAAACACGTAACCCACGAGAAATCTCTTTTCCATCAGCTTGCGGATATCCGCGACGATCTTGTTTTTCGGTTTGCCGAACTGCGCGGCGAGCCCCTCCGCAGTAACCGTACCCTCGCACTCTATCGCGCTGACGAGCGACGCGCGGAATCTGGCTTCGCCGTACATGACCCACGCAAGCGGACAACCGTAAAAGCCGAGCACGGTAAACGCGATGCCTATCGCCATCACTGCCCATATTTTATTGCTCGCTCCCAGCACTATCATCGGCACCCCGACTATAAGCATCAGCGAGAGCACTAAGGCTATGCGAAAATTGTTCTTGACGTTCTTGCCTGCGTTTCTGATATTCTTTTCTTCCATATGCTCCTCTTATGACAGATAAGTCGCTATTTCTTCAACGGCTTTTCTTCTACGCGGCGGCTGCTCACAAGCAGGATATCCCACCGATATTATCAGTCTTGTCCTTTCGCCGATTGCCGTGCCGAGAATCTTGTCGACGTTCTTCGCCTGTACCCAGCCGATTATGCATGTGCCGAGACCGAGTTCTGTTGCCTTGAGACAAAAACTCTGCACGGCTATGCCCAGATCTATCGACGAAAAGTCCTGATGTTTTATCTTGTCTGCAAGTTTGTCTGCGATTTTCGGTCTGACCGTGACGACAACAAGCACGGGCGCTTCGTCGGTAAAGCCGTTGGCGCCGAAAAGCTGAGTTTCTTTTGCTATCCTCGCTTTTAGTTCTCCGCGCGTGACATAAAACTTCCACGGCTGTTTGTTGAGCGCGGACGGAGCGATCCTCGCGCATTCGATACACTGCTCTATAAGCCCGTTTCCGACGTCGTCCGCCTTGTACTTTCTGCAACTGAATCTGCTTTCGCATGCCTTTGTAACGTCCATTGCCGTCACCGCCTTTTATTTATATCTCAATTATAAACCGCGCACGAAAAATTTGTCAATATACAATATGCGCCTCGCCGTATTCTGCGATTGAAAACACCATAAAAACATTTTTATTCATTTTGTGGGAATTTTTGTTGACAAAACGGTTTTTTAGTGGTAAATTTATATACAGAACAGCGACGTATATTCAAAAAACGGTTTTACGTCATACTGACAATCAATCCGCTAAAACGCGATATTTGTAAAAAACGGCGCGTTTCGCGGCAAAAAATCTAATGCTTTCTCTCTTCGGCAAAAATAATAAGCCGAACTTCCAAATAGACCCCTTTCTCTCCCCCCACGAAAGGGGTCATTTTTTTGCCCTATTACCTCTTTTAAAAAGCCTCCGTCGTTTGTCCTGTAAAAACGAATTGCAATTTTTCGTTCACACGACAGCCAAAAGTCGGCGCGTACGTTGCAAACTTCCCGTCAACAACGACGGGAATTTCGACAGCTCTCTTTGAATCTGATCAAAGCCCGACGGCACGAGCGCATGCCCTGCGCTTTCGTAACAACCTCGGAAAAGTGAGAGAAAAACTGACGTAAAGCAAAAAAACGACGGCGAACCGTCGTTTTTCTTTTTATTTTTGCGATCTGTCTTACTCGAGTTCAAACGCGCCCGTATACAACTGATAATATACGCCCTTCTGCGCGATGAGCTGATCGTGCGAGCCGCGCTCGATTATCCTGCCGTGATCGAGCACCATTATCGCGTCCGAGTTCTGTATCGTTGACAGTCTGTGCGCTATGACGAACACCGTCCTGCCCTCCATAAGGTGATCCATGCCTTGCTGTACGAGCGCTTCGGTACGCGTATCGATAGAGGACGTCGCCTCGTCGAGTATGAGCACGGGGGCGTTGGCGACCGCCGCGCGCGCTATCGAAAGAAGCTGTTTCTGTCCCTGCGACAGGTTGGCGCCGTCTCCCGTCAGCATCGTGTTGTACCCCTCGGGAAGTCTCGTGATGAAGTCGTGCGCGTTGGCGAGTTTTGCCGCCGCGACGCATTCGTCGTCGGAAGCGTCGAGTTTGCCGTAACGGATATTGTCCATTATCGTACCCGTGAACAGGTTGGTATCCTGCAACACCATACCCAACGAGCGGCGCAGATCTGCTTTCTTTATCTTATTGATGTTTATGCCGTCGTAGCGTATCTTGCCGTCTGCGATGTCGTAAAAGCGGTTGATAAGATTGGTTATCGTCGTCTTTCCCGCACCCGTTGCACCGACGAAAGCGATCTTCTGACCGGGTTTCGCGTAGAGAGACACGTCATGCAGGACTATTTTCTCGGGTACGTAACCGAAATCTACGTCAAAGAGCTGTATATCTCCTTTGAGTTCCTGATAAGTGACGGTGCCGTCCGCCTTGTGGGGATGTCTCCATGCCCATTTGCCCGTACGGGTCGCGCTCTCGCGTATATTGCCTTTTTCGTCTGTCTCCGCATTTACGAGAGTGACATAGCCTTCGTCCGTCTCGGATTCCTGATCGAGAAGCTCGAACATACGCTTCGCGCCCGCTGTACCCATGACGATCGAGTTGAGCTGCATAGAGAGCTGACCGATATTTATCGTGAACTGACGACTCATATTGAGGAATGCGACTATCGCGCCCATCTTGATCGCTTCTGCTTCAAGCCCGGTAATGCTTAAGTTGTGCACTCCCGCAAGCACGAGCAGACCTCCGACTATCGCGACGAGCACGTACAGCACGTGTCCTATATTGTTGATCGTCGGCATAAGCACGTTGGCGTACTTGTTGGCGTTTTCGCTGTCTTTGAAAAGCTGAGCGTTTATCTTGTCGAAATCGCGCTTGGACTGTTCCTCGTGGCAGAACACCTTGATGACCTTCTGCCCGTTCATCATTTCTTCCACAAAACCCTCGGTCTTGCCCATAGAGCGCTGCTGACGTATGAAGAATTTCGCGCTCTTGCCGCCGACCGCCTTGGTTACGAACAGCATCGCCACGCAACCGACGATCACTACGAGGAAGAGCCAGATACTAGACTGCAACATACTGAACAAAAGGGTTATCAGCGCGACGGTTGAGTAATACATCTGCGGCAAGCTCTGCGATACGAGCTGTCTCAGAGCGTCGATATCGTTGGTATAGGTACTCATTATGTCGCCGTGCGTGTTGGTGTCGAAATAACGTATAGGCAGAGACTGCATCTTGTTGAACATCTCGAGTCTCATGTGCTTGAGGAAGCCCTGCGTCACGTATGCCATTATGCGGTTGTAAACGAAGGAACATATAACGCCGAGCGCAAACACTCCCGCCATTATCAGACCTATGTTGAGCATCGTGCCCTTGACTGCGTCCCAGCCGCTTTCGATACCGGGGTATATGACCTCGTCGACAATGATCTCGAGGAATATGGACGAGCTTATCGCCGCGATCGCGTTTATAGTGATGCAGATTATAACCGCCGCAAGCTCCCACTTGTAAAATCTGAACATATACTTGAGAAGTCTGCCGAGAATCGCAAGCGTCCCGCCTTTCTTTTCTGTCTTATTCACGATCCTCACCTCCTTTTGCCGCTTCTGAATTGCCTATCTTGTTCTGAGAATAATAAACTTCCTGATATACGGGGTTGCGAGCGAGGAGTTCTTCGTGCGTGCCCACGTCGCTGACCGTGCCGTTTTTCATAAGTATTATCTTGTCCGCATCCATGACCGACGAAACTCTCTGCGCAATGATGAACTTGGTGGTATCGGGTATCTCCTCTTTGAACGCCTTTCTGATCAGTGCGTCCGTCTTGGTATCGACCGCGCTCGTTGAGTCGTCGAGTATGAGTATCTTGGGTTTCTTGAGAAGGGCACGCGCAATGCACAACCTCTGCTTCTGACCGCCCGACACGTTGGTGCCTCCCTGTTCAATGTACGTGTCGTACTTTTCGGGGAAAGACTGCACGAAGTCGTCCGCCTGAGCGAGTTTGCAAGCCTTGACTATCTCCTCGTCTGTCGCGTCGGGATTGCCCCAGCGCAGGTTTTCCTTGATCGTACCCGAAAAAAGCAGGTTCTTCTGCAACACGACGGACACATGGTTTCTGAGCGTCTCTATGTCGTAATCCTTGACGTTGACGCCGCCCACGTATACCGCGCCTTCGCTGACGTCGTAAAGCCTCGGTATAAGATTGACGAGAGAGGTCTTGCTGCTGCCCGTACCGCCGAGTATGCCCACCGTCTCGCCCGACCTGATGTCGAGGTTGACTTCTTTGAGCGCGCGACGCTCTGCCGTCTCGCTGTACTTAAACGACACGTTCTCAAACCTGACCGAGCCGTCCTTGACCTCGGTGACGGGGTTTTCGGGGTTGGAAAGAGTGCTTTCCTCTTTGATTACCTCTACGATACGCTCTGCCGACGTGCGCGCTATCGAGAACATGACGAGCACCATCGAGAGCATCATAAGGCTGGAGAGTATCTGCGCCGAATAGACGATGAGCGAACTCATCTTCGCGTCTATGGCTTCCACTCCGCGGGTCAGACCCACCATGGGAGTCATAAAGCAGATGAACAGCGTCGCCGTCCAGAAGCAGAACTGCATCAGCGGGTTGGAAAGAGCTATCAGCTTTTCTCCGCGTACGAAGTCCTTTTTGACGTTTTCTGCGGTATTGGCAAACTTGTTCTTTTCATAGTCCTCTCTGACGTAGGATTTGACAACTCTTATGCCTTTTATATTCTCCTGTATCGACTCGTTCATCGCGTCGTACTTCTTGAATACCTTGTCGAAGATAGGCCAGCTCATTTTGAAAATGACAAACAGACCTGTCCCCAGCACGGGTACGAGCACGAGGAACACAAGCGATACGACAGGGTCGATGAAGAACGCCATTATCATCGAGAAAACGAGCATTATCGGGCTTCTGACGGCAACTCTTATCAGCATCATATAAGCGTTCTGTACGTTGGTAACGTCGGTCGTCATTCTGGTGACAAGGCTGGACGTTGAAAATTTGTCTATGTTTGCAAAAGAGAAATCCTGTATGTTGTAATACATATCTTCTCTGAGGTTACGCGCAAAGCCTGCCGATGCGGTCGCCGCGAATTTACCCGCAAGCATACCGAATACGAGCGAGAATGCCGAGAGCACCAGAAGTATCACTCCCCATTTGATTATATTTGCAAGAGAATTGTCGATCTGTATATTCTCAAGCATTTCCGCCATGTAAAACGGAAGTATACATTCGAGCGCAACTTCAAACGTAACGCATACGGGAGAAAGAATCGACGTCTTTCTGTATTGCCGTATGCTCTTTGCCAAAGTCTTTAACATATCGTTTTCTTCACTCCTTTTGTGCGGATTCTCCGCCCAGATTGTATTTGCATCTTTCTATGAAAGAATAAAAAGTGTCTATTTCTTCCTTGGAAAAACCGCGGGTCAGCTGATTTTCAGCAAAATTGATCGCCTCGTCGCTCCTTCTCATAAAGTCGCGCGCAAGCGGCGTCAGCACTATCTTCTTGAGTCGACGGTCTTTTTCGCATTCTACCCTTTCGATAAGTCCTCCCCTTTCCATTGTGTTGAGAAGCTGCGTCATTGTAGACCTGCGCACGCGGAACTCCGCTTCGAGATCTTTCTGAAATATATCGTCTCTTTCGTGGCGCGTAAAATAACCGAGCACCCAACCCTGCATACCGGTCATCTGCTCGTTGGTTCTCATAAACTCCGTATCGTCGATGCACTGCTTCAGCATACGGGATAGAGTCTTTATTTCATAGCCCAAAGGTTTTCTCATTTCGCCCTCCAATTGTTAGGAATACTAACTTTTTTGTTAGGATTACTAACATTATAAGTTGAAATAAAAATATTGTCAATACATTTTACGGGGTAAATAACGCTTTTTTCATGTTTACGACAGATCTCCTCACGCTTTTTACGCGTATCAGGTCTTTCCTCAAACAACGGACAAATAAAAAAAGAACGCCCGAAGGCGTTCTTTTATGCGTTTGTACGCTATTGCTTTTTATCTGTTTTTCCGTCGTTTTCCGCTTTCTTTTTTTCTGCTGCCGCGCGGGCTTTGTTGCATATCGTATTGATAGCCCACGACACGAACAGTATGATCGCTATCGTAACAAATATCGCAAGCACTCCCTTCCACATGATTTCGAGAGATTTGAGCACGTTGTCTTTATTCATAGGGTCGAGAGCGGCGACCGCGGCGATTATCAGATACATATTCATAATTTCACCTCCGTTATGCAAGGACGAGCCCTATGATAAGGCCGCCCACTATAGCCGAAGCTATCTGACCCGACACGTTTGCGCCGATCGCGTGCATAAGCAAATGGTTGCTCGGGTCTTCCTTGAGTCCCATCTTCTGTATTACGCGCGCCGACATCGGGAATGCCGATATACCCGCCGCGCCGATCATCGGGTTGATCTTCTTCTTGGAGAAAAGGTTCATAAACTTTGCAAACATGACGCCTGCAACCGTGTCGAAAACAAACGCGACAAGTCCCAGTCCGAGTATCATAATAGTCTCCCAGGTCACGAAGCTCTCTGCCTTCATCTGAGAAGCTATCGTGATACCGAGAAGCAGGGTTATCAGATTGGCGAGTATATTCTGCGCCGTCTCGCTGAGAAGTCTGAGCACGCCGCATTCTCTGAGCAGGTTGCCGAACATCAGGAAGCCGACGAGAGCGAGCGACTTGGGTGCGATGAGACCCGCGATGAGGGTGACCACGATCGGGAAAAGCACCTTGGTCGTGCGGGAGACGGACACGGGATTGTAATCCATTCTGATAAGTCTTTCCTTCTTGGTCGTGCAGAGCTTGACGACCGCGGGCTGTATTATGGGAACGAGCGCCATATAAGAATAAGCGACGACGGTGATAGGTCCGAGATACTGACTGCCCAGTTTCATCGCAACAAGTATCGAAGTTGGTCCGTCAGCCGCGCCTATAATGCCGATTGCAGCCGCGTCGTTGATGCCGAAGCCTATCATCGTAGCAAACAGTATCGTCAGGAAGATGCCGAACTGCGCCGCTCCTCCAAGCAGGAACAGCTTGGGATTGGACAGGAGAGGACCGAAATCTATCATCGCGCCTATACCTATAAACAGAAGTATCGGCATAGCCTCGCTCGCCTCAACTCCTATCTCGAACATCCAGTCAATTATACCCGCCGTGACCGTACCTTCCGCCGTAATCTCGTTGACCACGTTGGAAAGCGGTATATTGACGAGTATCGCTCCGAATCCTATCGGGAGCAACAGTGCCGGTTCCATATCCTTCTTGATCGCCAGAAAGATCAGGATTCCGCCGATAAGCCACATCAATACGTTCTGCCATGTGACCTGTGATACGGATTCAATCAAAAAATCCATTACGCAACTCTTCTCCTCTTTATTATTAAAAAGCCGCACCGAGCCGACAAAAGCGGCTTGGTGCGGTCTCGTCATTTCAAATTAAACCGGGATATGACTCCGTGTTAGCGATTTAATTGCGCGTATCTCTCGCGCCGACTACTCCCCGCGTCTGGGATTTTACGTATATATTTTAATGTATTTTGCAAAATCTGTCAAGCGCACGGACGCGACAAAGCGCATTTCAGTCGGGCGCGCACGCAAGCATCGGCTTTTTTGCAAAGCGCAAAGTCAGTCCCGTCTGAATTTTTTCGCTATCGAAGGGAATTTTCCCTTGTCTGCAGGCGTGACAGGACGTATCACCCTGCACGGATTGCCTACCGCGATCACTCCCGAGGGCACGTCCTTTGTGACAACGCTGCCCGCTCCTATCACGCAGTTGCTCCCTATCGTCACACCGGGAAGTATTGTCACGTTGCCGCCGATCCAAACGTCATCGCCTATCGTGACGGGAAGCGCGTACTCTATGCCCTCGTTGCGCTCCTGCCTGTCTATCGGATGCCCTGCGCAGTAAATACCGCAGTTGGGCGCTATAAACACGTTGTCGCCTATCGTTACGCGCGCAGTATCGAGTATCACCAGTCCGTGGTTGGCGTAAAAATTCTCGCCTATGAACGTGTTGTACCCATAATCGCAGTTGAACGGCGATTCGATAAGAAATTCGCCTTTCGTACCGCCGAGGATCTCTTTCATCTTCGCCTTTCTTTCCTCTCTGTGCGACGGCGGGATATTGTTGTACTCAAAGCATCTGTCCTTTACCCACTCTCTTTCCTTAGTAAGTTCGGGGTCGTAATTGGGATTGTAAAAAAGCCCTGCTGTTCCCTTTTCCTTTTCAGTCATATTTCCTCCTTTGCGTAAAAGCAAAAATATCGTCGTATATTATTATGATAACATATTTTTCGGCGCGCGTACACGTTGCGCGCATATTTTTATACGCGCGCAACGTATACGTACAGGGCGCGGTTTTTCAGCACGAAAAAGAGCCGCCGCGAGGCGACTCTTTCTGATTTGTTTTATGCATTATCACAGAACGCTCGCGCCCGTCGTGACGGTCGAGCCTTCGGGCAGGTTCCAGCCTGCGGGCTGTTCGGCGGCGTCGGTCTTGACAGTGACAGCCGAGCTGAACGCATTCGGCTCTATCGTCGTGACCGTGGACGGTATGAATATCTCGCTGACCGCGCTTCCGAACGCATTTGCCTTTATAGCTGTAACGGTAATGCTCTCTCCGTTGAACGTGACCGTTGACGGAAGCGCGAATTTGTCGAGCAGCGGCATTACCGACGAAGTCTGCGCACAACCGTAAACGTATGCCGTACCGTCTGTCTTTACTACGTAATTGATATAAATTTCCTTATACGGGATAGAGCCGAGATTGTCTATCTTCTCCTGCACCTTGCCTCTCGCGCTCCAATAAGTCGGCAACTCTGTGCCGTTCTTGAACAGGGTTTCGACCGCGCCTGCGATATTGCTAAGATCGATGCCCGTCAGAGAGGTCGTATAGTTCCATC
>CALWKV010000089.1 GCA_944381355.1 uncultured Christensenellaceae bacterium | reverse complement strand
AGACGGGAATAGTCGAATTTGCAAAGAGCCTTTGCGGCTACGGTTACGAGATCGTATCTACGGGCGGTACTCTCAAGGCGTTGAAGAACGCGGGTATCGACGCGGTGGACATCAGTTCCGTTACGGGCTTCCCCGAGTGCCTCGACGGCAGAGTCAAGACCTTGCACCCCAAAGTGCACGCAGGTCTCCTCGCGATGAGAAGCAACAAAGAGCATATGGACTTTTTGCGCGAGATGGACATCACTCCGATCGATATCGTCGTGGTCAATCTCTATCCGTTCAAGCAGACTATTTCCAAGCCGGGCGTAGAGCTTGCAGAGGCGGTCGAAAACATTGACATCGGCGGTCCTACAATGCTGAGAAGCGCGGCGAAGAACTATCAGGACGTAGCGGTCATCGTCGACCCCGCCGATTACGAAGTGGTGCTCGGTGAACTCGCCGACGGCGGCGTTACCGTAGAGACCAAGTTCCGTCTTATGTACAAGGTCTATCAGCACACCTCATATTACGACACCCTCATCGCCAACTATCTCAGACAGAAGCTGGGCATCGAGTTCCCCGATCAGCTCACCCTCGCGTTCGACAAGGCGCAGGATATGAGATACGGCGAAAATCCGCGCCAGCACGCGGTATTCTATAAAGAGCCTTTCCCCGTTGCAGGCTCTCTCGCATGCGCGGAGCAGCTGCACGGCAAAGAGCTTTCTTACAACAACATAAACGACACCAACGGCGCGCTCGATCTCCTGAGAGAGTTCGACGAGCCGACCGTAGTCGCAGTCAAACACGCCAACCCGTGCGGAGTCGCTACCGCGGCTACGATAAGCGAGGCGTACAAAAAGGCATACGAAGCTGACCCGACCTCCATTTTCGGCGGCATCGTCGCGGCTAACAGAGAGATAGACAAAGAGACAGCGGAGATGATACATTCGATATTCATCGAGATCGTCGTCGCTCCTTCGTTCAGCGACGAAGCGCTTGCGATACTGTCTCAGAAAGCCAATATCAGACTTCTCAAGCTGCCGACGATCAATGCTCCGATACCCGATGTCTGCTACGATATGAAAAAGGTTCTCGGCGGACTTCTCGTCCAGCAGTACGACAAAATGGTCGTCGATATGGCGCAGGTAAAGACGGTCACCAAGAAAGAGCCGACAAAGAAGCAGATGGACGACATGGTATTTGCGATGAAGGTCGTCAAGCATACCAAGTCCAACGCTATAGTTATCGCTAAAGACGGCGTTATTCTCGGCATAGGCTGCGGACAGGTCAACCGTATCAGAGCGACCGAGCAGGCTATCGCTCACTCGCTCGTCGATACCAAGGGCGCAGTGCTCGCAAGCGACGCGTTCTTCCCGTTCGACGACTGCGCGAGAGCCGCTGCCAAGGCGGGCATAACCGCTATCATGCAGCCCGGCGGAAGCATCAAAGACCAGCTGAGTATCGACGCTTGCGACGAAAACGGCGTTGCGATGGTATTCACGGGCGACAGACATTTCAAACATTGAGGGAGGGAATATGAACAGCGTACTCGTAATAGGAGGCGGCGGCAGAGAACACGCGATATGCGTCGCGCTCGCAAAAAGTCCGAAAGTCGACAAACTGTATTGCCTTCCCGGCAACGCGGGCATAGCTGAGATCGCGGAATGCGCTCCCGTATCCGCGACCGATTTCGACGGCATACTCGCGTTTCTCAAGGCGCACGACGATATAAAAATGACGGTCGTCGCTCCCGACGATCCGCTCGCGCTCGGTCTCGTGGATATGCTCGAAAGCAACGGCTACCGTGCGTTCGGTCCGCGCAAAAATGCGGCGATCATAGAGGCTTCCAAGGCGTTCAGCAAAGCGCTTATGAAGAAATACGGCATTCCGACAGCCGCGTATGAAGAATTCGACAACGTGGACAGGGCGAAGGAATACGCGAAGAAGCAGTCCTATCCGCTCGTGATCAAGGCGGACGGTCTCGCGCTCGGCAAGGGCGTCATCATCTGTCAGAATGTGGACGAAGCGATGACCGCGCTCGACGAGATGATGGTCGGCAACAAGTTCAAGGACGCAGGCAAGAAAGTCATTATCGAAGAATTTATGGTAGGCAAAGAGGTCTCCATCCTCAGCTTTACCGACGGCAAGACGATCGTACCCATGGTGTCCTCGCAGGATCACAAGCGCGCACACGACAACGACGAGGGTCTCAACACGGGCGGTATGGGCACTTTCTCGCCGTCTAAGGCGTACACCGAGGCGCACGCGAAAGAGACTATGGAGAAAATCAGCCTCCCCACGATGAAAGCGATGAACGCGGAGGGCAGGACTTTCAAGGGCGTGCTTTACTTCGGGCTTATGATAACCGACAAGGGCGTCAAGGTCGTGGAGTACAACGCAAGATTCGGCGACCCCGAGACTCAGGTCGTACTGCCGAGACTCAAAACAGACCTCTACGAGATCTTCGACGCGATAATCGACGAGAGACTCGAGGACGTAAAAATCGAATGGGACGACAACGCCGCGGTATGCGTTATCATCGCTTCGGGCGGCTATCCCGAAAGCTACAAGAAAGGCATGCCGATAGAAATAGGCGCACTCGACGACGGCATAGTGCTTTATCACGCGGGCACTGCTGTCAAGGACGGCAGACTCGTCACGAGCGGCGGCAGAGTTATCGGCGTGACCGCTAAAGGAAAGGACATCGACGACGCGCGCGCCAAGGCATACGCCAACGTGGACAAGATAAAGTTCGAGGGCGCGTTCTACCGCAGGGACATCGGCATCAAGAAATAAACGTGAGGACAAAATGGTAAAGAGAATTTTTGTTGAGAAAAAAAGCGGCTACGACGTGAGCGCGCAAAAGGTCAAATCGGACGTCAACAACGTGCTCGGCATTGCCGCGGACGGCGTCAGAGTGTTTATCCGCTACGACGTGGAAGGTCTCGAAAAGGAAATATTCGACAAGGCCAAGACGACTATTTTCAGCGAGCCGCCCGTAGACGACGTGTACGAGGACGAGCTTCCTGCGACCGACGGATACAAGTTGTTCGTGACGGAATATCTGCCCGGTCAGTACGATCAGAGAGCGGACAGCGCGATGCAGTGCGTCCAGCTTCTTTCCATGGGCAAGAGACCGCTTATCAAATGCGCGACCGTATACGCGGTCAAGGGCGTGGACGACGTTCAGCTCGCCAAGATCAAGCATTTCCTTATCAACCCCGTCGAGAGCAGAGAGGGCGATTTCGCGCTTCCCGCAACGCTCGTGCAGGAAGTTGAACTCAATCTGACCGTACCGGATATAGACGGCTTCATCGGTATGACTGACGACGAGGTCGCTGCATATCACGCGAGCAAGGGCTTTGCGATGAGCGTCGAGGATCTTATCTTCGTGCGCGATTACTTCAAGGGCGAGGGCAGGAATCCGTCGGAGACCGAAGTCAAGGTCATAGACACCTACTGGTCGGATCATTGCCGTCACACGACTTTCGCGACAGAGATAACGGATATAAAACTTAAGTCGGACAATCCGCACGTGCAAAAGGCGCTCGACGCTTACGAAGCGCTTTTTGCCGACCTTTACAAGACGAGACCCGACAAATACAGATGCCTTATGGACATCGCTACGATCGCGGTCAAGGAACTCAAGAGGAGAGGCAAGCTCGACAACCTCGACGTCAGCGACGAGATAAACGCCTGCTCCGTGCGCGTCAACGTGGACGTGGACGGCAAGGACGAAGAATGGCTGATCATGTTCAAGAACGAGACGCACAATCACCCGACGGAGATCGAGCCGTTCGGCGGTGCGGCAACCTGTCTCGGCGGCGCTATCCGCGACCCGCTCAGCGGCAGGACGTTTGTATATCAGGCTATGCGCGTTACGGGCTGTGCCGACCCGAGAGAGCCGATCGAAAAGACTCTCAAAGGCAAATTGCCTCAGCGCGTTATCACCAAGACGGCGGCGGCGGGCTATTCCAGCTACGGCAACCAGATCGGTCTCGCGACGGGTCAGGTCAGCGAAATGTATCACGAAGGATATAAGGCTAAGCGTCTCGAGACGGGTTACGTCATAGCGGGCGCGCCTGCGGCTAACGTGGTGAGAAGAAAGCCTGTCGAGGGAGACGTAATAGTGCTTCTCGGCGGCGATACGGGCAGAGACGGTTGCGGCGGAGCAACAGGCTCGTCCAAGGCGCACACCGAAAAATCGGTCGAAGTCTGCGGTGCGGAAGTGCAGAAAGGCAATCCACCCACAGAACGCAAAATACAGAGACTGTTCAGAAATCCCGAGGTCAGCAGACTCATCGTAAAGTGCAATGACTTCGGCGCGGGCGGCGTATCAGTCGCTATCGGCGAACTTGCGGACAGTCTCGACATATTCCTCGACAAGGTGCCAAAGAAATACGAGGGCTTGTCGGGTACGGAACTCGCCATATCCGAGTCGCAGGAGCGAATGGCTGTCGTCCTCGACAAAAACGACGTCGACAAGTTCATTGCGGCGGCAAAAGAGGAAAACCTCGGCGCGACTGCGGTCGCGGTAGTTACCGACAACGGCAGAATGAGAATGTACTTCGCGGGCAACTGCATTGTAGATCTCAAACGCGCTTTCCTCGATACAAACGGCGTAAAACAGAAGCAGGACGCGGCTATCGAAGAAAAGATTGCGACCTATCTCGACAGCGCGTACCCCGATACGGCTAAGGCGTTCCTTACGGGCGACGTCAAAGGCGCGGTGCTCGGGGAACTCGCAAGACTCAACGTCTGCTCGCAGAAAGGTCTCGGCGAAATGTTTGACAGCACGATAGGCGCGCGCACCGTGCTTATGCCTTTCGGCGGCAAGTATCAGCTTACTCCGTCCGTCGTAATGGCGGCGAAACCTCCCGTAAACGGCAGGACGGATACGGTCACGGTCAGCGCTTACGCGTGCAATCCGCATCTGATGAGTCAGTCGCCTTTCACGGGCGCGGTATATTCTATCGTCACCTCTCTCAGCAAGCTCGTAGCCAGCGGAGTCAGACAAGAGACGGTCAGACTGTCGCTGCAGGAGTTCTTCAAGAGACTCAACAAGGATCCCAAGCGCTGGGGTCAGCCTCTGTCCGCGCTTCTCGGCGCGCTGTACGCACAGCTTAATATGAACGTCGGCGCAATTGGCGGCAAAGACAGCATGAGCGGCACTTTCGAGCATATCGACGTACCGCCGACGCTTATCAGCTTTGCGATGGGTATTTCCAAGGCGAGCAAGCTGATATCGAATACCGTAGTCGAGGACAAGAAAGCGGATAAGATATTCCTCATTCCGCTGCCCAGAGACGAGTACAATATGCCCTTATTCGACAAGGTCGTGAAACTCTACGACACTCTTGCCGACGCGATAGAAAAAGGACTCGTCAGGTCGTGCAACGTCGTCGAGGAGGGCGGCGCGGTTGCGGCGATACTCAAAGGTTGTCTCGGCAACAAGGTCGGAGTGGATATCGAGGAGCTTGACGAAAGTCTGTTCGCTCCGCGCATGGGAGACTTTACCGTTCAGTGCGAAAACGCCGATTTTGCGGCGGAGTTCGAGCCGAGACTTATCGCTACGCTCAACAATACGCATACCGCGAACATATGCGGCACTGCAATTAAGTGCGACGAAATGATAAAGGCGTTCGAGGGTACGCTTGAGAGCATATTCCCGACCACGGCTCCCGCGAGCGGAGAGGTGGGCAACCTCATCTGTTGCGCGAGAAAGAAAGAGCACACGCCTTTGCATATCGTCAGACCTACGGTGCTCATCCCCGCATTCCCGGGTACGAACTGCGAGGACGATACCGCGAGAGCGTTTGAAAGAGCGGGCGCGAAAGCGGAAGTTTTCGTGATCAAGAATCAGAGCGCGGCGGACATAGAGGACAGCGTCAAGGCGCTGGTCGAGGCTATCGGCAGGGCGCAGATACTTGCATTCCCCGGCGGCTTCAGCGGCGGCGACGAGCCTGACGGAAGCGGTAAATTCATCGCAACGACCTTCCGCAATCCCGCGATCAGCGAAGCGGTCATGAAATTGCTTTACGAAAGAGACGGTCTCGCTCTCGGTATCTGCAACGGCTTCCAGGCGCTCGTCAAACTGGGTCTCGTACCTTACGGAGACATCAGAGAGCAGAAAGCCGAAGCTCCGACACTTACTTTCAACAACATATCGCGCCACGTCTCGACGATCGTCAGGGTCAGAGTCGCGACCAACAAATCCCCGTGGCTTTCTTCGGTCAGAGTGGACGACGTGTTCAGCGTGCCCGTAAGTCACGGCGAGGGCAGGTTCGTCGCTTCTCCCGAGGAGCTTGACAAGCTGATCAAATCGGGGCAGGTCGCCACGCAGTACGTGGACAACAACAACCTCGCGACAATGGTCAGCCCGTTCAACCCCAACGGCAGTATGTACGGCATAGAGGGTATCATCTCGCCCGACGGCAGAGTGCTCGGCAAGATGGGTCACGCCGAAAGACTTGACGACAACCTCTACAAGAACGTCGAGGGCAATTACGATATGAAGCTGTTTGAAAGCGGCGTGAAGTATTTTGAGTAACTGAAATAACGATAAGACGAAAAAACCGCGGTTTTGATGTGCACCCCAAAAGTTAGACACTTTTGGAGGTGCACATCAATCAATATGGCGGCTTTATGTTGGTTTGTCAAACATCTGTTACACTTTTGCTGTTAAAATAATCGGCAAGGTATTGGTTAGGCGACTTCCAGCCGAGTGGGCGCATAGGAGTTTGGTTGTACTCTCTATTGTATCGCTTTAAT
>CALWKV010000088.1 GCA_944381355.1 uncultured Christensenellaceae bacterium | reverse complement strand
TCTTAAGGTCGGTTTTTAGTAAGATACAGAGGGAGATACGGGATATGAAAAAGAAGAATAAGGGGCTAATAATATTGATATCCGTGCTTGCGGTCATAATAGTTGCGGTCGGTTCGTTTGCGGCGGCATTTGCGCTCAGTATGGAAAAGGGTACGCCGAGCGCCGAAGTCTGGGAGGAGAATATGGAATACGATATAAACAATACCGTGCAGTTGCAGAAAACTCCGGGAGAGGATTTTGTTATACTCAATCTGACGGACATACAGTACAACGACTTTCTGGATATCGGCAGGCGTAAATATACCGAGCAGACGATAACGGAGCTGGTCGAGCGCGTAAAACCCGATCTGATCACGATGACGGGAGACCAGATCTGGGCGCCTTTTGTAAAATATTCTCTTGACGATCTGATAGAGTTTATGGATTCTTTTAAAATCCCGTGGGCGCCAGTCAACGGCAATCACGACGGAGAAGGAAACGTGGACCTTAATGCCGCGGCGGAGAAGTACGAGGCGTCCGAATATTGCCTTTTCAGCAAGGGTCCGGGTAATATCGGCGGCGTGGGCAACTACGTAATCAACATTATGGAAGGAGACGTGATCGTCGAATCTCTGATAATGATGGACAGCGGTTCGTCAGCCGATTTTGACGATATGGCAGAGTCGGACAAGATGTACGGCTGGGAACTCGACGACGATTTTGAACTGAAAAGAGACGAAGACGGCAATCTGATCGAGAGACAGATCGGCCACGATTACGCGTATATACAGCCCGAGCAGATTGAGTGGTACCGGTGGTGCGTGCGCGGTGCGGCGGCGTACAACGAAGAAAAGGGCGCTCCCGCTCCCGAATCCGCGCTGTTCATACATATCGCGCTGCCCGAATACTACTATGCGTATTGCGATTATCTGATCGACGGGAAAAGCGAGGAATACGGCTTTTTCGGGGCTATGCGTGAGGACGTATGCTGCAGCAAGAAGAACAGCGGAATGTTCGACGCGATACTCGAGGAAAACAGCACGAAATTCGTGTTTGCGGGACACGACCATGTCAACGACTATTCTTTGTTATACAAAGGAGTAAGGCTGACTTACGCACTCAAAACGGGCGACAGGTGCTATGCGGAGGACGACGTGAACGGCGGCACCGTGTTTACCGTGGGTGAGACAAGAAGCGTGAGGCATGAATACGTGACGATAGAATGATCTCGCGGCGCATTGCCGCGGCACAAAAAACGACCCCTCCCGAAGGCGATCGGGCGGGGTTTTGTTGTTTCTCAGAATTACTTTCTTATCACCGTCTTTTTGCAGGTTATGCCGTCCTTGGCGAGTTCTTCGAGGAAGTATTTTTCAAAGGTATCGGATTCGATATGCCTGGAAAAAGATATATTGCATATGCCGTTGAAGCTGATCGTCGTTACGTAAAAAGGCGCGTACATCGGATTGCCGCCGATGACTTCGTAGTCGGTAACGCCGTGTCTCGCGAGGTCGTTTTTGACAAGTCCCAGGTTGCTGAACGACGAATTGCTCATTCTCTCTCCCAGCAGGGTATCGCCCAGATCGACGAGGAAATCGCTGATAAATCTCGGGAAAAATCTGAGAGTGCGGTGCATAAGATTTTTGCCGTCGTTGAGGAAGGATTTGAGTTCGTCCTCGTGCGTTGCGATATCGAAGTGCTTTCTGATCTCTGCTATTATCTGAGTCTTGTCTCCGCCGAAGGTCTCGAACTGAGTGGTCGCCACGAAATTGGTGAGAGTCGAGGTGGGGAAGCGCTTTCTGAGGTCGATAGGCATTTGCAGACGTATACATTTTTTGCTGCCGTATTCGTCTCTTATGCGCAGGAATGTCAGGCAGAGCGCCGCCGCGAGATATTCGTGTACGGTTGCACCGAAAGCCTTGGAGGCGTTTTTAAGCTCCGCTACGTCAAAAGAGTAGGTCGTGGAGATATTGCCCCTGTTTTTGATCACTTTGTCTTTGTACTTGAATTGCGAGCGGCCGAAACTTCTTGCGTTGTTTATCTTGCCCTTTTTGTTTTCGGCAAAACGCAGATAGCCGTCCTCGAATTCTTCTTCGGTCGCCTTTTCGCGCCAGTCTACGATATTGGTCATATCCACTTCTTCGCCGAGCAGGGTAAAGTAACAAGCCAGCAGACAGTTGAGAAACGCCACGCCGCCGTTGCCGTCCGAAAGAATGTGATACATTTCAACGCATATCATATTCTTTTCGTACATTACCTTGAAAAGCGGCTTTTTGGCATATCTGTGATAATGTTCTCGTTGAGGGTTGAACGGCTCGACGTCTATGTGCATATCCGCGACCTGAAGCGTCCTGAGTCCGTGCCATCTTCTTCTGATGATGACCGTATACATCGGGAAGCGCGGGACGACGAGATCGACCGCTTTCTGCAGGACCTCGGCGTCGACGTCTTTGTCGAGATTGGCAAGTACGCGGAATTGAGAACGGGTGTTGCTTACCGTCGCAAACGGCATAGCACCGACCGAAATGGTAAATTTTTTGCCTGTATATTTCATTGAATCTCCTTTGAGAGGGTGGGACAGATCTGATTTTAAGTATAAAAAACAAGTAGCCAGCAGTCAGATAGGCGCCGCATACGCGGCTGTTGTCGATACTTCTTTAACTAAGATATCATATATAATATTGCATGTCAAACAAACAACAAGCGTATAAGCGTAAATTATATATGTTGATTGTGCACCTCAAATGCGGTTTATTTCTGAAAGAATGAGAATTGGTGGAGAAAAGACGAAAAAATGCGTTGAATAAAAAATTTTTTTACAGAATTTTCCTTCAGGACGTTTTGCCGCTTTATGTCGCGAAAACCGCAAATCCTGCGAAACGTGCGGTATTCACGGCGTGCGACGGGGAATAAAAAAACGGGGAGACAAGTCCCCGTTTTTTTGCTTTTTCTTGCGATCCGTTCAGCTTTAGTATAATCCCGCGTAAGTCGAGACGCTTATGTCGGCGTAGGTATCTGCGGTCTCCATAGCTACCGTAAAGCATAGATGATAAGATTCGGCAGGGTCGGGCAGAGTCACGGGGAGCGCTACCGAGAGTTGTACCTGACCGTCGGTCGTGTAGCTTGCGGTCACTTGCATACCGTCCGTGTCTACCGTAAGGTTTTTGCTAGTGTAGACTACGAATCCGTTGCTATTGGTATAGCTCTCGTCGATGGTGATCTTGAAAGTATTTAGAAGCGTGTCGTCGTAAGCCCCTGCCGAGAGATATACGTCAAAAGTGAACACGCCTGATGTGACGTCGGTGTCGGATATGTACACGTACGGTTCGGGATCGTTTTCGGTCACCGAGTAGTTGAGAGTTATCGGTTCTACGCCGTAGTTTTTATCGAATGTGCCCCAGTGGAAGTTGACGTCGTCTATGAGAGATACGGTGAAAGTATAATCTCCGATAGCATTTTCGTTGAGAACGATACGGTAATCGTATACGCTGCCGTCGGTCGTTCTCACGACCTTGCCGCTCGCGCCGTCGTCTCCCGCAAAGAGAGGCGTGTCCGAGTTTTCTGCGTATACAGGCAGTTTGTTGCCGTTTTCGTCAAAGACGTCGACCATTTTAAAATAAGATTCGAGAAGGGCGTCGTTGTTGCTCAGTCCGAGCGCGGTGAAGAACTTGAGCCCCTTTTGAGTACATTCGTTGAGTTGTACCTCTCTGTTGACGACGAGCTGCTCCGCGTCGCCGAACGAGAAGGTGTCGTAGTCGCTCTGAACATAGCCTGCCGTTGCGGCAACCGTGCATTCAATATAAAGATTGTCGGCATTATAGTTGTCTAAACCGCCATCGGGCATGAGAGCGATCCTATATTTTTTGTCAGGCGTACCGACGCTTATCTCGTCATCGGGATTCATCCAGTCCGACGTGTTGAGTTGCACCTCGATTCCGCCCTTGTTGGTTACGGAGAATGAATAATAAGGAGGTATTAATATTTCGGAGATCTTCGCGTTGCCGGGACCGTTGTATGAGTAGAACTGATAAGACGTTTCGAGCGTGGGCAGAGAGCCGATGTCGAGGGTCTCCTTTTCGACGGTGACCTTTTGCGGATTGGTGAGCTGCGCAGCATAATTGCCCGAGGCAGACAACTTCAGGTAGAAATAGTATTCTCCGGCATTTATAAATATCGGATCGGGACTTCCGTCATCGCTGAAAGGATAATACAGCGATGAAGAGACTTCGAGCTCGTACAGCTTATTTTCGTCCATCGTAACGCCTGTGAAATTTTCTTCGAACACGTCTGCCTGAATGTAATATATAAACGCGTTCGCGTCTTCGCCGAAATATACGAGCGGGTCGGCGTATCCGCTGACCGATATTGTCTCGGTCAGAGAGGGTATCGCGCTGTATTCCCATGAGGAGGGAAGCCCTGTGATCTGATACTCGGCGTTGGACGCGGGCATTATATTGAAATACACGGTTGCCTTCGCGCCCTTGTATTCGTAAACGTATGTCCACTTACCCACGTCGTAAAGCACGGGAGCGCTTTCCACTTTTACGCCGTCCTTGTTGATCTCGACGACTTTAAGTTCCGGGTCGTCGGCGGCGAGCGAAGAAAACGAGCCGTCCTCGTATTGAACCTTGAAGCTGACGACGCCGAGGTCGGGGTAAGCTCCGCTTTCGTCGGCAGATTTTTTATAATAGAAATCGCCGAGATTATAGTCGCTGAAATCGCCGTCGCTGCTTTGTATCAGAAGCAAGCGTACGGTTTCGGATTTTGTATCGCATGCGACAATGCCCGTGACGATACACGCGGCAAGTGCGATCGCAAGCGCAACAGTGATGAGTTTTTTCATACAAACCTCCTTATGCCTTTTACCCGCGCCGCCGAAGGTCGGGTGACGGGTGTTAAAGAGCGCTGAAAGACAAGATGATGTGGCTTGCTCTTTATATTATAATAACATAATATTATGGTATTGTAAATAGGTCTGCAGATATGATACACGGGACGGTGTAAAGTATCGAAATCCGCATTTTTTTTGCATATTGTAATTTTCTTTGTGTTATGCTAAAATATAATTACCAAACAAGGAGAAGGAAATTATGAACAACATTCTTTTTATAAAGATCTACGGTAAGGCAA
The DNA here is from genome assembly GCA_944381355.1 of uncultured Christensenellaceae bacterium. Lineage (GTDB taxonomy): Bacteria > Bacillota > Clostridia > Christensenellales > UBA3700 > Ornithoclostridium. The sequence continues at coordinate 578 of CALWKV010000088.1, read as the reverse complement.
CGCACGACGAGTGGATGGAGATCAACCGCTACTACGCGACTTATATCGCGAAGTTCAGACAAAACGCAAAGGCAATGGGCTTCGAGGTGCGCATAGCATATATCAATACGATGTCTTTCGACAACGTTTTTGCCGAGATTTCAAGCGACAATTTCCTGTCCAACGAAAAAGAGGAGGCGGCAAATATCGTCAAGATGCTGACTTCGGTGATAAAAGTCGCGGAGGACGGCACGAGGACGGTCGTCCCGTCTGACGTAAAGATCATATACAGGCAGATAACAGCTTATTGATAAGACGCCCGAGAAATAGAAAAAGCGCTGAAAAGCGCTTTTTTTTGTTGCGATCGATCTTATTCGCGTTTTTCGTAGTATTGCTTGACCGCGCTGCGGTGAAAATCCATCATATAGCGGCGGGTCAACCCTTTTTATCAAGTCTTATCTGTGTTTTCAGCGTGTTTTTCGCCGCTTCCTGCATCTCTCCGAGCGTGATGCAACCGTCTTTTCCTATCGACTTTATCAGATCTTTGTATTTTTTGTAGCCTTTCACCGAGTAGGTTATCGTGCCCGGCATCAGTACGT
>CALWKV010000087.1 GCA_944381355.1 uncultured Christensenellaceae bacterium | reverse complement strand
GCGAGGGCGGAACGTTTATCGATCGCCGCGAATGCCGCTTCGGGTTCAGAAAGATAGAGATCGCGCCTATGAAAAACGGCAGAGGACCGTTCATTCTTCTCAACGGCAAACCTATCAAGCTGTGCGGTGTGAACAGACACGAATTTCATCCCGAGTACGGCCACGCCGTGCCCGAGGAGCTGATAAAAAAGGATCTTCTTCTCTGCAAGGCAAACAATATCACCGCTATACGCACGAGCCATTACCCCAACAGCGACGCGTTCTACTCGCTTTGCGACGAACTGGGCATACTCGTCATGAGTGAAACAAACCTCGAAACGCACGGTCTTGCAAGGTGGATCCCTGCGGGAGATCCCAAGTGGACGGCGTCATGTCTGCAACGCGCCTGCAATATGGTCAACAGACTCAAAAACCATGCGTGTATAATAAGCTGGTCGCTGGGCAACGAGGCAGGTTACGGTTCCAACTTCGTCCGCATGCGCGACGCAATCAAAGAACTGGACGATACCAGATTTATTCATTATCACCCCGATCAGACGGGCAAGGTGGGAGAAGTGCTCAGCGGAATGTACGTGAAGATGGAAGACACCGAAGCTATCGCGCTCAACAAGACTTTCAGACATTGCGCGGCTTTCTGGGCGACTTTCGGCACGAGATATACTCCCGATATGTACAAGGATCTGCCGTTTATCGAGTGCGAGTACGCGCACTGCATGGGCAACAGCCTCGGCAATTTCTCTGACTACTGGGATATGTTCAAAAAGTACGACCGCTTATCGGGAGGCTTTATATGGGACTTTGCGGATCAGACGATACTGCGTGAAGAAAACGGAGTCAAAAAATGGCTTTACGGAGGGGACTTCGGCGACAAGCCCAACGCAGGCAAGTTCGCGTTCAACGGCATAGTAAGAGGAGACCGTTCTCCCAATCCCGCGCTGTACGAAGTAAAACACCAGTACAGACAGGTCGACTTTTCGTACAAAGACGGCAGGCTGACGATTCTCAACAGATACCGCTTCACCGATTTGTCGGAATTTGACGCGGCATATATCGTCAGCGCAGAGGGAGAGATGATAAGAGAAGGGAAGCTCGCGGTAGCGGGCGCGCCCGACAGCGTGACAGAATACGATATCCCCGAGGTGGAACTCCCTCAAGGCAAAGAGTGCGTGCTCGACGTAAAGCTGATGCTGAAAAAGGACGAGCCGTATGCAGAAAAAGGTCACGTCGTGGCGAGCGAACAGTTTGTGCTTTCGTGCTATGACTTCACGACAAAAGAAGTCGCAAAGGGCGCTTCTCTGACAAGAAGCAAGACGGGCGCGCAGATAAAGTGCGGAGATACAGTATACGATATAACAAACACGGGCACGATAAATTCTATAAAGAGAAAGGGTGAAGAACTGCTGTCCTCTCCGATAATGCCCAACTTTTTCAGGGCAACGATAGACAACGACAGCATGCCTCACGTGCCCGATTTCGTGGGCAAATATATATTGATGCTTTACAAGTACAGAAGCGCGCAGAAGCACCTCAAGGGCAGGCTCGTACGCATAGAAGAAAAGGACGGCAGAGTGGTTGCAGAGGTCAGGTGGTCGATGCCTCTTATCAGGTCGCTTAGGACGAAATATACTTTCGGCGCGGACGGCGTTCGTCTCGAGATGGACGTAAGACCTTGGTTTGCGCTCGAGAGATACGGGTTTACGTTCAGACTGGCAGAGGGATTGGACGGCTTATCTTTCTACGGCAAAGGTCCGCACGAGAACTACTGCGACAGAGCGACTGCGGCGACTCTCGGCGTTTACGAGGGCAAAGCCGCTGACTTTATCCACGACTACCTTGTTCCGCAGGAGAACGGCAATCATACAGGGGTGCGTTATGCGGAGATAGGCGGAAAGAGCGGCATAAAACTGACGGCGGAAAACGCACCGTTCGAGATGACTGTGCATCCTTACACCTGCGAAACGCTTTTCAAGGCGAAGCATCTGCACGAGCTTGAACGCGAAAACGCGCTTACAGTATGCGTGGACGGCAGACAGCGCGGGGTTGGCGGCGACGTGCCTGCGATCGCCAGTCTGAAACCGCAGTATAAGATAAAGGGCGGCAAAGAGTATTCATTCTCGGTGATGCTCAAGGTCTGAAAGGGCAGTTGCGTTTGAGAGCACAAGCGGTTTTTCTTGCTTTTTCGCTCGCAAACGCGCGCGCTTTTCAAATAAAAGTTGCCTTGAATAAAAAATTGTGGTAATATCAACTTATATGGCTAGAGACAACAGAAAACGCAACAAAAAAAAGATAAACGACGGCTACGAGCCTAAGGGCGACGCGCTGGCGCTCGCCACACCTCTCGACAAGCTCGGACTTTCGGAAAAGACAGAGGGCATACTCCGCGACGGCGGCGTGACTACGGCAAGAGACCTCGCTAAACGACGCGCGGGAGAGATGTATCGCATAAGGTACGTCGGCAAACGCGAGTGCCTCGAGGTGACGGAGGCGCTCAAAAAACTGGGACTTTGCTTCCGCCCCGACGAGCCTGAACCCGAAAGCGCAGAGAAAAGCGCAGAGGCGAAACCTCGGGAAAAAGAAACGCGCAAAGAGGGCGCAAAAGAAAACAGCAACCGCAGGAATCAGAGCGGTCAGCACGAGCGCGGCAAAGAGCGGGACAAACAGCCTGAAAGGGACAGACAGCAAAACGAAAAGCAGGGCAAGAACCTGCAGAAGAATAAGGACAAAAAGGGCGAAAAGCCACAGGAAAAGAACGGCAGACCCAAGTACGATTACAGACCGTACGAAAATGTCAGTCTTTACGAGCTGGTATACGGCAAACGCGAGAGACCAGCTCCCGAAAAGCCCAAGAAAGAGCAACTCACGCCCGACAGCATAGTCAAATTCTGCCGTCAGGGAAAATGGGGTTACAAGGACTGGAAAGGCAACGTGCTTATTCAGCCCGTATACGACAACGCTTACGCATTCCACGAGGGCAGGGCGTGCGTTGAAAAGGACGGGCTTCTCGGATATATCGATACAAAGAACGTGCTTGTCATCGATTTCAGATACGACAGCGCGACCAGCTTCAGCCAAGGGCTCGCGGCGGTCAGTATCGGAGAAAAGAGCGGATATATCGACAAGGACGGAGCGGAAGTGCTCCCGATGGAATTCGACGTCGCGACCGGTTTCGAGAACGGCAAGGCGATAGTAAGACAGGACGGCAGATGGGGCGTGCTCGACAGAGAGACGCTCAAGGTGCTGTGGAGATAAAAGGCGTTGACAAAACACGGGTTTTGCGCGTCAGTAAAACGGGCGACGCGTGCTTGAGTGTAGTCGGATCGCTGCGTAAGAATTATATCCGATAATAAAACAAACGAACAACCGCGGGTGGGCACATATTGCCTGCCTGCGGTGCAAGAAAAAATGTTACGGGTCGTCGACCCGTTTTTTATTTCCTTATTTCAAATAACCCTATAATTTATTTGCCGTCGATAAGGGCGACGACGCAATCCGTGACCAGCATTTTGAGACGGTCGTAATCGATGTACGCGTGATGATCGTATATATACTCGTGCGCGAAAGATTGCAGTACGTCCATTGCAAAGTGCACTTTTTCTTTCGCTCCGTCTTTGAGTACGTCAAGACGGGTCAGCCTTTCTGCAATATTGAGAGTGAGTTCGTCTTCGAGGCGTATGAACTGCGCGCTGATTTCGGGATCGGTATGCGTGAGGGAATGCAGCGCTTCGTGTATCCCCGCGTTTTCCCCGTGCGCGCGTATCACCAGATCCACTATATTGCATACGAGATCGCGGGCGTCGAACGGGGCTTCGAGATTGTCGAAAAGGTTGAGAATGGGCTTGGTGACCTTGTCCATATAAAGCGACGTAACTTCGCGCAGAATATCTTTTTTGTCGCGGAAATAGCCGTAGACAATACCTGTGGAAACGCCTGCGCGTTTTGCGATCTGCACGGTGTTGGTGTTGTAATATCCGTTTTCCGAAAAAAGTTCGTATCCGGCTGTAATTATTCTGTTTTTTTTGTCAATCGAGCGTTCCTGCTGCGGCTTGCGTATGGTTTTGGGCATAGGTATTCCTCGTTGTCATTATAATATAATCGGCAAAAAATTGCAAATACAAAAATATGAAAAATATTTCACATTCTGCTTGACAGCGTAAAACACGGTTGCTATAATTTAGTCGAAATATGAAAGATGTTTCACATTTTAAAAATTCATACGTAAAAGAGAGGACAAAATGCCGATAGTGTTTGCGCCGCAGGGCGAAAATCTCAGAGTGATAAGAGTCCTTGCGGACGAAAAGACAAAAAAGCATCTCGAAAGTCTCGGGATAACGGTCGGGTCTCAACTTACCGTATTATCGGTCAGCGGCGGCAGTATCATCGTTATGGTCAAGGATTCGAGGCTTGCTTTGGACAAAGGCGTTGCGACGAAGATCCTCGTTGCGTTATAAGGAGGTATTATGCAACTCAGACTCAGTGAATTTGAGGTAGGTCAGTCCGGCGTGATAAAGAGCGTGTCGGGCGAGGGCAGGATCCGCCGCAGACTGTTCGACATGGGCGTGACGCCGGGTGCCGAGGTCTATCTGCGCAAGCGCGCGCCGCTTGGCGATCCGATAGAAGTGACGATACGAGACTACGAACTGTCTTTGCGCAAAAGCGAAGCGGAACTTGTCGTTACGGAGGTGAAAGAATGAAGAGATTTGCGCTGGCAGGCAATCCCAATTGCGGCAAGACGACGTTGTTCAACAATCTGACAGGCTCTACCGCGCACGTAGGCAACTGGCCGGGCGTCACGGTCGACAAACGCGAAGGTATCTATAAAAAACTCAGAGAACAGATAGCCATAGTCGATCTGCCGGGCATATATTCTCTTTCGCCGTACACGCCCGAGGAGGTCGTTTCGCGCAATTACATTCTCGATGAAAAACCCGATTGCGTGATAAACGTCGTGGACGCGACCAATCTGGAGCGAAACCTCTATCTGACCACTCAGCTGCTTGAAATAGACGTGCCCGTCATAGTGGCGCTCAATATGATAGACGAGGTGCATAAGGCGGGAGACAAGATCGACGCGGCAAAGCTGGAACAGAAGATAGGAGTGCCCGTCGTCGAGATATCCGCGCTCAAAAGCGAAGGTATAGACGAGTTGATGAAGCGCGCATACGAATGCTCGAAAACGCCGCGCAAGGGTACGACGGTGCTCGAAGGCGGCGCGCTTATTCACCTGATCAGAGATTGCAAGATAGCGCTTGAAGGAGCGGGCGTCGACAACGCTCTGTTCCATGCCGTCAAACTCGTGGAAATGGACGAGATAGAGGTGGGACAACATCCTCAGGCGGCTGAGACCGTCGAGAAGTTCAAAGAGACCTTCGACGACGAAACTTTCGGGTCGGATTTTGAAGCCATCGTTGCGGATTCGCGTTACAGATACATATCGCAGAACTACTCAAAAGCGCTCGTCAGAGGAAGAAAGTCGGGCAAAGACAAACTCACCGCCTCGGACAAGGCGGACAGGATACTGACTCACAGGATATGGGGTATCCCGATCTTTCTTGCGATACTCTTTGCGGTGTTCCACCTGACTTTTTC
>CALWKV010000086.1 GCA_944381355.1 uncultured Christensenellaceae bacterium | reverse complement strand
ATTGTCTCAACCTCCGAATTTATTGCAATTATACTACATATCGTTGCAAAAGTCCAGCGCTTGCACAAAATAGCGGTCTCACACGCAATTACTAAAATTTATATTGACATATTTTCCCATTCGTTATGCAATTAAATTGTTGAATGCAAAACTTCATCCCGAAAACAAAGAAAAACACCTCAAGAAAGGTTTCAATATGGTTTTAACGGGCGTCAGGTTGGTCCCGACCTCATACGTTATAGACGACGTCCTGCTCGCAAAAGTCATTACCGAATCTAAAGACTTTGACAAGTTGAAAAGCAAATTGACGAAATTTTTGCAATAACTTTACGCCGCCGCTCGAATGCGGCGGCTTTTTCGGCTGCGTAGCATACGGTCAGCAATCGCACTTTACGGGAGGAGGCGGAGCTTCGTGCGAAAGCTCTACGAGAATAGCGTCCTCTCCTATCCTGACAATGCACCGCCACGGCACGAAAATACTGTCGGAACACGTTATGTTTTTCAAAAACTTCTTTTCGCCAGGCACAATCAGTCCCGTTATTTTGCCTGCGGGCGTAAACGCGATGTCGAGAAGCCTTCCCAGCCTCTTGCCGTCCACTACATTGACAACTTCTTTTTCTTTAAGTTCGCAAAAAGTCAGATCGCTCAACATAACAACACCTCCCGATAATCTACGGGAGGTGTCGCCAAATTATGACAAATTTCGCCAAAAAAGCGAAAAAATTTATCAGAAATACGCTTTCATCTTTGAGAGCGCGTTCTTTTCAAGTCTGCTGACCTGCGCCTGAGAAATATCTATTTGTGCGGATATTTCAGTCTGTGTTTTGCCGTAAAAATATCTCAGTACGAGAACTTTTCTTTCCTTTTCGGGCAAAGCAGCTATCGCATCAGAAATGCTGATGCTGTCCGTCCAGCGTTCTTCGGTATTCTTTCCGTCACCTATCTGCTCCTCGAGTATCATGCCTTCCTCGCCGTCGTTGTAGACAGGCTCCTGAAGATAGACAGGCTCGCTGACTGCGTCGAGTGCGCAGACTACTTCTTTGACGGGCAAATCTATTTCTTCCGCGATCTCGACTGCGGTCGGCACGGTCTGCCGGGTACGCTCGATCTCCTCTTTTGCCCTCAGTACCTTGTATGCGGTATCTCTGAGACTCCTGCTCACTTTGATGCCCGTACTGTCTTTGAGGAATCGCCTGATCTCTCCGATTATCATCGGCACGGCATAGGTCGAAAATCTGACGTTGAATCTGCTCTCGAAGTTGTCGATCGCTTTCATGAGTCCGACCATTCCGACCTGAAAGAGGTCGTCGGAATTTCCCTTGTTCCCGAACCTGTGGACGATCGAAAGCACCAGCCTTATATTCGCCTTGGCAAGTTCGTCTCTCGCCGCGCAATCGCCGTTTTTTATTCGTACGATCAGCGCGTCGATCTGTTCTTTGCCGAGTTTTGGCAGCGTGTTGGTATCCACGCCGCATATCACTACTTTGTGCACCGTATTCACCTCCGTATGTAACATTGTGAACGCGGAACACGTTTGTATCTGCTAATTGCTGTCTTAACGCAAAAATCCGTGCGGTATTTGTCGGATTTTGCGTTTCCGTATGCTTATTATTTACGCATTTTGCGCAATTATACGGTTTTTGTCAGCTCTTTTTTCAACTTCTTCATAACCTTTTTTTCAAGGCGCGATATATATGACTGCGATATTCCCATAAGGTCGGCTATCTCTTTCTGCGTCTTTTTCTGCGCTCCCAGAAGCCCGAATCTCAGGCGCACTATCTGTCTTTCGCGCGGCGGCAGACGCTTGAAAGTCTTGATGAGTATGTCCTTTTCTTCGTCGTTCTCTACGTCCTTGCAAGTCACGTCCGTGTCTGTGCCCAGCACATCGGAGAGTAGCAAGACGTTGCCTTCCCAATCGACGTTGAGCGGCTCGTCGAGCGACATTTCCCCTTTTGTCCTTACGACTTTTCTCAAGTGCATGAGTATCTCGTTTTCTATACATCTGCTGGCATAGGTAGCCAGTTTTATCTGTTTGCTTCCGTCGAATGAGTTTATCGCTTTTATCAGCCCGATCGTACCTACGCTGATCAGGTCGTCGATGTCTACGTTGGAGCTTTCAAACTTCTTGGCTATGTAGACGACTAGTCTTAAGTTGTGTTCGATGAGTTTTTCTCTCGCCTCTCTGTCCCCTGCCGCAAGTTTCGCGACCGCCTCTTTCTCCTCCTCTGCAGATAGCGGCGCGGGCAGCGTCTCTCCGCCGTTGAGATAATCCACTCCGTCGTCGTCCCGCAGCGGACTTGAAAACAGTTTTATCAGAAAACCTATCAGTTTTTTTAACATAATTCCTCCTAAAGATCGCAATTGAGCAAAAGAGAAAAACCTTTGAAATCGTTCTCTCCTATGCCTATTATCACGTTATCGAACTCTTTTTCTCCGCTTTCGTCGCAAATAAATAGTTTGTCTGCAATAAATCCGCGGATACTCTTGCTTCCCGTCACGGTCGACAGCTTTATCGCGTCTATCTTCTGCGCCTTTTCCAGATTGGGTATGCTTCCTGCAAAGTCAGCGCCCGACAGCACGACGGGATATACCCCCTTGTAAAACAGTCTGTTCCCGCTGTCCCAGTAACCCTTGCAATTTACGCTTTTCCCCGCGACTTCGAGCCTTACTTCCGCAGTATATTTCTTTTCACGCCGCGCGAGCGTCACGTAACCGACGATCTTTTTTGCCACGATTACGCATATCAATGCGGCAACGGCTGCAACGGCGGGCGCGTATCCGTTGGGATCGGTTATCGCTACGAATCCGTCGTTCGCACCGAGGAGAGCTACGCAAATACCGCCTGCCAAACACGTATACAGCATAAAAAACGCCAGAAATTTGCCATACGTCTTGACGCTCTTTCTTCCCGTAACAATCGCAGGCATTATCAGTCCCAGCATTATCTTTGCAAGAAACAACGCTTTTATCTCTACAAGCGGCATTATCACTGCAAACGCCGTACCCACAGCCGCCGATATCACAGATCTTATGCGCGGAAACTTCTGTCTCAGAGTGACGGACGTCACGTACAGAAGCAGAAGATTGACAGCCATGTTGTCCGCGATCACATACTCTATGTATATTTGCATAACCCGATAATATATCCGCGTGCGTGCGTAAAATTTCTGTTCTTGTCGAAATTTTTTAATTAATTTTGCACTCTGCCCGATAAGAACAAGCGACTCGGGCAAAAAGCGGAAAAACCGGCAAAACAGAGCGGGTCGACTCAGCGTATGTATGCGCGTAAAACAGAAGTAGCGAACTGCTTCAGCATATGTGCAACGCAGATATTGTCCGTACGCTCCCGCATAAAATATCGAAATTGAACGCAAAAAATGCAAAAAATCGCTATCTCACTTTGTGCCCTATGCGTGTAAAAAGGAATGAGTCCTGTACAATACAGAACTCATTCAAATACAATTTAATTAATTTTTTGTCCAACTTTTGGGGTTCACCTCATTGCCGGGGAGACCGTTTTTTTACTTCTTTTTGCGGAAGACTCTGAGGAATGCGGGAAGCTTGTCCTCGTCCTCATCTTCTGCCTTTGCGTACGAGCCGGCGCCTCTCTGAGGAGCATAGCTGCCCGTTCTCGGATCGTTATACATTGTGCCCCTGTCCGAAGAATAGTCGGAACCTGTCGGTCTGTTGTAATCTGAAGCGGGCGTCCTGCCGTAATCGGTAGCAGACGGTCTGTTGTAATCAGCGCCGCCCGTTCTGCCGTAATCGGGAGCGGGCGTCCTGCCGTAATCGGCATTTGCGCCGCGAGAGTCGCGATAGGGTGCGCCTGCGCCGCTCTGAGTGCCGCGTCCGTCGCTGTAATTATAGTCATAAGGCTGCTCGTCTCTGCCCGCGGGACGTTCTCTCCTCTCCGCATACGGATCGGGTCTCCTGTCGCGGTCGTCGTAAGGCTCGTAACGACGCGCACCGTCTGATTTTCTGTCGGGATAAGGAGTGTAACCTCCTCTTCTGTCATCCTCGATATCTTCGTATTTATCCTTTTTGCGGCTGTCCGTCAGACGCTTGATGGCGTTGTCCATAGCCGAGGAAGAACGCGACTGACTACCCGATGATCTTCTCTGCGTGTAACCCGAAGAATCTTCGGTCGGAGCGCTGAAGCCCGTCGCGATAAGGGTGACCTGCACTTTGTTTTCGAGATTTTCGTCAAAACCTGTACCGAATATGATATTCGCCGCGGGATCTACTATATCCTCAACGAGCTTGCTCGCGTCCGCGACTTCGTCGAGCGCCATATCCTTGCCGCCGAGTACGTGCAGTATAACGCCGCTGGCGCCTTCGATATTCGTCTCGAGAAGCGGGCTTTCGACCGCGTTTCTGACGGCTTCGATAGCCTTGTCGGGACCTTCTCCGATACCGATACCCATGTGTGCAAGACCCTTCTTTCTCATAATCGCGCTTATATCCGCAAAGTCGAGATTGATGACCGTGGGTTTGACGATAAGTTCGCTTATGCTCTGTATAGCCTGTTTGAGCACTTCGTCTGCTTTGATGAAAGACTCGAGCATAGCTGTGCCCTTTGGAAGCACTTCAAGCAGTTTTTCGTTGGGGATAACGAGCAACGTGTCCACGTTGCCGCGCAGGTTTTCGATGCCCTGGATCGCGTTGTGCATGCGTCTCTTGCCCTCGAACGCAAACGGCTTGGTGACGACCGCCACGGTGAGTATGCCCAGTTCTTTGGACAAAGCGGCTATGACGGGAGCCGCACCTGTACCGGTACCGCCGCCCATGCCTGCGGTAATGAACAGAAGATCGACGTCCTTGAGCAGAGCGCGAAGCTCCTCTCTCGACTCCTCTGCCGCCTTTTCGCCCACGTTGGGATCGGCGCCCGCGCCGAGACCGCCCGTGAGTTTTGCGCCTATCTGCACTTTGGTCGTCGCGTTGGACAACGTCAATGCCTGACAATCTGTATTTACCGCCACGAATTCCGCGCTGGTGATACCTGCCGCTATCATACGGTTGACGGCGTTGTTGCCGCCTCCGCCTACGCCGATGACCTTGATCTTAGCTTTTCCGCTTCCGTCTGCCATAATACTTACCTCCGAAATCTGTCCAAAAATCTTTTTAGTATGCTTTTGCTTTTTTCCAGTTTGTCCGCCACGTCGAACGTCCCGAATACGGACGAATAGTAGCTTTTACCGTATGTGGGCACGTCGGGGACGAGCGTCTCCAGTCTCATGCCCAGTTGTCTCGAAATATATGCCGCCGCGCCTTTCAGCCCCGCGATACCTCCGCCCGTCAGATATACGACGTCGGTCGAGAAATTGGGGTTTTCGGCAAGACAACGCAATATGAAGTCTACAAAATCGTCTAGTCTTGCCTGTATAACGCGGTTTACGCCGAAGCTGTTGTACTGTTGCGGCTTGCCGTCAACGAGAACGTTGTAACAACTCCCGTTGTCTGACTCGATATAAAGATTCGCCTTGCTTATCAGAGTGCACGCGCTCGCGTACGGAATGTCCAGCACCTGATAAAGGTCTCCCGCCAGATTGGCGCCGCCGATCGATCTGCTCGCCGCGCTCTCCAGCCCCTCTCCTCTGACTATGCCGAAAGAGGTATTGGAAAAACCTATATCGCAGACAGCCGCGCCCTGCTCCCTCACGTCTGCGGGCAAAAGCTGAACGCAGGTCGCCCAGAAAGACGAAATATAGCTGACCCGCTTCGCTCCTATCGCCGAGGCGACTTTTTCTATAATATCGCAGAACTTCCTCGCGAACAATATGTAGGTCAGATCGGCGTCGATATACGTAGCCGCTTCGTGCATAGGATTGACGCATCTGAATTTGTTGTCGAGCGTAAACCCGCGCGCACTGCAGTTGATCGCGACGTAATCGGGATCTCCGTCGAAAATATTCCCTCTCGCGTAAAGTTCGTCGAGCACGTCGTCCGTTATAGTACGGAATGAACGGGATGCGTTTTTGACCTGATTGTTCCTTACCTTGAGAAACTCTGTGGGAACGCCGACGTAGAGCTTGCCGATCCTGCCGCGGTAACCGCTCTCGGCAATAGTCTGTCTTACGCTCTCCTCGAGCGCGTCCGGATCGAGAAATTCACCCTTGTAATATCCGTCGTACTCGCAGGAAGCGATATTTTTGACGTTATATACGCCGCTATCCGACTTTGTACCGACCAGAAAAACCAGTTTTCCTGAGCCAACGTCGAGCAAAAACACTTCGTTCATATAATTATTATAATAAAAGTAATAATTTATGTCAACAGTATTGGTAATAAAAAATACAAAAATTTACGCAAAATAAAACGAAACGTAACGTGCGGATATCACGCTACGTCCGTCTCTGACCAAGCCCAACCGATATCCGCAAGATATATGTACCCGCTTCTTCTCTGATCCTCGCTCGTGAGCGTGTTGTAATACGTATATGCCCCTATGAACATATCGTCGATTTCTGCGACGTTCTTGAGTACGAAAGTCACTCCCGTATTGGTCTTGACGTGTATCTTTGTCTGCCCGAAGCGTATACCCGTAACAAACGAAGTGAATCTGCTTTCTACGAAACTCACCTTTTCAGCGCCCTCGACGATGCCTTTGAGCCAGTCGGATTTTTCGGTGACGAAACTGCCGACAGACTCCTCTCCCCCTGCCAGAGTAAAATTGCTTACTGCTGTGAGACCTGCGATACCGCTTGCCGAAACGACTTTGAGTATCTTCAGGTCGCCGTCGACAACGGCATACAATTGTTCTTCGTTCTCCTGCTGTTCAAGCGCGATAGCCATGAGCGGAGTGCGCTCCGCTATGTATATAACGACTTTGTTGGGGAATTTTCTCTCGATATCAACCACCTGCAACAGCGGATTGGCTTTTTCTACCGCGGCGACGGCTGCGCTTTCGTCGATAGCGAAAATGCTGTCGCCTTTGGATATGCCGCTCTGCGAGATTATCGAGGCGACGGTCTGGTCGTCAAGCGTGAGACTGCTCGTAGTCCTGACCTCTACTGAGCCGGTCAGGAACATTACGCAACACACGACGATAACGACGACTGCAACCGCAATCGCTATGAAAATGCCCAAAAGTCTTTTGTTCATCGCTATATCCTTTTTATTTTCACTCCCAGAGACGGGAGGATTTCTGCCAGATTTTCATACCCTCGGTCGATGTGAAAGACGTTGTCCACCACGGTTTCACCCTGCGCGCACATACCTGCGAGCACGAGAGACGCCCCTCCCCTGAGATCTGTCGCGCATACTTCTGCGCCCGTCAGACAAGGCACTCCCCTGACCACGGCGGTGCGCCCGTTGACCGTCACGTCAGCGCCCATTTTGAGAAGTTGAGGCACGGTCTTGAACCTGGTCTCGAAGATGTTCTCCACGATCACGCTCGTGCCGTCGCTAACCGTCTGCAACGTGAGTATCTGCGTCTGAAGATCTGTCGGAAACCCGGGGTAATACGTGGTCTCGACTTTGGGTATGCTCTCGCATCTTCCTTTGCAGATTATATTTATTTTATCACGCGCACACGTAATTTTGCAAGTGCTTTTGGGCAATTTGGCTATGAGCGAAGAAATATGTTCGGGATTCACGTTGTTGAGCGTGAGTTCGCCGCCGCACATCGCCGCGCCGATCAGATATGTGCCCGCGACTATTCTGTCGGGTATGGGAGTATATTCCACGCCGAAAAGCCGCTTTACGCCGTTCACTCTTATCACTCCCGTGCCCGCTCCGCTGACCTTTGCTCCCATTGCATTGAGAAAATTCTGAAGATCGACGATCTCAGGCTCTTTCGCACAATTCCTTATCACGCTCGTCCCGTCGAGAAAAACGCAGGTCATCATAAGGTTTTCGGTCGCTCCTACGCTTGGCAGGTCAAGCATCACTTCGCTCGCCCTCGCGCGGGAGCTGTCACAATCTATATAACCGTGTTTTTCCACGATCCTGACGCCCAGTTCCCTCAATCCCGTCAAGTGTATGTCTATCGGACGTAACCCTATGTCGCAACCGCCGGGATAAGCGACTTTCGCCTTTTTCAGCCGCGAAAGAAGCGGTCCGAGCAAAAAAACAGACGAGCGCAATTCGCTTGCAAGCCCGCTCGGTATCTTTCCGCTCGATATACCCGACCCGTCCACGGTTACATCGTCTCCGTCTCTTTTTATCCTGCACCCCAGCTTTTCGAGTATCGCGCACATGGCGTTGACGTCAGCTATATGCGGACAATCGTGCAAGGTTACCGTTCCGTCTACGAGCACGCACGCCGCGAGGAGCGTGAGTACCGAATTTTTTGCTCCTTTTATTGTAAGTTCACCGCACAGGGATTCCCCTCCGCGGATTATGTATTTGCTCATCTTTCTCTCCTTACGCCGCGCGGCGTAATTTCTTAATACATTTTATGGAAAGACCGCTTTATTTGTGAATTACGAGCGATGCCCTCGAGTAGTCCCGTTGCCGCCGCGAATACCACGAGAGAGCTGCCTCCCGAGCTTACGAAGGGCATGGGCAGACCTGTCGGAGGCACTGATCCGGTTACAACGGCGATATTAAGCAACGCCTGCACGGCAACGACAATGCTGACTCCTGCCGCAACGTAGGTCTGAAATCTGTTCTCCGCTCTTATCGCGACGACTATGCCGCGCCAGACGAATATGCAGAAAAGCGAGATGACGAAAATACAGCCTATAAGCCCCAGTTCCTCTCCTACGATAGAGAAGATGAAATCGCTCTCGGCAAAAGGCAAAAACATATATTTTTGTCTGCTGTTGAAAAGTCCGACCCCGAACCACCCTCCCGAGCCGAGCGCATAATAGGACTGGATAAGCTGATACCCCTCTCCGAGCGGCGAAGCCCACGGATCGACGAACGCGAGAAGTCTTTTCAGTCTGTACGGCTCTGCAAATATGAGCAAAGGCACCGCAACGACCACGGGGATCGCCATTACCGCAAACTGTCTGAGTCCGCAGCCTCCGACAAAAAGCATAAGGAGCACGCACAACCCCACGCATACCGTGATCGACATGTTCGGCTCGAGCATGATCAGCGCGCATACGGCAAGCGTTGCCGCAAGTATCGCCACCATATCTCTGAAACGCGCGCAACTCTTTTCGGAAAGCCTTGCGGCAATAAATATCATCAGGGCGAATTTTGCAAGTTCCGACGGCTGAAAAGTCGTGAACCCGAGGTTAAGCCAGCGTGTCGCTCCGTACTTCTCCACGCCGAGACCGGGCACAAACACCAGTGCGAGAAGCACGAGCGAGACAGCAAGAAGCACGGGGGAAATCTTCTTCAGAAGTCCGCTGCTAAGCCTCGAAGCGCCGAACGCCGCGACGAGCGCTACCACAAGCGAAAGCGCTTGTTTTTTCACGTAGAAAAACTCGTCGCCCGTCTGTTGCAGGGCAATATAACTGCTCGCGCTGTATTGCATTACTATGCCGAATACGGCGAGGGTCAGCGCGCAGACGAAGAGTATCTTGTCAGCTATTATCGGAGTCTTGCGTTCAGACATTTGCAAACGCCTTTACGATACCGTCGAAATGTCTGCCCCTCTGTATATAATCCGTGTATCTGTCATAGCTCGACGTTGACGGTGAAAACAACAGATTTTCTACGTCGTCGTACGAAAGCGCTATCTCGACGGCACGTTCCAGAGTTGCGGTTTTGACTATCGAATATCCTGCGTCGGCGTCCGCCCATCTTATTATCTCATCGCTGTTGTCCCCGCAACATACGATATGTACGACTTTATCCGGAAGCGCGGCGAAAAACGAGCTGTAACTTATCTTCTTATCCCAGCCGCCCATTATCAGCACCGTTCTGCCGTCCATCGCGGAACAGGCGCGCAACGTACTGTCGATATTGGTCGCCTTTGAATCGTTGTATATACTCAGTTTTCCCCGACTGCCGATATACTCCGTCCTGTATCTGGGCGCTTTGAACTCTCTGACGGCGGCGGCGATCGTTGCCCCGTCCACGCCGTAAAGCCTGCACGCCGTGACCGCGGCGAGGACGTCCGCGAGATTGTGTTTTCCTTTGAGCGGAACGTCCGCAACATACATTATAAACTCGCTTTTTTCTCCGTCTGCGTAATATATCGCATTTCCTTCGAGATATGCGCCGTCAGTCTTTCCCTCGAGAGAAAAATAACGCTTTCCCGCTGAAATGCGGCTTCCCATCGACATAACGACGGGATCGTCGCGATTGAGCACGGCAAAGTCGCTTGCCTTCTGATTGTCGAATATCTTAGCTTTTATCCTCGCGTATTCCTGAAAACTGCCGTGTCTCTCTATATGATCGGGCGTGACGTTGAGACATATCGCGATCCCGGGCGCGAATTTAACCGTAGTTTCCAGTTGAAAACTAGATATCTCCAGCACCGCGACCGCACCCGAAAGGCTGTCCGCCTCCGAAGAAAACGGCACTCCGATATTGCCCAGCGCATACGCTTTTAAGCCCGCCTTGGTCAATACAGTTTTAATCAGCGACACAGTGGTAGTCTTTCCGTTTGTGCCCGTGACGGCAATCGTGCTCGCTTTGCAGAATCTCGATGCAAGTTCTATCTCGCCTATCACTTCTATTCCCTTTGCCGACGCGCCGTTTATCACGGGATGATTTAGCGGCACTGCGGGATTGACTACGACCAGTTCTACATCTTCTAGTACGTTTTCAAGAGACATACCTCTCCTGTTTTCTACGCCGTCGCCGACAACATCTCTTTCGTTGTCGTCAAAACAGACGACCTGTCTGCCATGGCGCATCAACAGATTTGCAGCGCTCTCGCCGCTCTTTCCCCAACCAAGTACCAGCGTTTTGTTCATATCGTGTACGCAACGATCGCGATCAATGCGGCGACAAGCGTGATCACCGCATAGCGACTGACGATCTTGCTCTCCTTCATACCCTTGTATTCCAGGTGATGGTGATATGGCGCCATGAGAAAAATCCTCTTGCCCGTACGCTTGAAATACAACACCTGCAATATTACCGATATGCACGAGACCACGTACATTATGCCGACAATCGGGGCAAAAAGCGCATTTTGACAAAAAACGGCAACACATGCCGCTGCACCGCCGACAGCCAGAGACCCCGTATCGCCCATAAAAACGCTTGCCGGATTGGAGTTGAACCACAAAAAAGCTATAAGCGCGCCGAAAAAAGCGAACGCAAAAACTGCAAGCGAAGAATATTCCGCGGCAAGCCAGGTCCTGCCGCCGTCCGCCGCCGCGAACGCAGAAACCGCCGTCATTATGCCGAACGCCGCAAAGTATACCGAGCCGCTGCCCGCGACAAGCCCGTCGAGACCGTCCGTCAGATTTACAGCATTGCTCATTGCTATGAACACGAACGCGCAGAAAGGTATATATGCCCACCCTAAGTCTGCGGTAATGTCCGTAAACGGTATTCTGACCGAGCTTCCGACCGCTCCGCTCGTATAGCAGAACGCCGACACTACCGCGGCTATACCGAGTTGCCCGAATATCTTCTGATATGCTTTCAGACCGAGGTTTCGTTTGAGTCTGACCTTGATGAAATCGTCGAGAAAACCTATCAGCGCATAGCCGAGCGTCACGCACAGAGCGACTATACCCAGCTTTTCCCTGCCGAATATAAGCGTCGCGACCGTCACCCCCGCAAGGAACGCGATCCCGCCCATGGTGGGAGTACCTTTTTTACCCTCGTGCACGTCGACGTAAGAGAGTATTGTCTGACTTGCCTTGGCGCGTCTTGCAAAGGCGATCACGGGACGGGCGAGCAATGCGGTAACGCAGAAGGCAACCAGCGCGGACAGAAGTATTTTTAACGTAAGATCCATTATCTGCCCAGCGCCTTGCCCAACTGCACGCTGTCGCTGTAAGGCGTTTTCACGTTGTTTTCGTCTATATAGTCCTCGCTTCCTTTACCCGCGATAAGCACCACGTCTCCGCTTTGGGCAAGTCTGACCGCAAGCGCAATGGCACGACTTCTGTCCAGCTCTACAAAGACCTTTTTTCTGTCACGTATGCCGGACATGATATCGTCCGCGATAGACTGTCTGCTCTCGGTGCGGGGGTTATCGCTGGTAATAATTACCGTATCGGACATCTCTCCGGCTATTCTTCCCATTATCGGACGTTTGGAAACGTCTCTGTCCCCTCCGCAGCCGAATACTGAAATAAGGCTTCTTTTGCACATTTTTCTACCCTCTTTCAGCAGATTGTACAGTCCGTCGGGAGTATGCGCGAAGTCGACGACGTATTTGACCCCGCCCGACTCGATCACGTTAAACCTGCCCGACGGAGGGTCGAGATCGTAAAGACATGAGGAAATCTCCTCAAGACCGACTCCCGCCATTCTCGCCGCCGTGCACGCCGCGAGAGTGTTGTAGACGTTAAATCTGCCGTACAGTCTGCAATCGATCGAGAGTATATCGTCCATGATATTTGCCACGAAAGAACACCCTCTCGCGCTGTCCTCGATATCTATCGCAAAGCTGTCTGCGGGATTTTCAAGTCCGTAGCTGACGGACGGAACGCGGCATTCCGACAAAATCTCCCTGCCGCACGCGTCGTCTACGTTGACTAAGGCGCATCTGGTATATTCTGCGGTAAAACAGCTTTTTTTCGCCGCTTTGTACTTTTTCATATCCCCGAAGTAGTCGAGGTGATCCTGCGACAGATTAGTGAAAATGCAGATATCGCTGCACACGCCCGCAAGTTTTTCGAGATATATAGCGTGCGCCGAAAATTCCATAACCACGTATTCCGTACCCGCCGCCTTCATATCCGCGAAAAGTTTATGCAATTCGTAAGGGTCGGGCGTAGTCAGTGTGGACGGCAGTTTTTTGCCGCCGTACTCATAATACATCGTGCCGATAAGTCCGACCTTGTGACCGCCCGCCTCGAGAAGTTTTGCGGTAATATATGCGGTCGTCGACTTGCCGTTGGTGCCCGTCACCGTGATTATCTTCATCCCCGACGCAGGATTGCCGAAAAACCGTGCGGATACTAAAGCGTACGCCCGTCTGGCGTCAGCGACTTTTACGGCAGGAACTTTCGGATATTCAAGCTCTTTTTCGCACAAAATCGCGACCGCACCCGCGTTGACCGCGTCGTCCGCGTATTCGTGACCGTCGCCGTGCACTCCGTTCATGCAGACAAACAAGTCTCCTTTTTTTACTTTTCTGCTGTCCGTCGCGATACCCGCGACCTCGACGTCGTCGCATTCCTCTACGGGCGCGATCCCTTGCAATAATACCGACAATTTCATATTCTTCCTCCGTCCGTTTTTTATAAATATAATATTTTTTTAGATGCGGTTGACACGTCAGGCGAATTTCGCCGACCGTCGACAAAATCTCACACTATCAGCACGAAGCGAGTATTGACATACGCGCGTAAAATATCCCTTGAGCGCGTTTAATGGCATATTTTGCGCTAACCCAGAACAAAATACACTACCGTATCGTCGTCGATGACGGCGCCTTCCGCAGGGAACTGATATATCACTTTGCCGCCCTCGCCTGCGACTTCGTACGTGAGTCCGCTTTCCCTCAGCGCGGCGCACGCGGCTGTGGCAGACAGTCCGTATACAGACGGCATCACAACGCTTGAAGGCATATCGTCAGCAGATATCTGAGGTTCTATGCAGTAATAAGCGAAAGTGCTGCTGAATATCTGACTGACGTACGGTGCGGCGACTATACTGCCGTAATAAGCGTAACCTTGCGGCTCGTCGACCTTCATCAGGCAGATTATGCGCTCTCCGTTTATCTCTGTAAACCCGATGAACGACGACACGTAAGCGCCTCTGTCTATCGCTCCGTCTTTATATTTCTGCGCCGTGCCCGTCTTGCCGCCGATGCGGTAGCCCGTAACTCCCGCATTCTTGCCGCCGCCCTCCTCGACTACGCCGTACAGATACTCCCTCATTGCCGCCGAAGTGCTCTCGGAAACGGTCGTTCTGACAACCTGCGGCGCATTTCTGTACGCGAGCATTCCGTCCTCGTTGTAAATGCTGTCCACAACGTACGGAGTGACGAGCTTTCCTCCGTTTATCACTGAAGCAACTGCGGCGGCAAGCTGTATCGGCGTGACCGCGATAGCCTGCCCGAAGCCTATACGCGCGATGTCCACCGTCTTTACGCTCTCCTCGGCGAGCATTATCGACTGTCCTTCGCCCGAAATATCTATCCCCGTCTTTTGCGTAAGTCCGAATTTTTCAAAGTAATCGTACATAGTCGCCGTGCCCGCGCTGATAGCGATGTCCATGAATACGCAATTGCAAGAGTTCATTATTCCGTGAGCAAAATCCTGCGAGCCGTGACCTATGCTCCTCCAGCACTTGATCCGCTGTCCGTCCACGACTTTATATCCGGGACAATAGTAGCTGTCCTTGATGACGCCCGTCTCGATTCCTATCGCCGACGTGAGTATTTTAAACGTAGATCCCGGCTCGTAAACGTCTGTCACCGGCAGATTTTTCGATCCCGCAAGCAAGAGAGAAAGGTCGTTTCTCGGGATATCGTTGAGATCGAAAGACGGCGCGCTCGCCATAGCGAGAATTTCACCCGTGTCCGCGTTCATCATCAGGCATGAAGCGGACTTCGGGGAATACGTCATAACCGCGTCGTTGACCGCTTTTTCTGCAAAACTCTGCAACTTGAAGTCTATCGTGAGTTGTGCCGTCATTCCCTTTATCGGCGCGAGGTATTGAGTAACGTTGTCGTCGAGTTCGCGCCCGATAAGGTCGGTCATGGTATAAGACGCGCCGTCCGTTCCCGTCAGATAGGCGTTGTAATACTGCTCTATACCGCTCTGACCCACGCCGTCAACGTTGGTAAAACCGAGAAGCTGAGTGGCAAAATTGCCGTAATTGTAATATCTCGTTGCGTCCTCTGCGAAATACACTCCGTCAAAGTTATACGCCGTGAGCGTCAGCATCTGATTTTTTGTAAGATTGGTGGCGACCTTTACTTCCGACACCCCTTTTTTGATCACTTTTTTGTATACGTCGTCAAACGAATCTCCTGTTGCGGCAGCGATCGCTTTTGCCACTTCTTCGTGTTTTTCAAGGTCGTTGGGACGTACGTACAGCGTATACGAAGTCTGCGAAGTCGCAAGAACTACGCCGTTGCGGTCAACGATGTCGCCGCGCTCCGCCCTGAACGGCAGATCACGCGTCCATTGATCGAGAGCAAGTGTCTGAAGTCCGGTCCCGTCGATTATCTGAATGTAAAAAAGTCTGCAAACGAGCAATAAAAAAAGAAAGACTACCAGAGCGAGAACCGCAGGTAGCTTTCTTTTTAGTGTGATATGGGAAATTTTGTGCATCGAATACCCCTCCGCTGTGTTGTCGTCTCGAGTATCCGACGGGTTTGATTAGTGTCCGTTTTGTCTTATTTTGTGATGTTCGCCACCCAATCGCAGAAGCTGTCGAACCAGTTGGTGTTCTTCTCGTAACCGTAATTTTCGAGATATCTGACCTCGTTCATCTCGACCACGCTTCCGTCGGCAGTGACCGCCATATTGAGCGCTTCTTCGTTGTATACCGCTTCTGTCGCCGCCTGTGCCTCTACGCTGCCGCCGCCGAATGCAACCACGTTGGCAATTATCAGCGAAGCTATTACCGCCACGAGCACGAAGTAGATTGCGATAAGCATTTTGGATTTTGCGTTGAGAGTGCGTCTTTTCGTTTTCTTCGTCTCGTATTCGACATGTTCGAACGTCGTAGCGCCGGAAGCGTTGTAGCCGCCGAGCCTGTAATCCGCTCTGCCGTAGTCTCCGTAAGACTGCGCGCCGTAATCGCGATACGCATCCTGCGCGGGAGCTTCGTATTCATCATATTGCGGATATCCGTCGCGACGGTAGTCTCCGCGTCCGTATTCCTCATGAGCGTAATAACCGTTGTACTCCGCATCCCCGTATCCTCTGTCGTCGAACGATCTCTGATATGCGTCGTAACGCGTCTCGTCGTCGTAATAGCCGTAATCGCTTCTGCGGACATCGAAATCAGCGCCGTATCTGTTGTCTACGGGTCTGTCAACTTCTTCTCTTCTGAATTCTCTTTCTTTCAACATACTATTCACCCCAATCCACGTTTATTACACTCTTTCCGCAACTCGCAGCTTTGCGCTTTGCGCTCTCGGGTTTACCGCAAGTTCCTCTTCGCTCGCGGTGACCGGTTTTTTCGTTATTATTTTTACCGTCTGCACTTTATTGCAGGTGCATATCGGCTGCTTGGGAGGACAAATGCACTTGGCTTCGAGATACTGAAATTCTCTCTTGACTATCCTGTCCTCCAGCGAGTGAAAGGTTATCACGCATATCCTTCCGCCCTTGTTGAGCCTTTCTGCAAGTTTGCCGATTATCTCGTCAAGCTCCTTAAGCTCCTCGTTGACTTCTATCCTTATCGCCTGAAAGGTCCTCTTGCACGGGTTGCCGCCCTTGAACCTCTCTTTAGGCGGATAAGATCTTTCGACTATTTCCGCAAGCTGTCCCGTAGTCCTGATCGTCTCGGTATTGCGGTATCTGACGATATTCGCCGCTATCTTTCTCGCGTATCTCTCCTCTCCGTATCTGAAAAGTATGTCCGCTATGTCAAGCTCGTTGTATTCGTTGACCACGTTGAACGCCGTCAGGAACTGGCTCTTGTCCATTCTCATATCGAGAGGTGCGTCAAAGCGATAGGAAAAACCTCTTTCCGCCGCGTCCAGCTGGTAGGAAGAAACTCCCAGATCCATCAGTACGCCGTCGATCCCGTCTACGCCCAGTTCGTCGAGGACTTCGTCCGCCCTCTTGAAATCGCTGTGCACGAACGTCACTTTGTCACCGTATCCGCTCAGCCTTTTCTTTGCAAACGCTATCGCTTCTTCGTCTTTGTCGGTAGCGATCAGTCTTCCCGTGGTCAGCTTCCTGAGTATCAGTTCGCTGTGTCCCCCGCCGCCGAGCGTACAGTCTAGATATATGCCGTCCGGCTTTACGTTGAGTCCCTCGATAGTTTCTCCCGGCATTACCGGTACGTGCGCAAACTCCGTCATATCGTGAGTATGTCTTCGAGACTTGCGACCGCCGCGCGGAATTCTTCGGGATTATTGACGATGCTGTGCATTTCGTCCCACCTGTCGGCGTCCCACAGTTCAAGGCTGCCGCCCATACCTGCGAACACGACGTTCTTGTTGATGCCTGCGAATTTTTTCAGCATAGGGGGCAACGTGAATCTGTCCTGCCCGTCTTCCTTCAGCTCGCTTACGCTGCTGAGGATAAGTCTCGCCGCTTTGGATCTCTCCGTCACCGCGATCGAAACGACTTTGGACAATTTCGTAATGATTTCTTCTGCCCTTTCTTTGGAGATAATGTTGAGACAGCCGTTGCTGTTTATCATAGCGTAGATGACGCTGTTCTCGTCGCCGAGCGCAGATCTGTACTTGGACGGTATTCTCAGTCTGCCCTTGGGGTCGACCTGAAGCGAAACCATTCCCGACATCATCATCGCGCTATACCTCCTCTACCGATTTGTACTTTTATTTTATCCTGTATTAAATGCATTGTCAAGATTATATCCACAAATTTCCACTTTCAAATGCAAACACTTGTTCACATTGATCAAAAACGTCATTATTATAGCTTTTTACTGTTTTTTACTTTGTGTCTAATTTACTCTTTTACTTGTTTTTACTTGTTTTTAATAGATTTTACTAAATAATTCAAAAAGTGGAAAGAAATCCCACAAAATAGCAAACGATCCCACAATTACCACGTCAAAAATATACAAAAAAACGGGTTTGTCACACGCTCTTTCCCGTCTTGATATCGCTTGTCGCATAGGCATTTACAAGCGTTTTTCAAGCCTCTTTCTTTCGATTTTTACGGCAGATATTTTTTGTTCCGAAACGCTGGACTGCCCTTTTCCCAATTTATCCCAAAATACTCAAAAGAAAACGTCAGATCCGATCTGCGGGTGGAAAAATCTGATAAAATCCGCTTCGCATTAACTTCTTCGATATCTTGCTTACGCGCGCGCACGCGAGCACAGGCGCATACGCTTTGTTACCTTATATACTCAATCCCGGCTCTATGCGGGCGACGCGGCATTTTTATATCTTCTTATCGGCTATTTCGGCATCGGACAGCTTCAAAACACTCTCTTTATACCGAAAACTTACGCGTTATTAAAACATATATTCATCGCGTCTTATGCCCGTTACGCAATATTTTGATATATGCATTTATCGTGAATTGCCGCATCGGACAGCTTAGCATTCGTCTCGTTATACGTAGAAATTCGCATTGATACAACTCGGATTTTTTGCGACAATTTTAAAGGTATCGCACAAAATGCCTTGTCAATAAAAACGCGCGGAATGCGTTACCTGCGTTCCTGTATACGAAAGATACACAAATGTAAAAATAAAAAATCCTTCCGCAAAAGCAGAAGGAAAATTCAACGACGATAAAAAAGCTGTTTGCAAACTCTTGCGTCCTCCCAAACAGGTTTCAGTCGCAAAGTTCGGGTATTTCGACAAGCCTGTAACCGACAAGATCGCACGACGTCAGATAATAATTTACACCTTTTTTATTGACTACGCGTTTTGCTCTGACGTCTTTGCCGTGCAAATGACCGTAAACAACGGCAGAAACGTCATATTCCGATATCGCATCCGTAAAACGGGAGTCTGCAAACGACACGTCGAAAGGAGGATAATGCACCATGACCGCTACTTTATCCCCGTCTTTACGCTGTTTTTTCGCATCGTCGAGCGCAAGTCTCAAACGCAGCTCCTCTCTTTGCAGCATGGTTTTGTCGTGCTCTCCGTCCGCGCCGAGACTCCAAAGGCGGCTGCCGCAGACGAGCAATCCCCCGATTCTTACGGCGTTGTTCTGCACCGCATACATACCGCAAGGCAAAGCGTCTGTCAGACGTTTATAAGATTGCCACCAATAATCGTGGTTGCCGCGGAGTATGACTTTTTTACCGGGAAGCTCGGCTATCTCGTCAATATCGGGAAGCGCGTCCTCGAGGCGCATTGCCCACGAAACGTCGCCCGCAATCAGAACGACGTCCTCCTCCCCGACCTTATTTTTCCAATCTTCGCGAATGTTATCCCAATAACCGCTCCAACCGTCGCCGAATATATCCATAGGCTTGTTGCAGCGGCTCCCGAGATGAAGATCGCTCACGGCGAAAACTTTCATACCTGTATTATACCAGCAAACGCCCGCGATAATCAAGCAAGACGGGCAAAAAGCGGTTTTTTGAACAAAAAATCGTACAAGCGCGGGATAATACGCGCGCGAAAGCGAAAGACAGCAAAGCAAAAAAGAAAGAAAACGCGAAAACCTTCGTCCCAACACCCGTCTCGAGACAAAAAACCGATATAAAAGTAAAATCAGGCGTGTTTACAGCAAAAACGAAGTCGAGCGGTCTGATAATAATATTTAAAGCCGATTTTAGCGTAAAATCAAAGCAACATCAGTGCCAAATACCAAAAAAATGCCGACAAAACCGAGCGCAAAACAGCGATCGCACCCGCGCGGCAACACATACGCCGCGATCTTAGCGCAAGAAAAGAAAAAATACGCGTATAAGGCGCCGACCGCCTTATACGCGATGACGTGTCGTCAGCCCTTGAGGCGCGAAGAACACCTGCATTCCTCGCCGAACTCCTGAGGATACAACGGAAGGTCGAATACGCCTTCGCACGCCTGCTGAGTGTATTCTCTGCACGGCGGAATATAGCAATAGCCGTAACTGGGCACAAGCAGATCGACGGGCATCGTGATCTTGAGTATCACGGTGGCGCAACCTTTCACGGTAAACTGATTTTCTGCGGTATAAGTACCCTGCAGAGACGAAAACCCTACCGTCGCCTGTACGGAATAAGGTATCACGCTGGGGGCGGATACGTGCAGTATCACGTCTTTGGGGACGGTGACGGTGGCGGTACCCGTACCGGTTTTGCCGTTTGCATCGGTAAAAGTTACCTGAACGGGAATGTTCACGTTGCAGGTAACGCGAGCATAACAGCTGTCTTCGGGAATATCCGTGACGGTCAGATCGGAGATTGTCGCCTCGGTAGAAGTGGATTTTGCGCTTACGAACTTATACGGCGCCGTGAGGTCGGTCGGCGTGACGTTCGTCAAAGCCAATTGCAGGTCGGTCAGAGTGCTTTGACTCATACACGCGTCGAAGACCTTTTCAACCTGCACGCAAGTCCTTTCGCAAATACCCGCAAGGGCGTTACCTCTTACCGGTCCCGGAATCTTTTCCGATTTGCAATTATTTGAAAATGACATTATGTACTTCCTCCTTTTATATGACTGCCGCAAAGCGAACGCTTTGATACAATCGCTATAAAAATATATGCTAAGAAGCAAAATAATGTCACTTACACCCTAAAACAATATTCTAAATTAAGCCGAAAAATAGTTATATCCAGCCACTATTCTTCTATATCATCATCTTCAGGTATAAATTTTAAAAGATTTTCCATCTTTTCGAGAACAGCTTCCTTCCCCTCTTTTTTTAGCGAAGAAACGACGGTTACGTCGCTGACGCCCAGACTCAGAGCGTTGGCGATCAGGCTTTTTTGTTTGGCTGTCTGCGCCTTAGAGAGTTTGTCGCTCTTGGTCGCAACGACAAAGAAAGGAACCTGATAATGATGCAGATAAGCTATCATCTGCTTGTCCAGCGAATCGGGCTCCCGACGAACGTCGATCAGTACGATGACTCCTTTGAGTCTTTCACTCAACGTCAGATAATCCCCTATCATCTTGTCCCATTTTCGCTTTTCGTCCTCACCTACTTTGGCAAAGCCGTACCCGGGAAGATCCACAAGCATGAATTCGCCGTTGTTCACCGAAAAGTAATTTATAAGTTTTGTTTTGCCGGGCGTAGACGACGTCTTTGCAAGCCCGCCGTGATTGGCAAGATAATTTATAAAAGAGCTTTTTCCCACGTTTGACTTACCGGCGATCGCTATTTCGTCGGCATCAAAGCCGCTTCCTTTTCTGAACGCAGCGTAAGAAGTCATAAATTTCGCGTTTTTTATTATCATATACCCTCCTTTCCACTCTCACGACAGCATATCCGCGTACGGATATATAATCCCGTCCGACATTCATCAGATGCAACCTCAGCCGCTCAGCGGCGGTCAGACCGTATCAGACGCAAAGTTTATCTTTACGCAGACCATGCCCCATTGTCCGTCCTTTTATCGGACGTTCAGATCAGAGCTGCTGCAATGCCATTCCTTTTTGCTATTTCCGAAAATGTTCCGTTAATATCGGCGACGCATCTTTTGCAGCTGAGTGCCGTTATTATTGTATAAATAAGGCAGGCAAAATCGCCTGCCTTTGAAGATTTAAGCCGTTTTACGACGGATTATCACGGGTTTATCTATACCCTTGACGCAATCTGCGGTAATTACGACCTTTTCGATCGACTTATCGCTCGGGACGTCGTACATAGCGTCAAGCATCAGATTTTCCATGATAGACTTGAGACCGCGCGCACCCGTCTTCATTCTGACAGCCTTGCTCGCTATTTCAAAAAGCGCATCGTCCTCAAACACAAGCTCTACGCCATCGTCCGCAAACATTGACCTGTACTGCTTCGTCAAAGCGTTTTTCGGCTCTTTCAGTATATTGACGAGCGCCTTTTCGTCAAGCGCATTGATAGACACGACGACAGGAAGTCTGCCTACAAACTCGGGTATAAGACCGAACTTTATCAGATCGTCGGGTCTTATCTCGTTGCATATCTCGCCGTACGTCGACGTCTTGGTATTCTTGATCTCCGCACCGAAACCGAGCGCCGCGCCCTGCATACGCTTTTCTATTATCTTCTCCAGACCGACGAACGCTCCGCCGCAGATAAAAAGAATGTTCCTCGTGTTTATCTGTATACATTCCTGCTGCGGATGCTTTCTGCCGCCGTTGGGAGGTACGTTGGCGACAGTGCTCTCTATTATCTTGAGCAGAGCCTGCTGAACGCCTTCACCCGAAACGTCGCGCGTAATAGAGACGTTCTCACCCTTTTTTGCGATCTTGTCGATCTCGTCGATATAGATAATGCCGACCTCTGCGCGCTTTATGTCGTAATCCGCTTTCTTGATGAGCTTGAGGAGGATGTTTTCCACGTCCTCGCCCACATATCCCGCCTCGGTAAGCGAAGTGGCGTCAGCTACGACAAACGGCACGTCGAGGATCTTTGCCAGAGTGCTCGCAAGCAAAGTCTTGCCGCAACCCGTGGGACCGAGAAGCAGAACGTTGCTCTTTTCAAGCTCTACGTCGCCCTTTGCCTCACAGCTGAGCCTCTTATAATGATTGTACACCGCTACGGACAGTACCTTTTTAGCCTGATCCTGCCCTACGATATACTCATCCAGCCGCTCTTTGATCTCGTGCGGCGTGGGAACGTTTATAGCATGTTTCTTAGCGGCCTCGGCTGCGGGGGAAGCAGAATATTCCTGCTCCATAAGTTCGTAGCAGAACTCAACGCACTCGTTGCAGATATTCACGCCGTTGGGACCTGAAAATATCTTTTCGACTTCGCCTTCGCCTCTGCCGCAGAAAGAACATTTGCCTATTTCTTTGTTGTGATCCACTTATTGATTACCTCTTATAATAAATCTGGTCGATAAGCCCGTACTCGAGCGCTTCCTCTGCGGACATATAGTTGTCCCTGTCGGTATCTTTGTACACCTTTTCGTAGGGCTGATTGCAGTTCTCCGCCAATATTCTGGTCAGCTTCTCCTTTGTCTTCTTGAGCTGCATAGCGGCGATCTCAACGTCGCTCGCCTGACCTCTCGCTCCGCCGAGCGGCTGATGGATCATGACTTCGCTGTTGGGAAGCGCGAATCTCTTGCCCTTGGTGCCTGCCGAGAGAAGGAATGCACCCATAGAAGCAGCCATGCCGATACAGATAGTGCTGACGTCGCATTTGATGTACTTCATCGTATCGTAAATCGCCATACCTGCCGTAACGCTGCCGCCGGGGCTGTTGATATAGATGCAGATATCCTTTTCGCTGTCCTTAGCCTCCAGGAAAATGAGCTGTGCGACCACGAGGTTCGCGGTATAATCGTTGATTTCGTCTGTAAGAAAGATTATTCTGTCCTCGAGCAATCTCGAATAGATATCATACTGTCTCTCTCCCCCGTCTACCTTGTCGATAACGTAAATATTATCTTTGATAATGTCGTTCTTTTTCATTTCAATCCTCCCTTTATGATATTCTCAACGAATTATTTTGTGCTCTTTTCCCCCGATAAAAAGGGAAAAGAGCGGATTAAACAAACAAATTATTTGATGTTGTTGCTGTTTCTGAGGAATTCAAAAGTCTTTTTGCTGAGTCTGGAGCTTCTGAGGTAGCTTCTGTGCTGATCGGAGACGTTCTTGACAAAATCCTCATACTCCATGTTCGCTTCTTCAGCCGACTTTCTGAGATCTTCCTCGATTTCTTCGTCGCTAACGGTGATATTGGCAACCTTGATGATCTCCTGCATCACGAGTCTTATCTTTACGTTCTTAGCCGCGCCGACCTTGTAGTTCTCGAGCACCTGCTCTCTCGTCTGACCGGTCATCTTGTAGAACTGCTCGGGATCGCCGCCCTGATACATGACTCTGTACTCAAACTCCTTGACCATATCCTCGGCTTCTTCGTCGATCATGCACTGCGGAACTTCCACTTCTGCAAGCTCCGTGACCTTTTCGATGATATCCTGATCGAGAGCGAACGCAGCGTCCTCCTCTTTTCTTGCGGCAAGTCTGTCCTTGACGCTCTTCTTGTAATCCTCAACGGTATCGAACTCCGAGATATCCTTGACGGTCTCGTTGTCGAGCGCGGGAACGTTCTTTACGGTCGCGCTGTGGAGAACCACTTCAAATTCCGCATCCTTGCCCGCGAGATTTTCTGCATGGTAATCGTCGGGGAACTTGACCTTGACGATTCTGGTCTCGCCCGCCTTCATGCCGATCATCTGATCCTCGAAACCGGGAATAAAAGAGCCGCTGCCGAGCACGAGCGTATAATCTTTTGCCGTGCCGCCTTCAAACTTCACGCCGTCGACGCTGCCGCTGAAATCGATCACGCACTTGTCGCCGTTCTCGACCGCTCTGTCGCCGACAGGCTCCCAAGAACCTGCGTTCTCGAGATCCTTTTTGATCTCTGCCTCTACCTCATCGTCGCCGACTTCAACGCTCTTTTTGGTGAAATCGAGACCGGTATAAGCGCCCAGCTTTACGGTCGGGCGAAGCTGTACGGTAGCCGAATACTTGAGATTGCTCTCGTTGATGTCCTCGATATCGACTTCGGGAGCCGCGACGGGGATCAGATCGCTCTCTTTTTCGAGCACCTGACCGTAGGTCTCAGGCAGAATTATATCCAGCGCATCCTCGAAAAATACGCCCGCGCCATACATATTCTCTATTACCTTGCGGGGGACTTTACCCTTGCGGAATCCCTCGACGCGGAACTTGTTTTTGTTCTTTTCGTAAGCCTTCTGAATGGCGCCCTGCCATTCTTCGGTGCTCACCTCTACGGTAAATTTTACGCGGTCTTTTTCAAGAAGTTCTTTGGTGTAGTTCATTTTTATATCCTCTCTTTGAAAGTTTTTTACACAGTGAAATAATTTTAACACAAACGGCGATTTATTGCAATTACAATTGCAAATGTTTTATAAATATTTTATAATAATGCTGTCGCACACTCAAAGTGCGTAAAAGAGGTAGTATGCCCAACGACTTTATCACATTGAACGCGCTCGCCAAAGAACTCAACGGCGCGATATCGGGCGGCAAGATCGACAAGATAACCATGCCCGAAGCAGACGAAATTAACATCTTTCTGAGAAAGGGCGGAGAAAATCTCATTCTCGCCCTGTCTGCCAACGCGCAAAATCCGCGCGTACACCTGACTACGAGAAAAAAGAACGCCCCCCTCGTCGCCCCCGCTTTCTGTATGAGGCTGAGGAAGTGTCTCTCGGGAGGAGTCGTCAATTCCGTATCCATGCTGGGAGACGACCGCATTTTCGACTTTTCGTTTACCGCGCGCAACGAACTCAGAGACGAGGTGACCTATTCTCTTATCGTAGAAACCATGGGCAGATACAGCAATATCCTGCTCGTAGACGCAGGCGGGACCATAAAAGACACGTTGAAGCAGGCGTCTTTCGACACTGCGACCAAGCGTTGTCTGCTCCCTTCGGTACGCTATCAGCTTCCGCCGAGGAACAAGTTGCCGTGCACAGACATTGACGCGGTAGCGACTGCGCTTAAAAATTACAACGGCACCGATCTCGCAGGCTTTATAATGTCGTCGGTGTCGGGTTTTTCCGCATTGACGGTAAAAGAACTCCTTTATACCGCGGGCGTGGACAATTCGCAAAAGCCGACGGCAGACGACGTCGCTTCTTTGTCCGAACAACTCAAAACCTTCCTCGACGTCAATTCTTCTGCAGCATTTTCCCCCTGTTGCAGCCTTGTGAACGGAGCGGAGGACGACTACTTCGTGTTCCCGTATTCATCATCAACGCTCTCGTTTTCGCCCTCTCCCACACTGAGTGCCGCAGTCGAGACCTGCATAGGCAAAAAAGACGAGATATGCAGGAGAAACGACCACACGAAACACCTGAGAAAAGCGCATTCCGCCGCTGTATCAAAGCTGAGGAAACGCCTTGAAAAATGCCGTCAGAGACTTGCCGAAGCGTCGGGACTTGAAAGGAACAGAAAGTTCGGAGAACTGCTCACCGCCAACCTTTACAAAATATCACGCGGCGACAGATCGGTCACCGTGCAGGATTATTACGAAGAAGGTATGCCCGAAATCACGATACCTCTCGACGAGAAGCTCTCGCCCGGTCAGAACGCACAACAGTACTTTAAAAAATACGCCAAGCAGAAACGCACTCTCGAGGTCGTGACCGCACAGATAAAGGACAGCGAGGCAGAGCTGCAATATCTGCTCAGCATTGAGCCGTCGATAGCCTTATGCTCTACCGACGACGAGATAGCCGAAGTGGAAAACGAACTCATCGCCGCAGGCGCGCTGAAGCCGTCTGGCAAGCGCAACAAGACGCGCACCAAAGCCGCAGAGCCACTTTTTTATGAAAAGGACGGCTTTACGATCGCAGTCGGAAAAAACAATCTGCAGAACGACAAACTCACCTTCAAAGTCGCTAATGGCGGAGATCTGTGGGTACACGCAAAGGACGTGCACGGCTCGCACGTAATAGTGTTTGCCGAAGGCAGAGTTATCCCCGACGACGTAATACTGACAGCCTGCGAGATCGCCTGCTACTGGTCTCAGGCACAGCCGGGCACAAAGACGGTATGCGACTACACGTCGCGCCGCAACCTGAAGCGTCACCCCTCGGGAAAACCCGGCATGGTGCTCTACACCACCTATAATAGCGCGACCGTGACGGCAAACGAACACAAAGAACTGCTTCAGAAAGACTGAAACAAGCAAGTCAGGATAACCGCATAATACAAAAACCTCCGCGATGTCGGAGGTTGCATTTTGTCAGAATATAAAGGATTTCGGAACAGATACTCAAAATCTCAAAACAAAGCATTGATTTGATTGCCGCGCTGATTTGTCGATCAAACCGTGCTCTCGTCATGCCGTATGGCATACAGAACATACAAAGGACAGCCCGATGAAAAAATGTCTCGCGCACGATCGCCGAACGACAGGATCGCAGGCACAGGCAAGCCTTTATTTCTGCCCGTTCATTGGTTTGAGCGACTCCAGTACTTTTTCAAAATAATCGGGAAGCGGAGCAGTAAAAGTCATTTCTTCTCCGCTCCTCGGATGGGTCAGA
>CALWKV010000085.1 GCA_944381355.1 uncultured Christensenellaceae bacterium | reverse complement strand
ATCAGTAAAATAAAGGCGCGTAAAGCGTTTTCGGAGGCTATATGGAGTGCAATCACGACTGTTCGTCATGCGCGTCCGCAAGTTGCGGCGAGCGCAAAGAGGAACAAAAAAAAGAGGGTGCAAAATTCGTAAAGAAGGTCATCGCCGTCGTCAGCGGCAAGGGCGGCGTGGGCAAGTCTCTCGTCAGCGCGCTGACCGCGGGAGCGCTCGGCAAGAAGGGCGCCAAGGTGGCGGTGCTCGACGCGGACGTCACGGGTCCGTCTATGGGCAAAGTGTTCGGCGTTACCGCAAAGGCATACAGCGACGGCAATATGATAGTCCCCGCGGTCACCAAGGGCGGCGCGAAGCTGATATCCGTCAACATGATGCTCGCAAACGAGGACGATCCCGTCATATGGCGCGGACCGCTTATCGCGAACATGGTCCAGCAGTTCTGGACAGACGTCAACTGGGGCGAGGTTGACTATATGGTCGTGGATATGCCTCCCGGCACGGGCGACGTGCCTCTGACCGTGTTCCAGAGCCTTCCCGTCGACGGCATCATCATCGTCACTTCTCCGCAGGAACTCGTCTCAATGATAGTTGCCAAGGCGCTCAAAATGGCGTCGATGATGGACGTGCCCGTACTCGGAGTCGTCGAGAACATGAGTTATTTCGAGTGCGACGGATGCGGTAAAAGACATTATATTTACGGCGAGTCGAAAGCGGAAGAAGTCTGTAAAAAGTACGGCGTGAAACTCCTTGCGAGGCTGCCGATCGACCCGGGTCTCGCAAAACTGTGCGACGAGGGCAGGATAGAGGACGCGGAGTGCAAAGAACTCGCGCCCGCGGTCGAAGCCGTAGTCAAGGCAAAAAAGCGCAAGCGTGCATAAATATGCAATAAAACCGCGAATATTCGCAAAAGGATATCCGTCCGCAACCTTGGCGGGCGGATTTTTGTCGTGAAAAGAGGCTTGGAGAGAGCAAAACGTAGCGGTTTTGTAAAAAATTCCGTTATGCAACAAAAAAACGAAAAAACTCTTTTATTTTATTGGATATCTATGCTATAATATTTTCATATTCTGAAATCCGTGAATGCGGAAGGAGAAAGTTATGAAGAAAATATTGATTTTGACAATCGCACTGATAGTTGTCGTGACGGGTTGCTTTATGGCAGTCGCTTGTACCGACAATTTCGATTACGCGACTCAGAGAGCGGAATACGCGGCTAAGACCGCATATAGCGTAGGCGTTATACAGCTTGCGCCGCACGACGCTCTCGACAAGGCGAACGACGCTTTCTGCGACGAACTGACCAAGCTCATCGAAGCTGAAGGAAAGACGGTGTCTTTCATCAAGAGCAACGCTCAGGGAGAAGACTCCAACAACAGTTCGATTCTCGACAACTTTATCGCGAAGAAGGTCGATCTCGTCTATTCGATCGCGACAGCATCTTCTCAGACCGCTGTCAGCAAGTGCAAAGATTATCATATTCCCGTGATATTCAATGCGGTTACCGATCCCGTTGACGCGAAGCTCGTAGATAAACTTGAAGGTCAGTCTGGCAACGTTACGGGCGTATCCGATATCAATCCGATCGCTCAGCAGGTAGACCTTATGGTAGAGCTTATGGGCGGCAATACAGACGATCTTACGGTCGGCGTACTGTTCGTCAGCAAGGAGACCAACTCGGTCGTTCAGAAGGATTCTGTCAAGGCGGCTTGCGAGTCTAAAGGCATCGCGTTCGTCGAAGAATCCATCGACGGCGTCGACAACATCGGCAACGCTCTCGATTCTTTGAAGAAGAAAGGCGCGGACATCGTTTATCTGCCCACCGACAACGTACTTGCTACCAATGCGGCGGCAGTTCATGCTCAGAACGCGGGCGATACCAATCTGCCCATCGTCTGCGGCGAGGGCGGCATGACCGATCTTTGCGGCGTCGCTACGCTCAGTGTAGATTATTCTTATCTCGGCAAACTTGCGGCTCAGCAGGCTTTTGAAATCCTTATGGGAAAAAAGAGCGCGTTCGAGATCCCCGTTACGAGCCAGACGGAAAACTTCACTTACGTGATCAACACCAAGGTCGCGGAAGAGATCGGTTTCACCATTCCGCAGAGCGTAATAGATAAGGCTTAAAAAGACAAAATAACAAGCAAGTCTCTCCGTCCTCAGGGCGGAGAGGCGGGAAGAAATTAATGGACAATATTTTACTAGGCGGTCTCAATCAGGGAATGCTGTGGGGAATTATGGCGATAGGCGTCTACATTACCTTCAGGCTTCTCGATTTTGCAGACCTTACTTGCGAAGGCAGCTTCGCTCTCGGCGGTGCGGTTGCCGCAACGCTGATACAGAACAGCGGATGGCACGGCATAAGCGCGTGCTTTATCGCTTTGCTCGCGGGTGCGGGTGCGGGACTCGTTACCGCGCTTTTGCATACCAAACTCAAGATCGCGCCGATACTTTCGGGTATCATCACTCTGACGGCGCTGTATTCCGTCACTCTGATAACCATGGAAGGCAAGGCGGCGATAGGACTTCTCAACGTGCCCGTATTTTATTCCGTGTTCGGCAGTATGATGTCTAAGTACAGCATTCTTATCATGGGATTGATATGTACATTTGCCGTCATCGCGGCTTGCTACTGGTTTTTCGGGACAGAGATCGGCAGCGCGATACGCGCTACGGGTGCAAACGAAAAGATGTG
Organism: uncultured Christensenellaceae bacterium; assembly: GCA_944381355.1. GTDB lineage: Bacteria > Bacillota > Clostridia > Christensenellales > UBA3700 > Ornithoclostridium. The sequence goes on along the minus strand of CALWKV010000085.1, from coordinate 1,862 downwards.
CCGCGCACAGGGTATAAATACCGACAACACCAAGATCATCGGTCTCGTGCTCTCCAATGCGCTGATAGCTTTGTCGGGCGCGCTCGTTGCTCAGGAGCAGGGTACGGCAAGCTGGACGACGGGTCAGGGCGCGATAGTCGCGGGACTTGCGGCGGTCATTCTCGGAGAAGTGCTTATACCGTCCAACAGCAACTTCGCGATTACGTTGTTCGGTGTGGTGATAGGCAGTATCATTTACCGTATCATATACGCGCTTGTCTATTACGTCGGTCTGCCGACAGAGTATATCAAACTCAGCACCGCAGTGCTGGTCGTCATAGCTCTCTGCCTGCCGATGATAAAGTCAAAATCGCTTGCGTTTGCCAAGATGACGGACAAATATCTGATAAAGAAGTACCCTAAATATGCGGAATACGCAAAGAAGCGGGACGACAAGAAGGAGGCAAAAAAGCAGGCTGAAAAGGAAAAGCTGCTTGCCGAGATCAAGTCGCTGACCGGGCAGCTCTCGACGTGCACAGACGAAAAGACCGTAAGGAAGCAGCACGCGAAGCTGGTCAGAGCAAAAGAGAAATACGTTGAAAAATACGGCTCTAAAGAGCTTGACGAAGCTGAAGAAAAAAACGAAGCGATTTCTGTCGCCGCTATCGGAGGTGAGGACAAATGACGATGCTCAGTCTTAAAAACGTGTCCAAGACCTTCAATATAGGTACGGTAAACGAAAAGAAGGCAATAATCAACCTCTCGCTCGACGTCGAAGAAGGCGATTTCATCACCGTTATCGGCGGCAACGGCGCCGGCAAATCCACGCTTCTCAACCTTATCGCGGGGGTATATATACCTGAAGAAGGTACGATAGATCTCGACGGACAAAACGTCACGAAACTCAAGGAATACAAACGTGCGAAATATCTTGGCAGAGTGTTCCAGGACCCGATGACGGGCACTGCGGCAAATATGGAGATACAGGAAAATCTCGCGCTGGCATATCGCAGAGGGAAGATACGCGGACTTTCCTGGGGAGTTACGCACAGGGAGAAAGTCGAGTTCAAGAGTCAGCTCAAGATACTGGGACTGGGTCTCGAGGACAGAATGACGGCAAAAGTCGGACTGCTTTCGGGCGGTCAGAGACAGGCTCTCACTTTGCTTATGGCGACTATGAAAAAGCCAAAAGTGTTGCTCCTCGACGAACATACTGCGGCGCTCGATCCCAAGACGGCGGAAAAGGTGCTTTCGGTCACGGAAGAACTGACGAGCATGAACAATCTGACTACGATAATGATCACGCACAACATGAAAGATGCGATACGTTACGGCAACCGCCTCATAATGATGAACGAAGGCAATATCATTTACGACGTGCGCGGCGAGGAGAAGAAAAACCTGACGGTCGCTCAGCTTCTCGAAAAGTTCAAGATAGAAAGCGACAAAATGCTGATGATATAAAAATTGCCGCGGCATGCCGCGGCTTTTTTAACATGTGCGCGTTTTGATCTGGCAGACAGAAGATCGACGTTATGCGACGAAAAAGCACAAAAAGCGGTAATGTATACGCAGACGGCAGAAATATAGCAAACGCGCGGCAAACGCGCATGAAAGGCGCATTGTCAAACGAATAACGAAGCGGCGTTTAAATCTGCTGCGGTATACCAGACCTGAATAATACGAACCAGCCCTGAGGCGCGCCTTTTATGCGTTTTTCAGCAATGCTCGCTTGAAAATATTATAATATTATTTGCGCTCACCTCGCTGAAACACACAATAAAAATCATCGCCTGAGGGTGCGTGCAGTTTTAAGCAGGCAAATTTTTGTTGATACAAGGCAAATGCCGCAGTTAATATAGACATATTACCAAGGCATTTAA
>CALWKV010000084.1 GCA_944381355.1 uncultured Christensenellaceae bacterium | reverse complement strand
CCTGAGACACCTTTCTGACAAGCTCGGAGACGTAACCGTTTTTCGCGGGCGAAATCACCTTGCTCTCCTGTCCTCCTTCGATAAAGTCCACGTATTCTATCGTCGGCTCGGGCGGAGGGGTCTTTTTCACGAGCACGCTCTCGAATTCGTACCCGTAATCGCTGACTTTGCCGTAGACGTCGAACCTGATCCTGTTGCCCGTCACGGTAGCGTTGACTATAACGTCCGCACCGCTGTCGTTGACGAGCACGAGGTCTGTCCAGTCGGACACGGTAGCGTCTCTGGACAGCGCGCAGTATGAGGACGGCAGAGAGTGAGCGCGCACGTATTCCACGCCCAGTCCTGCAGTTATCCAGGCGTTGTACAGCGTGGTCGAGACCTGACACACGCCGCCGCCCACGCCGGGCACGTACTCCCCGTTTTCTATGACCTTGGCTTGTTTGTACCCTCTCTCCTCGGTGCGCTTGCCGACGACGGCGTTGAACGACAACCTCTCTCCCGCCGCCACTTTGAGGTAACAGAAGTTTTTGCAAGCAAGGGCTATATTGTAGCTTCTTGCATATACGTTTCTGTCAAAAGTCGTCGTGTATGAAGATATCTTTGCCGCGCCTTTCTTTTCTTCGCGCGGCGATTCGGCTTCCCCGTCGTCGTAAGGCGCGTATAAGGCGGGCGCGCTTTTCTCCATGTCTCCCGACGCCGACACGCTACGCCTCTGCACACCCGTCGCGAACGGGATAAATATCGAGGTTAATGTAGCGACGCACGCCGCGGCTAATGCCGATAAAGCTTTCATACCTCTAGTTTGCGCGCGCCGCGCAGATTTTTGCCCTGTTTTGCTGACAGTTATTTCCTGTCGTCGCGGCTGCCCGATCCCCCTCGACTTTACCGCGCTGCGATAAGCGCTGTTCACCGTTGACGGAAGCTGCTGTATTATTTTGTGCGGAAGATAACGTAGTAAGGTTTTGCGAGGAGCGCCCTGCCGAATTTTCCTGACAAAAAAACGCGGCAAGCCGCGTTCTTGTTGTTATCTTTTTATTTTCTGTCTTTCCGTCTGCCGTCCCGACGTCTCTTTATCACACCCAGTCTTTCGAGCGCGTAACCGTCGGGTACGTAATCCACGTCCCCCGGCTCCACTCCCTTTTTGTTTGCGCCGTGGTAGTCTGTGCCCCCGGTAGCGATGAGGCGGTGCTTGCGCGCGATCTCTGCAAGACGCGTTACGTCCGCAGGCGTATGAGTCGGATAATAGACTTCCAGCCCGTCCAGACCGTAGGTTTTCAGACCGCCTATCAGATCTTCCAGCACTCCCCTCTGCATAAACAGGAGCGGATGCGCTATCGTCGCGAGTCCTTTTGCTTCTTTTATCAGTTTCACTCCCTCGAGAGGGGTCATCCTTTTAGACGGAACGTATGCAAGTCCTCTTTCTCCGAGGTAGCGTTCAAACGCTTCCGTGACCGTCTGGCAATGCCCTTTGGCTATCAGTTGCTTGGCGATGTGCATACGACCGACCGTGCCGTTGCGGTCGAATATCTTGCTTTCGTCGAGACGTATGTTGTATTTCTCAAGATTGGCAAGAATGGTCTTTATCCTCTCCTTTCTCTGACACTCGATCCCGGAGAGCTTGCTTAAAAGCACGTCCGACTTTATATCCACGCAGTATCCGAGGACGTGCACTTCGCATATCGCGTAAGTGCTCATCTCTATGCCCTCAAGCACTTTTAATCCCTGTTTTTCGCCCTCGGCAAGCGCCTCGGGAACTCCCTTGACGGTGTCGTGGTCGGTCACGGCGATCAGTCCCAGCCCCGCTTCTTTCGCCTTGGAGACGATCGTCGCGATCTCGTCGGTGCCGTCAGAATATACGCTGTGCATGTGCAGATCGGCTTTCATTCTCCGTCCTCCCCGTCTCTCGTATCGCTACTCGCCGCGACTTCCAGCAACGCGACTTCTCCGCCGTCTATCTCTCCTACTTTTTTCAGTCTCCTGCCTATAAGGTCGTTGCGTTTGTCGAGGTCGTCGATCGCGCCGATCACCTTTTCCGCGCGGCTTCTGACCGTGCCGAGCAGCTCTGTAAACTTGGCGAAATCCGCCCTGATGCCCGACATCTGTTTGATTATCTCCGCGCTCTTTTTTTGTATCTTCAGCGAAGTAAAGCCCATTTGCAGGCTGTTGAGAAGCGCGGTGACCGTCGTCGGACCGCATACGCTGACGCGATACTTCGCCTGCAGATCGGCAACGAGCGCGCCGTCTCTGATTATCTCTGCGAAAAGCCCCTCGTTGGGCACGTAGAGAAGCGCGAAATTGGTGGTCTTGGGCGGTTTGACGTACTTGGCGTTTATGCTCTGCGCTTCCTGTCTGACTCTTTCAAACAGCATTTTTCTCGCCGCCGCGACAGCCTGCGCGTCTCCCTTTTCGCTCGCCTCGATAAGGTTTTCGTAATCCGCTACGGGGAATTTCGCGTCAATCGGCAGATAGACTTTTTCTCCGCCCTGTCCGGGCATGACTATCGCAAAATCCACTCTCGTGCTTTCCGAACGCGCGATCATGAACTGCTTTTCGTACTGGTCGGGAGTGAGTATCTGATCGAGCAGACTTTCCAGCGACACTTCGCCCCAGTTGCCGCGCGCCTTGACGTTGGCGAAAACGCGGGTCAGGTTGTGCACGCTGCCCGTCAGTTCTCTCATCTCGCCGAAACTGCGCTGTACGGATTCCAGACTCTTATTGACCTGCTCGAAAGCGTTCTTGACGCGGGTGTCGAGCGTCTCCGCAAGTTTTTCTTCAACCGTCTTTCTCATCTCGGAAAGCTGTTTTTCGTTGTCGTCGCGCACGCTCTTAAGGTTGTCGGAAACCGACTTTCTGATGTCCTCGACGCTCTCTTTGAACTCCTTGCGCACCTGCTCCAGATTGCCCGCAAAAGTCGTACGCACGCTCTCCTCGTTTTCTCTGAGCATTCTCCTCATATCCTCGAGCGCGCGGCTTACGTCGCCCTTAAAATCCCTTATGCTGTCGCCGAAAGTCTTGAGCTGCGCGTCGAGCGCGGTGACCGTCGCCGTATTCGCAGTGGAAAACGCCGTGACGACGACGTCTTTCGCCGCGCCGACCTCTCCTCTCGTGTTGGCGTTGATCAGATTGACCGCGTCGCCTATATTGTCTACTATTTCTTCCGATCCTTTGGAATTGTCCGTCTTTTTGAGACAGACGACCACCAGCGCGACGAGCGCGAACACGCATGCCGCCGCGGAAAATGCAATCGTTAGTATTTCGGGTAACGTCATAGATCCTCCTTTTTCGACGTCCTGCCCGCCAGCTTAGCCGCCGCAGCAAGCAGGGTCTCTCTGTCGTTGCCGAGATTTCCGTCAAGACAGCCTGTCAGCAATTCCTGCAGAACTTCGCCTATCTTTTCCCCCTTGAAACCCAGCTTTTTTATGTCGTTGCCGTTCACCGCAAGCTGTCTTGCCGTGAACGGTATCTTTTTCTTTATCATCGCGTCGAGCGCAGATTGAAACCTGTCCGCCCTCGGGCTGTCGTCAAAAAGTCCCGTGCCCTTGCTGTCAGCGCGCACGAGCGCGATAAGTTTGTCTATCACCTTGTGATTTCTCGCGACGAACCGCCTCAGCCTGCTCTCCCGCGCATCGGCATTGATGTCGTACATATGCTCGCGGACGAGCGTCTCGGTCTCTGCTATCACCGCATTGGGATACTTCAGCCGCCGAGTTATCTCTCCCGCGGTCGCCGCGCCGTATTCTGCGTGATTGTGCATATTGCCGTCTTTCTTCCACGCTTCGGCTTTGCCGACGTCGTGCAGAAGCGCCGCCAGCTTTATATCCTCCCTCGCCGCTTCGACGGTATGAAAAGAATGTCTCAGCACGTCGTAACTGTGACACTTCGCAGGTTGAGCGAGACCGTCGTTGGCTGCAAGTTCCGGAAGTATCATCCCGAGTACGCCGAGCGAGTGCGCAAGCTCCAACGCGTTTACGACGTTTTTGCCTTGCAATATCTTATCCAGTTCGTCCCGTATCCTCTCTGCGGATACGTCTTTCAGCCTGTCCGCAAGCGCTCTTGCCGCGGACTCCGCCTCTGCGTCGGGCGAAAAACCCAGCGCGGACACGAAGCGCACGAGGCGCATTATCCTAAGCCCGTCCTCGCAGAATACCTCTGTCGCAGAGCGGGTCGTCCTGAGCGTCCTGCGTTCTATATCTCCGATACCGCCCAGCGGATCGACGATCTTGCCGCGCTTTACGTCGTAATATACCGCGTTGCAACAAAAGTCGCGCCGCCTGCAATCAAGCTGTATGTCGTCGGTAAAAACCACCCCGTCGGGCTTGTGAACGCCGCTTCCCTCGGGATAGCTGTCCGTCCTGAAAGTCGTGTACTCGAAGCGCGCCCCCTCTCCCGAAATTATCAGCGTGCCCAGCTTGGGAGAACTGTCGCAGACCTTGAACGCGCCGCCTCGGAGCGCAGACTTTATCTCGTCGGGCTTTGCCGCGCCCGCGAGATCGAAATCCCCCGTCTCAACGCCGCGAACATAGTCTCTGACCGCTCCTCCAACGAGGTAGAGGTCGGACGGGAACGCCTTCGCGAGTATGTCGAGCGCGGACGGGTAATTCATCAGTTCTCCTGCTGCGTTCTGTAAACGCAGACCTCGGGCAGATTGCGGTACTTCTCCGCATAGTCAAGCCCGTAACCCACGACAAATTCGTCGGGTATCTTAAATCCCACGTAATCGCCCTCGAAATCCACCTTTCTCCTCGACGGTTTGTCGAGAAGGGAACAGACCTTGAGGCTTTCCGGCGCACGGGTCGCAAGCATTTTGGTGAGCGTTTTCAGCGTAACGCCCGTGTCGATGATGTCCTCGACGAGGATCACGTGCTTGCCCGATATGTCGTATTTGATATCCTTGGATATCCTTACGCTTCCGCTCGTGGTCATACCTGCGCCGTAGCTCGAAGCAACGATCGTGTCAACCTCTACGGGTATGTTGATCTGCCTTATAAGGTCGGCGAAAAACACCATCGCGCCCGTCAGCACGCATACCATGATGAGACGCTTGCCGCGGTAGTCGTCGCTTATTTTCTTTGCAAGTTCCTGCGTTCTTTGCTTGATCATTTCTTCAGAAATCAGAACTTTTTCGATATTCTTGTCGTACATATACTCTCCGTTTTCGCCGTCATACGAGGCGTTTTGTATCAAGATATAAAATATTGACCGTGTTCTCGTCCGTCTTTATCCTGTCCGAGATCTCCACTCCGCACACCGCGAGCACATCTCTGCCGACCGCTATGACGGGAACGTCGTCCCTCCTGTGACGGGGAAATCCGACGTCGGTGAGGTAATCCCCGAGCGACTTTTCGCCGCCTTTGAACCGCTTGAACCTGTCTCCTTCACGCCTCGTACGAAGCACCGCGCCTTCGGGCACTTTGTCCGCGTCGAAGCGCAGAAATCCCTTGTCTCTGTCTGTCGTGACAAGATAACCGCCCGTCTGCAATTCTCCCTCTCTGAACGGCAGGACAGACAAGTCCTTTTCTCTTTTGCGGTAAAAATACAGCTTGTCCCTGTTTCTTTCTACTTCTACATTATGCGGCAGACAAACACGGGCGCCCGTTTTTTTGTCTTTCAGCGATTTGACGGCTTCTATGTGCACGCCCTCGCAGTCCACCCTCGCGTCGATCGCCTCGAGCGCCTTGAATATGCTGTACGAGGCTATCGCCTCGGGCTGATCCAGCACGGACACGTCCAGTACCGCCTCCCCGTCCTCTAAGGTCGGGCGCGGACTGTTGGCGCCGATATACGAGCGCGCGTAGCCCGCCTGTCTCGCCAGCGCTCCGAGCGCGCCGTCCAGATTGGGATAAGCCTTTCTTATCATCGGCATCACGGTATTCCTGAGGTAGTTGCGGGTATAGCAATCGTCGAAGTTGCTCTCGTCGTCGCGGTATTTCACGCCGCGGCTTACGACGTATTTTTCTATCTCCGTCCTGTCGGTATCGAGCAGCGGTCTTATCAGCATGCCGTCGTCCTCTTTTATACCGCAAAGTCCGTCTATGCCGCTGCCGCGGAACACGTGCATCAGCACGCTTTCTGCAAAATCCTGCAAGTGATGCGCGGTGACTACTCTCTGCGCCCTGCCGCTCTCGGTTAGTTCACGGAATATCCTGCGCCTGACGAGCCTCGCGCCCTGCTCCAGACCGTAGCCGTTCTTCTCGCAAAAGCCCTTGACGTCCTCGCTGTAAACCTCCAGCTTTATGCCGTGCGTCTCGCAGTATTCTTTTACGAGCGCACAGTCCGCGTCGGAATTGTCTCCGCGCAGATTGTGATTGACGTGCACGGCAAAAAACTCTCCGCCGTACTCTCCCGACGAAGCCAGCCAATCCAGCAAAGCCATGCTGTCTCTGCCGCCGCTGACCGCGACAGCCAGTCTGTCAAAACGCGAAAGCAGTTTTACGCCGTTTTCGCCGATAAGTTTTTCGCGCATATATAACATTATAAACTATATCGTAAAAAACCGCAAGCACGCAAACGGACGCTTTGACCGATCGGGTGCGGATAACGGGTACGTATTATGACCGCCAACCGTTTTCTTTCGCCGTTGTGAAAACTGTCGAAGCCGCTTTTCCGTCAGGCGACGGCTGTTATGCGTTTTTCAGCAATGCTCGCTTGAAAACGTATCTACCGAAGAAACGCGGCGTTTATTCGTCTCCGCCGCTCCTTTTCAGCTAAGACGGCTTCCCGTTTCAGACAAAAAGCGCGTTTATTGTAGTTTATACCGCCCCCGCACGGGTTGCGCGCAAAAGCGGTTTTTGTTACAATATATACGGTATGGCATCTTATTTTTCTCACTATCTTGCCGCAAAGGCAGTCATAGACCAAAGTCCCGCAGACGGCGTGATCACAAAGTACGCCGATTGCTTCGTGCTGGGCGCACAGGGAGGAGATCTTCTTTTTTACGCGTTCGGCAAGTTCCGCGGATACGGCGCTCGCACCCACGGAGAAAAGACGGCGGAGCTGTTTTCTGCCGCGCTCGACTATTGCCGCAGAGAAAAGCGCCCCGAGCCGCTTGCATACACGCTGGGGCTTTTGTGCCATTACGCGCTCGACAGCACGGTACACCCATACGTAGTCAGCGAAGCGCGCGACAGACTAGCCGCTCTCTACCCCGAAAATCTGAAAAAATGCGTGCACATGATGCTGGAGACGCGTATAGACTGCCTGATGAAAAAAGAGGCGGAAGAAAAAGGAGAGATATGCGACCTGCCAAGCGCGATACCCGTGACAAAACGCTCCTCCGACGCCCTTGCGGACGTATGGTACAACGCCATAAACGGCGTATACGGCGTAGACGTGCCGCATGATCTTCTCAAAAAACTGCCGTCGAGAATGTACCGCTATCAGAAGGTATTCCTGAAACCGCGCTCTCTCGCGTGCGCCGTCCTGCGCTTCGCGGCGAAGAAGATGAATTATCCCGCGTATATCGTCGGCTTCTTCCTGCCCGACGAAAACGATCCCGACTACGATTACCTCAATCTCGAAAACCGCCCTTACCCTGAATACGTCGGCGCGGAAAACACAATATCCTTTTCCTACCCCCGACTTTTCGACGAAGCGGTGCAAAAATCGCTTTCCCTCGCGGACACCTTTACCAAGCTGTACGAAAAGGGCGGCGAAGCGGACGCTTCTCTGTTTAAAATAAACTTTTCGGGATCGCTGTCCGAGTCCGGCGACAACGCCTGACCGTCCTCGGGCAAACAGTTCTGTATTTTCCCGATTTGTCCATAATCCGATATTCAACTGACAACAACCGCTTTGTGCTTATAAAATATGGCGTTTTTGCGGATTTTTGACTTAAACGTCCTTTTTCAATAAATTTTTTATATACATTATTTGCAAAACCTACAAGCGGTTTTACTTTGATTTTACATTAAAACGCCTCAAAAACTCTTGCTTTTTTGTAATTTTTGCGGATAATATAGATTATCATTTTACTTTTACAGAAAAGAAGGAGGTTTTATGGAACTGTGGGACGGCTATTTTAAAGACGGCACCAAAGCCGACATCACGCTGATACGCGGCAAACGCATCCCTAAAGGGTTGTACCACCTCGTCAGCGAAATCCTCGTCAGACACAAAGACGGTACATATCTGCTGATGAAGCGCGATGAGAACAAACCCACCTGCCCGGGATTGTATGAAGCGACTGCGGGCGGCTCTGCCTATAAGGGAGAGGACAAGACGACTTGCGCAAAGCGCGAACTCGAAGAAGAAACAGGCATCGTCGCCGACAAAATGGAGCAAATAACTCGCGTCGCCTGCGACAAAACAAGGTCGATATACTATGTTTTCCTTTGCGACACAGACTGTGAAAAGACGTCTGTCAGACTTCAGCCGGGCGAGACGACAGACTATATGTGGGTAAACGCGCAGGAATTCAGAGATATGGCGGCAAAAGGTCAGATGGCAAGCGGAAATCTGCAAAGACTGTCGCCCTATCTGACGAGAATGGGTATCATCTGAATCAAAGGACAACGCGAAAGCAAAAAGCGAAGGAAAACTCCTTCGCTTTTCTTTTTGCTTTCAAATGTTCGCATACGCGACGGACAGCGCCCGTCCTGCACCCGAAAACGCAATCTTTGTCGGGCAAGCCGTTCTGCGGGATCTCACCGTTCTGTTCTTTTCGCGACTTTCCTTTAAACTTCAAGCAGGTCAGGCGAATGACTTCTGATATATGCGTATGCAATCTTCTCTCGTGAGATCCACCCTGTCTCTGGTGAACAGCCCGCCCATAGCAGAACGCGCATTGTCGGCGAGAGTACCGAATTCGTCCGCCGTAATGCCGTAGTCCGACATCTTCAGCCCGTACACTCCGCACGCCTTCTGAAGATCGGCAAGCGCTGTCAGGAAGTCCTCGGGCTTGCTCGCGTCCGCCTTGCCGAGCCACTTTGCCATATCCACGAAACGTTCGTCGCAGACGTGCGCCTCTATGAAACGCTCGTAATACGCGAGGCTTATCATTATGAGACCCGCGCCGTGCGGCAACTCCTGATGATATGCGCTCATCGCGTGCTCGAGGGAGTGTTCGCTCGTACAGCCGCCTATGACCATAGCGTAGCCGCTCATCGTATTTGCCCACGCGACTGCGGTGCGCGCCTCGATATCATTGCCGTCCGCGACAGCTTTTGCAAGGTTTACACCGATATTCTTTATTGCCGTAGACGATACCATATCGCTCATCTCGTTGGCGCCCTTGCAGATATAGGTCTCCGTGCTGTGGAAAAGCGCGTCGAAGCCCTGATATGCGGTAAACTTCGGGGGCACGGTGGTCATCAGCTCAGGATCGACTATCGCAACGACGGGGAAAAGTCTGACGTCGCCGCCGAAACCTATCTTTTCATGCGTATCGGGATTGGTGATGACGCCGTACTCGTCGACCTCGGAGCCTGTGCCCGCGGTAGTCGTGATCGCTATTATCGGGAGCGGAGCTTTGGCAAGCGGCTTGCCCTTGCCCGTGCCGCCGCAGACGTAATCCCACAGATCTCCGTCGTTGGTCGCCATAGAAGCTATCGCCTTGCTCGCGTCCATAACGCTGCCGCCGCCCAGCGCGACGATAAAGTCGCAGCCGTGCTTTCTTGCCGCCGCGGCGCCTCTCTCCACGGTAGACTTGAGCGGATTCGGCTCTATTTCGTCGAACAGCGCCCATTCTACGCCCGCCTTTTCGAGCTGGGCGGTAGTTCTGTCGAGATAACCGTTGACTTTGGTCGACTTGCCGTTGCTTATAACGACAAGCGCCTTTTTGCCGAGCTTTGCCGTTTTGTTGAGTTTTTCAAGAGCGCCCGCGCCGAATATCAGCCTTGTGGGCATATAAAAATCAAACATACATTTCTCCTTTGCCGCCGCGTCACGTACCCTTCAGGGCTATGACCGCGCCGCAAATCAATTATACAATATATCCCGGCGCGTTTCAATATGCAAAGCAAATTCCCGCGCGAAAAATATGTTGGTTTGTCAAACATCTGTTACACTTTTGCTGTTAAAATAATCGGCAAGGTATTGGTTAGGCGACTTCCAGCCGAGTGGGCGCATAGGAGTTTGGTTGTACTCTCTATTGTATCGCTTTAAT
>CALWKV010000083.1 GCA_944381355.1 uncultured Christensenellaceae bacterium | reverse complement strand
ACTCTCCGCCTTTGACGAGAAGTCCCGTAGAATCGGTCTCCTGCTCCAGTCTGTCGAGCACGAGCTTTGCCGCCTCGATGATCGTGCCGCACGCGCAGGACTCGCTGAGTACGCTAAGGTCGCCCGTATGCACCACGTAATCGTATATCATGGCTACGAAGAATGACGGAGAATCGTAGTGATTGCCCCAGTAATTCTTGAAGTTGAACTTAACCGCGCTCGGGCACTCGCCTTTCTTGTTGATGCCGTTTGCCAGAGTAACTATTTCGTTTCTCACGAGCTGAGGTCTGACGGGGAGCACCGAGAGCACCGTCCAGTACGCGTCGCGGTAATACGTTCTCGCAGGGAACTGATAGACGATACCCGCAAGGAAGCCCTTGAACTTGCCCAGCTCTTTATAGTTGGATATGCTGCAGTTGAGGAGCGACTTGTAGTACGTCTCCATAAAATCGTCGCCCTTGACGCAATCGGGGCACGCGAGATCGTCGATATACTTCTGCGCCTCTTTCGCCGCCGCGTCGAAGTTTGCCAGCGCCTCCATAACGTCGCAGAACGTGAAGTCGTTTCTGGTACCCGCGCTGACGACGTATCTGAATTTTTTCAGCTCGCCGGCACGTAGTTTCGCGCCGTAGGAGAACTGGTTGTGGAAGCCTCTCTCCGCTTCTCCCGCCTGCGCTCCCTCGCTGATCGCGTAGTCGAGATAAAAGTCGCCCAGCACGTCGCCGTGAAGTTTCGCGCTCGCGCCGTTGAAAGTCAGACCGTTCTTCTTGCTCTTGATAAAGCCGGTCAGCACGGTCGCTATCGTCTTGGGACTGAGTCTGTTGGCGAGAAGCTGCTGCACGTAGCTCTCGTAGTTGATACCGAAGTTGATCGTGTTGTCGAAAGTCAGATCGCACTTTGCCTCGACCGCCGTCTCGACGTATATCGCGTTGTGTTCGTTGTCGAGGAACTGGGTGATCGTCAGCTTGCATTTGTCGTGCTCGATCTCTGTGATCTGTCTCTTGCCTTCCATTGTGACGACCTTGTCTTCCATATAGTCGAAAGGCACGCCGTCCACAGTGTAGAGCGAATAGAAGTTGGTGAACACCGAGAACTTGTTCATCACCGCATACTTGGAAATTCCGCCTCTGCCGTCGAACTGCGCCGTTATGCGGTTGTTGCTGACGTCATAGAAAGATCTCTCGTGCATCTTGCCGGTAGTGATGATCTTGCCGCCTTTGAGTTTGTATTTCATAATTTCTCCTTTTTACTGCGGCTTACTTCACGCCGGAATTTTTTTCTTCGTCTATTCTCTTGTTCAGTTCTTCGATATACAGATCCTCGTCGTAGGGATATACGACCTCTTTGCCCGTCCATGCGGAAAGGTGTATAGCGTTGGAGAAGCCGAGACCGTTGAGACCGTCCGCATACGGAGCGACCAGCTTGTCCGTTTTGCCGAGAACGACCTCGGAGAAATTGCGGATCACTACGATGTGCTGCTGCTCGATAATGCCCTTGATAATGTCTACAAGACCCAGCTTGTATTTGGACACCTTGTTGGGTATCTTGCCCATGAACACTTTGTTCGTCCTGGAAAATTCGGGTTCTGCGACGCTGTTTTCGGTAAACTTGAGTTTCATGCTGACATCGTTGCTTCCCTCGATGACGATCTTGCCGCCGTCGCCCGTGATCTCGAGTCTGTTGGTGCCGGGAGCGTCGTGTGTTGACGTGATGAATACACCCGTCGCGCCGTTCTCGAATTCGCAGACCGCGGTGACGTCGTTTTCGACGTTGATCTTTCTGCCGACAGTCTTTGCGTTGCTCCAGACCTTTTTGATGGGAGTGCCCGCGAGCCAGGTAAACAGGTCGAGCTGATGCGGATCCTGATTGATGAGAACGCCGCCGCCTTCGCCTGCCCAGGTGCCTCTCCAGCCGCCCTGATCGTAGTACGCCTGAGGACGGTACCAGTTGGTGATTATCCATACGATACGCTTCAGATTGCCCAGTCTGCCGCTTTCTATGATCTCTTTCGCCTTTTTATAGACCTTATTGGTGCGCTGGTTGTAGAGAAGACCGAACTTAAGCTCGGGCTTGGTCTTGCCGAACTCCGCCGCCTCTCTGACAGCCTTGGTAAATACGCCCGCGGGTTTGTCGCAAAGCACGTTGAGTCCCGCCTTGAGCGCGTCGATCGCAATGGAGGGGTGCGCGTAGTGAGGGGTGTCGATGATGACGGCGTCTATCATCTTGCTTGCAAACATTTCCTTATAGTCGCTGAATACTTTAACGCCGGGCAGCGCGGTTTCAGCCCACTTTCTGCGGTCCTCTGCAATGTCGCATACAGCGACGAGCTGACCGTTCTTGTCCATACCCTTGAAAAGTCTCTTTGCGTAGTTGCTTCCCTGTTTGCCGATGCCTACGATACCGTACCTTACCTTTTCCATTATTTATTCTCCTTTTCGACTTCGTCGATTATTTTCTTAAGACCCTGATACTGCCAGGTGAAAATATCCTTTCTCGAGACGCTCTGCATGGGTGCGATACCCTTTGCCGCATTGATCCTCTTGAACACCTTGTTCCACTTGCCGACGTACGGGAGCATCCAGGTGAACCAGCCGAAGATATAAAACAGCTTCTTGTGGTCGGCGTACTTGCCGGTATGAGGTTCGAGAGTCATAAAGCCATCGTACTTTCTGTTGACGATGAGGTCCTTGATCATCTCTTTGTAGTTGCCGAGACCGAGACCGACGGGGACTTCCACTTTCTCGGGCGAGCAATCCTTGATGTGGTAATATACAACATAATCCTTGAGCATCTCGTACGCCTTGGGCACGTTGACGCCGCACTGTATGAAGTTGGACGCGTCGAACGCGAGCTTGAACTGCGGATGGTTTATCTCCTTGTACAGCTCGAGACATCTCTCGGGAGTGTCGCCGTAAATTCTCTTTTCGTTCTCGTGCAGGAGTATCACGTCCGTACCCTCGACGACCTTGAGGAATCCGCGCAGCTTCTTGACTACCTCGGGGAAATACGCCTTGTAGTCTCCGCTCGCTTTTACTCTGAAGGAGAACATTCTGATATACTTGCAGTCCATGTCCTTGCAGATCTTGACCAACTCTTTGAGCTTGGCAAGCTGAGCCTCGTATGCCTCGTCGTCGTAAAGTCCGATCTTGCCTATAGGAGAGCCGATCGAGGAGAACTTGATTCCCGCATTGTCGAGGCGCGGCTTTACCGTGCTCCTGAATTCCTGCTCGGTATAGTTGGCGATATTCTTGCCGTCCACCACTCTCGGGCAGAGATAACTTTCGCCGTACTCTTTTATAAGTTTGATCTGTTCGTCCAGATTCGAGCTGACTTCGTCGTAGAAGCCTGAAATTTTAATGTTTGCCATAACCGTTATATCCTCCTCACCGGCATTACTTTTTTATCGTTTTCTCGCCCTCTTTTTTTTCGGCGAGCATTTTCTCGTATTCGTCGGGGTCGACGGGCACGCTGACCTCCTTCCCCTTCCACGCGGACATATTGATCGCGTTGATGATGTTGAGCGCGTTGATGCCCTCCTCCCCTCTCGCCCTCAGCAAAGACGGGTCCTTCTTTTCCACAGCCGCCGCGAAGTCGCGCAGGATATTGCATTGCTGCCCGTAAAGCGCGTCCGTGATATAGTTCTTCAAGCCGTAATACATCGTCGACTTAGAGTATTTTTTGTCCGCTCTGTTGCCGTAATCTCTCGTCGCCCTCGCGTTGACCTCTTTTTCGTCCATTTTGAGGTATCTGACCGTCGCCTTGTGCCTCGTGATCGTCATCGTGCCCTTGGAGCCGACGATGACCAGCCTGTTTTCGCCGGGAAGCTCGTGCGTCGACGCGGTGAACACGCAGTCGAAATTCTTGTAGAGCAACAGCGCCGTAACGTCGTTTTCGGTCGTGATGTTCCTGCCCTCGGTCTTGCACCTCGCGATTATCTTTTCGGGCATTCCGATCAGCCATTGCAGTATGTCGAGCTGATGCACGCACTGGTTTATCAGCGTGCCGCCGCCCTCTCCCGACCAGCTTGCGCGCCAGCCGCCCATATTGTAATAATACTGCGTTCTGTACCAGTCGGTTATCGTGAACGACGCTCTCTGAAGATCGCCCAGTTTTCCGCTTGCTATTATCTTTTTTGCCCTCGCGTATATGCTGTTGCTGCGCTGATTGTACATAATCGCAAACACCGCTTCGGGATGAGCTTTTGCGACTTCTGCAAGCGACGTCGCGTCTTTGACCGTGACGGTTATCGGCTTTTCAACGAGCACGCTTATTCCCTTTTCCAGCGCTTTTTTCGCGAGTGCGGAATGTGAATAATGCGGCGTTGCCACGACTACCGCGTCGGGTTTCTTCTCCCCGAGCATTTTGTCGTAATCGGTATAAGTCGCCACGTCGGCGTGCTTAGCCTTGAATGCGGCGAGCACTTTCTCGTCGGTATCGCATACCGCGACGAGTTTTGCGTTTTTTACCGCGCCTTTCAGGAAGTTGCGGGCATGCTTTCCGCCCATTCTTCCTATGCCGACCACAGCGACCCTGATCATTTGCTCTCCTTTTCCGCAAGGCGGGTCTCGTACAGTATCGTCGACACCACCACGGGATAGTTTGTCGTAATGTTGGCAGGTTCCATAGGAACGAGCCTTTTGAGTTCCTTATAGCTGTCCACCGTGAATATCGACAGCTTTACTCCGTATTTCTTGCACTCGGACAGGAATGCGTCCGTCGCGTACATCTTGTTGATATTAAGCCCTGCAAAATGAGGGTTGTTTGTATCGTCGAGCGCCTTCTTTATTCTGGCGACGTTCTTCGCCTTGTAAGGAAGCCCCTTTATCCTGTTGACCCACGCTTCGCCCTCGGTCAGCACTTCGCTGTCGGTCAGTCTCACCGAACCGGTGAAAATCAGAAGATCGGTGACGTCCATCTCTTTTGCGAGTTTTATAACTTCGGACACGAGACCTCTGCCCTTCAGATCGCAATTTATTTTGACGTTGTTCTTTCTCGCGAAAGCGAACGCCTCGGCAAGAGTTATCTTCTTCCTGTAAGAAAACGGCGCGGGCAGATGGCTGAGGTAAAGCAGACCGCCCTTTCTGCGCACGTCCACTTCTATGGCATCCGCTTTGAAAGTGCTTATGTTTTCAAAGTAGATCCTGCTGTTGCGCCCCGTACCGAGAGCGCCGCCGTGTGCCGTTATCATCTTGCTCCTCCCCTGTAAAACGCGCTGGTCACCGCAAGCAGTTGTTCTTCGCGTTTTCTCTCTCCGTATATCTCTACGACGCAGTATTTATCAAACGTCGTAATTATCTCTGCCGTTTTGCCGAATCTTATCGGCATTTCTTCTCTGCCCCGTTCTGTCACGACCGCAAACCGCGTAAGTTCCGCAGGTTTGTCGGAGCGATAGTCTTCCGACTTCGTGCAGGTGAGCCTTATCCGCGTTTCCCCTGCGGGAAGCTCGCTTCCTATCGGATACTCCCTGCCGTTCACGATCGCCGCGCAGTCGGCTTCCACTCCGACCGACACGTAGGTCGCGCCCTTTTTTATAGCCGCAAGCACGTCTTTCCCGTCCGCGCTCTCCGCGCCGACGTACGTGCACGCGTAAGACGGAGGCACGTCGTCGCGGTTGTGCCAGTCATAGCCGTACACCGCCGCCATTCTGCAACCCTTGTCGAGAAAGGACAGCCATTCCGCGAGCTGTTTTTGCGCTACGACTCCCTCGTTGGGATAGTAGTGCGACCATATCTCGTAACAGTCCGCGCCCGCCAGCTTTGCCCTGTCGTAAACGCAATGGCAGCCGCTGCACAGCGGAAATCCCATTCTCAACGGGTGGGCGATCGTCACGACGTCTCCGAGACTCTGCGCCCTTGCTATTTTTTCGTCTATATTGTCAGGCGTGATATCCCGCCAAAGCACGTCGCTTCCTCCTCCCGTCACGGTCAGATGACCGTAGAAGGTCGTCCACTCTATGCCGGGGATAACTGTCAGCCCGCGCTTTTTGCCCGCATCGACCGCTCTTTTCACGCCCGCTACCGTATTGTGGTCTGTCAGCGCGATCGCGGAATATCCGCATTCTGTTGCTCTGTCGACGAGTTCTTCGGGCGTCATCTTCCCGTCGGACGAGACGGTATGAGTATGCAGTTCGCACCTGTAAAACTTCATTCTCCGACCTCTATCCTCAAGGAGACTTTTATCTCATCGGTAACTATACACGTAACGCTGACGGTAAACGTCCATTCTCCCGCCGTAATCGGCGTCGGATAAAAACCGCCGTTTGCGTCCGTTTCGCTTATTTCAAACTCCTGCGAGTTGTTTCCCCTGTGCGCCGTACCGACCGCGCCGAGCGGCGAATCCAGCGAAAACGACAGGTGGTTGTCTATCGGCAGACAGGCGCGCATTTCGCCCTTTGTCATGATAAGCTCGCCTATCTGCTCCTTCATGCTTTTTTCTATCAGCGCGAGACCGTACTCCTCGTCGAAATTGTACTTGGGATCGTACGACACGCTTATGCGCATTCTCCGCGCTCCCGCAGGCACCGTGAACGGTATCGC
The DNA here is from genome assembly GCA_944381355.1 of uncultured Christensenellaceae bacterium. GTDB lineage: Bacteria > Bacillota > Clostridia > Christensenellales > UBA3700 > Ornithoclostridium. Next base: position 9,350 of record CALWKV010000083.1, on the reverse strand, counting down.
GCGATGCGTGCTCATGTCCTTGCGCGTAAGCACGTATATTCCGTCGAGAACAGTCTGCATCTCACTCTATGTCGGGTATCTCCGACATGTCGACCTTTCTGCCGCCGTTCTTGCGCGAGAGTTCCGCCGCCGTGACTATGCGATGGCTCTCTATCGTATCCTTTATCCAGGTATATTGCCACTTGGGATCGAGTCTGCCCGCCAGCATATCCGCGGTCGACTTGGTAATGCCCTGATCGCCGCCGTAATGTCCCTTTATGACGGGGATGATATTGACTATTATCTTCTTGGGTTTCCGATCGAAAAGTTTGAGGGTGATAACGCTGCCGGTATCGTCTGCGACGAGTTCTCCTTTTGTGCCTCTGATCTCGGTGTGTCTGTGATCCTTCTCGTTGAACGCGTTGGCGGTCATGACGATCTTTACGCCGTTCTCCATCTCCATATTGACGGTCTGGCAATCTACGACGTCGTTGTCGCAACCGAACACGCATCTCGACCAGAGTTTGCCTCTCTCGCCGTTTTTCAAAGCGTCGAGCACGTCCGCCTTTTTGCCCGTCGTGCAGAACGCGTATGTACCCCACGGGAATTTGTGTCCCTTGAGTCCCCTGCCTATATACTGATATCTACACTCGAAAATGCAGGTGTCTTTGTGAGGACAATCGAAGCAGGTCGCCGTAGCCCCTTTGGGAGCATTCGCTTTGGTAAAGTAGCTGAGGTCGCCGTAAGAGGACAAGCTCTTGCATTTTGAACCAGCGAACCAGTACAGCAGATCCATGTCGTGACAGCACTTGGCAAGAAGCATCGGAGTAGTCTCCTCCTCTCTGCGCCAGTTGCCTCTGACGTAGCTGTGGCAGAAATGCCACCACGAAATATGCTCGTCGTGCTTGATGAGCTTTATCTCTCCCAGCACGCCGCTGTCTATTATCTCTTTGATCCTGCGGTAATAATTGGCGTATCTCAGCACGTGGCAGACGAGCACCTTGAGACCCTTTTCTCTCGCGAGTTTCTCAATCTCCAGACACTCTTTGATATCGGGGCTGACCGGCTTCTCGAGAAGCAGGTTGTAGCCGAGATTAAGCGCCTTCATCGCGTGCCCGTAATGGTCGCGATCCTGCGTCGCGATGACCATGACGTCCGCTATTTTGCCCTGCGCGAAAAACTTGTCCTCGTCGGTAAAACACTTGTCGTCGGGCACGTTCCACGCCTTTTTGACCTTGTCTATCTTAGCCTGATATTTATCGCAGATGCTGACGATTTTCACGCCGTCCAGCTTGTTGAGATGTCCTCCGTAATTCTTGCCTCTGTTGCCGAGACCGAGGACTGCAACCGTACTCATAACAATTCCTCCTCCTGAAAATCAGACGCCGGAATATGCGGAGAAGCCGCCGTCGATAGGTACGACGATACCCGTGACGAATCCCGCTTTCTCGTCGTCGGCAAGCCACAGCATAGTGCCCATAAGTTCTTTCGCTTCGCCGAATCTGCCCATCGGAGTGCCGCGCAGTATCTTCTCCGCGCGCGCCGACGGAGTGCCGTCGGGATTGAACAGAAGCGCTCTGTTCTGGTTGGTGACGAAGAAGCCGGGAGCTATCGCGTTGACTCTTATGCCCGCCTTTGCGAAGTGTACGGCAAGCCACTGGGTAAAGTTGCTGACCGCCGCTTTCGCGCCGCTGTACGCGGGTATTCTCGTCAGAGGTCTGAACGCGTTCATCGAAGAAATGTTGATGATGTTGCCGCCTCTTTCCACCATGTCTCTCGCGAACACCTGCGTAGTCAGGAAGGTAGCGAGGAAGTTGAGTTTGAACACAAAATCCACGCCGCTGCCGTCGAGGTCGAAGAAACTCTTGACGTCGGGATTTTCCACGTCAGCCATGTCGAAGTAGTCGTTGGTCGTCGTGCCCTTGGGATTGTTGCCGCCCGCGCCGTTGACGAGAAGATCGCACTTGCCGAGATCCTTGTTGATCGCGACTCTCGCTTCTTCCATATTGTCTTTGTCAAGGCAGTTGACCTTGTAAGCCTTTGCAACGCCGCCCGCCGCGTTGATATCGTCCGCGACTTTCTGCGCCGCCTCGAGATTGAGGTCGAGCACGGCTATCTTTGCGCCGTATTTTGCGTATTCTTTCGCGATTTCGCTGCACAGTATACCGCCCGCGCCGGTAATGACCACCACTTTGTCTTTGTAGACCGACATAATCTTTTCTCCTTCCTTATATTATATTGATTCTTTATAATCGTTTAACGATATTATTTTTTCGCGTTCTTTTCGACCGCTTCTATAATGCCTTGCAGATACATCGCTCCGAGCGCGCGGTCGTACAGACCGTATCCCGCTCTGCCCGTCTCGCCCCAGATCATTCTGCCGTGGTCGGGACGTACGTATCCGTCGAAGCCGCCGTCGTAAAGCGCCTTGATTATCGCGTACATATCGAGGCTTCCTTTTTCGCTGAGGTGCCCGCTTTCTTCAAAGCAATGGTCGCCCGTGATCTTGATATTTCTGAGGTGCACGAAAGGCATTCTTCCCTTGCAGGTCTTTATCATGGACACGAGGTCGTTCATCGGGTTGACGCCGAGAGAGCCTGTGCACAGCGTAATGCCGTTGCTCGGACTGTCCACTATGGACAAGAATCTCTTGAGGTTCTTCTCATCGATGATGACTCTCGGCAGACCGAATATGCCCCACGGCGGATCGTCGGGGTGTATAGCCATCTTTACGCCGCTCTCCTCCGCTACGGGAACGACCTCTTTGAGGAATACGGTCATATTCTCCCACAGCTTTTCGTCATCGATGTCCTTGTACTGCTCGAGCAGACCCTTGAGTCCCTCTCTTGTATAGCTCGCGTCCCAGCCGGGCAGCGAAAGTTCGCTTGTCAGAGGGTTCATGGCAAGCACGGTCTCGTGATCGTAAGCGAGCGCGTTGGAGCCGTCCGGAAGTTCTTTCGCAAGGTTGCTTCTCAGCCAGTCGAATACGGGCATGAAGTTGTAGCAGATGCACTTGACTCCCGCTTTTCCGAGGCGTCTGACGTTCTCTTTGTAATTTTCGATAAGTCTCGCCGCGTTGGCGTTGCCGAGTTTGATATCCTCGTGTACGGGTACGCTTTCGACAACCTCGAAAGTCAGACCTTTGTCGTTTGCGAGCTTCTTGAGTCTCGCTATCTTTTCTTCGGGCCAGACCTCGCCGACGGGCACGTCGTATATAGCGGAGACAACTCCCTGTACGCACGGTATCTGTCTGATATCGTCAAGAGTGACCTTGTCGTTTTCGCCGTACCATCTGAAAGTCATTCTGAATGCCATAATTATTCCTCCAAAAGTTTCTTAGCGTTGCAATAGCAAAGTTTCTTTGCGACCTCGACGGGCGCGCCGCCGTCTCTCTCGGACGAATTGTCCGCGAGAAAATCGCAAAGGCATTGTCTGTAATAGTCGTGTCTTGTGTATGACAAGAAGCTCCTGCTGTCGGTCAGCATGCCGACCATAGAGCATATATGTCCCAGCTCCGAGAGCATGTCGAAAGTCTCTCTCATGCCGCGCGCATGATCGCAGAACCACCAGCTTACGCCGAGATGCACTCCGCGGAACGCGCCTATCATCGTGATAAGCGTGTAATACATGGACGGATTGAGCGTGTAGATTATCGTCTCAGGCAGACCGTCTCCGCTGTTCATCGCGTCGATGACGCGTGTCAGAGTGACGGTGTCTATCGCGTCGCCTACGCAGTCGAAACCGCTGTCAGCGCCGCACTGAGCGAACATTTTGCCGTTGCTGTTGCGCGTGACGGCGAGGTGAAGCTGCATCGTGATGCCGCGCTTTTTGTACTGCGCCGCAAGGTATACGTACATATATCCTTTAAACGCGCTTATCTTCTCCGCATCGACGTCTTTGCCCGCAACGATATCTGCAAAAACCTCTTGAGCCTGCTTCTTGTCCGCTATCGCGCACGGAAAACCCGCCACGCCGATATCGGAAAATCTGCAACCCTTGGAGACGAAAAAGTCGAGTCTATTCTCTATCGCGTTTTCAAGGTCTCCGAGGCAGGTGATTTTTATGCCGCTCGCCTTTTCGAGTTTCGCGAGATAATCTTTATAACCGGGCTTCTCTACGGATACGAGATTGTCCACTCTGAACGTCGGAGCGACCTTCGCCTTGAGCGCACCCTCTTTTGCGATCAGATCGTGCCACTCGAGAGTATCGCACGGATCGTCCGTCGTCGCTATATATTCCACATTCGCCGCCTCGATGAGTTTGCGGGGCGAAATTTTCTTTTCTTTTATGACCGCGTTGGCTTTCTCTCTTATCTCCTCTGCGGTGTCTTTGTTGAGAGGAGTCGTGATGCCGAAGAAAAACATCAGTTCCGCCGCGACCCAGTCCTTGACGGGATTGCCGAGCGCGTAACCGACCGCCTCTGCGAACTTCGCAAACTTCTCTCCCCACGAAGCGTCGCCCGTGATATACTTTTCGTCCACGCCGTAGCCGCGCATGAGTCTCCACTTGTAGTGGTCTCCCGCAAGCCATATCTCGCCGATGTCGTCGAAGGGCTTATCCTCGTATATCTCCTTGGGGGAAAGATGACAATGATAGTCGATGATCGGCAAGTCCTTCACCGCTGCGTATATCTCCTGCGCGCGCTTGCTGCCGAGCATTTTTATCACGTTATCTCTGTACTCTACCACTGCCGTCGCCCTCCGCGAGTTTTTTGACTTCGGATACGGACGCGACGTTGAAGTCGCCCTCTACCGTATGCTTGAGGCAGGATGCCGCGACCGCAAATTCGAGCGCCGCCTGCTCTCCGATGTTATTCTTGAGACCGTAGATGAGTCCCGCGCCGAAGCTGTCGCCGCCGCCTACTCTGTCAACTATGTCTATATCGTAATGTTTGCTTTGATATACCGCGTCCCTCGTCACGTATATAGCCGACCATCCGTTGCGGCTGGCGCTGTAACTTTCTCTGAGCGTAAAAGCGATGCCCTTGAGAGCGGGGAACTTTGCCAGCACTTTCGCGCCGAGCGCCGCATAGCCGTCTTTGCTGAGCTTTCCGCCGCTGATATTGCTGCCGTCAGCCTCTATGCCGAACACGTCTTTGCAATCTTCCTCGTTGCTGATGAGAACGTCTACCGTCTTTACCAGCTCCGACATGACCTTGTTAGCCTTTTCTTTGCTCCACAGCTTCTTGCGGAAGTTGAGGTCGCAGGATACGGTTATGTTCTTTTTCTTAGCCGCGTCAAGAATGATGGCAAGCACTTTTGCCGTCTTGTCCGAGATCGCCGGAGTGATGCCCGTCCAATGCAGCCATTCTACGCCGTCAAGAAGTTTGTCGACGTCCACGTCCTCAGGCTCTATCTCGCTTATCGCGCTGTGCGCCCTGTCGTAAATGACGTTGCTGGGACGCTGAGAACAGCCCTTTTCGCAGAAATATATACCCATTCTTTCGCCGCCGCGCACGATCTTCTTCGTATCGACGCCGTATCTTCTCAACTCTCCGACGCATTTGTCCGCAATCGCGTTGGCAGGAAGTTTCGTGAAGAAAGCCACGTCCTCGCCGAACTGCGCCAGCGATACCGCGACATTGGCTTCGCCGCCGCCGTAAACCGCCTCGTACGCTTCAGCCTGCGCGAATCTCTTGTATCCGTACGGCTGAAGTCTGAGCATTATCTCACCTATCGTCAATATACTCATATCGTCAACCTCTCTTGATGTTTCTTACTTTTTCAACCAGCTCTCTCGCCGTCTTTTCCACTTCGTCGTAATCGCCTTTCTTCGCGCCCTTGGTGACGAAAGAACCTGCTCCGACCGCGACCGCGCCCGCCTTGAACCAGTCCTCTACGTTGGAAAGACTTACGCCGCCCGTAGGCATGATCTGAAGCTGAGGAAGCGGACCTCTGATAGACTTGAGTCCCGCGGGAGTCGCAACGTCTCCGGGGAACAGCTTGACGAACGTCGCGCCGAGTTCGAGCGCCTTGACCGCCTCTGTCGGCGAGAATATGCCGGGAACCACGGCAACGGAATAGCGGTTGCAGAGCTTTATCGTATCCTCATTGAAGCTGGGGCTGAAAACAAACTGCGCGCCCGCAAGAATTGCCGCTCTCGCAGTCTCGGGATCGAGTACTGTGCCCGCGCCTACTACCATATCGGTATCCTTGTATTTCTCGCAAAGCGTAGATATGATCACGTCTGCATGCGGAACGGTAAAAGTGACTTCGATATATCTGATGCCGCCCTTGTAGCAAGCGTCGACGGTCTTGAGAGCCTGATCAACGCTATCGCCCCTGATGACGACTACAACGCCTTCTTTTTTGATGCCTGAAAATACTTCGAACTTGTCCATTCATTCTCCTTCGACGACACCGCCTCGCAGGTCGCCGCTACGGGCATACCGCGCCCGTTATGTTTATTATAAAATAACGGAAAAAATTTTTCAAGGCAAATTGTAAAAAAATTATGGACAAAATAGGTTAAATGCGCTAAACTAATAATCGGAGGTGGATTTTATGCCAATTATAAACTACATCGGAAAGAATATGAAGACCTTTCACGTTTCTCAACATCAGCACGATTACTGGGAAATCATCTATTGCACCAACGGAGACGGCACTATCACTTTCTTCGACGGAAGCGACGCCATCGAGTACACAAGGAACCAGGTCGTCATCATTCCTCCGCACACCCTGCACACCAACGATTCCAAAATGGGATTCAAGAATATCTATCTGACCGTTGCCAACTGGACGCCTTCCTTCAAAAAGGCGATACTCCTCAGCGACAATCCGCAGAAGGACATTTTCAATGTGCTCGGTCTGTGCTACCGCTATTTCAACTCCGAAGTATCCAATCAGGCGAATATAATACTTTCTTTTACTGAACTGATACTCAATATAATATCGGGATTTGCAGGCAGCGACAACTGTTCGCAGCACGTCGAGATGATCGCGAGCAGCATTATCGAGAACTTCTCCGATCCCAACTTCTCGCTCGACGACGTATACGCCACTTTCCCGCTCAGCAAGGACTATATACGCAGGCAGTTTATCAAAGAAAAGGGCATTTCTCCTCTCCAGTTCCTCAACGTCACGCGTATCGGTTTTGCGCAGAAGCTGCTGCTCAGCAAGAATATCAACAATTACAAGATTTACGAAATCGCCGAGATGTGCGGTTTCAGCGATCAGCTGTATTTCTCGAGAGTTTTCAAGAAAGTCACCGGCGTCAGCCCCAAAGAATATACGCAGATCCCGAGGACGGAAAAATACAACAGCGACTGACGGTAAACGTCATAACGGCGACGGGCGCAAAAACGCCCGTTTTTTTTATGCTTTAAACAATATTTGCCTTTATCCGACAGCACATATTATATGGATTTTATATGCGCGAACACCTTTTTCGCAAACCGTTGCGCGCATCATGTGACGACCCGCACGAGACGCACTGCCGCCGACTCGCATAAGCGTTGACAATCTCCGTGCGTTTACTTATAATTGTCTTTGAAAGACGCTCTCCGTCGGCATCGTCTCTCGCGACGAGACGAAGGATATTTACGGTTTACGTCTTACTCATCGAGGTGGATCATGATAATCGCAGGACTCCAGAAAACCACATTGTTGGACTACCCGGGAAAAGTCGCGTGTACGGTATTTTTACCGGGCTGCAACTTCGCTTGCCCTTTTTGCCAGAACTGGGAGATCGTGACGGGCACGGGCGAAAACATAGCCGAAGAAAAGTTTTTCGACTTCCTCAAAAAGCGGCGCGGTATACTCGACGGCGTATGCGTTACGGGCGGCGAACCTCTCGTAAACAAAGAAATACACTCCTTTCTGTCAAGAATAAAGGAGCTGGGTTACTCCGTAAAACTCGACACCAACGGCTCTTTCCCCGACAAACTGATCTCTCTCGTCGAGGACAGACTCGTGGACACCGTGGCAATGGACGTGAAAAATTCCCCGTCCATGTATGCGGCTACCGCGGGATGCGCGGTCGACCTGGAGCGAATATCCGACAGCATTGCCTTCCTGCTTGGCGACAACGTCGATTACGAATTGCGCACGACGGTGACCGACGAACTTAACGACGAAAAAAGCATGGCAGAACTTGCACAATGGATAAAAGGCGCAAAACGCTATTTTATACAAAACTTCAAGGACAGCGACGCAGTGCGCTTTTCCAATCTCTCGCCGTGCAGCGAAGAAAAACTGCAACAACTCAAAGAAGCCGCGCTTCCCTGCGTGCCGTCGGCAAAGATACGCGGCGAAAACTGATCCCCGCTTCCCGGACACCCGACGGCGATCTGTAAACCGTAAAACTCATATGTCTCTCCTCTGAGGGAGGCATTTTTTGTGCGATTTTATCTCATACCGAGCGCGTCGACGGCGTCTGTATTTTTAAGACACAAGATGTTGTGTTTACGTTGACGGAAAGACGCCCGTATCATACGCCGCTGCTTTGCGAAAACAAGAGTTTTTTGAATACAAAGAGGGTTTTTTCGCCGTTTTCCGCGCGTTTTTTTGCATTTTTCCCATCATGGCAAAATCGGTCTTGAGAGTTTAAACCACAATATATTGTGTTTTGCTGAAAAATCTTGCCACAATATATTGACACCGCATATCGTCGATGTTATAATTAAATATGCTCGCGGAAACACCTCGGAGCAAGAAGGAGAATTTATGTATCAGGTCATCAAGAGGGACGGCGCTATAGCCGAATTCGACATCAAAAAAATCGCGGTAGCGATAACCAAGGCTTTCGAGGCCAACGAAAAACAGTATCATCCCAGCGTGATCGACATGCTCGCGCTCAAGGTGACTGCCGATTTCGAGCCGAAGATCAAAGACGGCAAGATCGCGGTCGAGGATATACAGGACAGCGTCGAGTCCGTACTCATTCAGGCGGGCTACTCCGACGTTGCCAAGGCGTACATCCTTTACAGACGTCAGAGAGAGAAGATCCGCAACATGAAGTCCACGATGCTCGACTATAAGTCCATCGTCGACAGCTACGTCAAGGCGACCGACTGGAGAGTCAAGGAAAACTCCACCGTCACATATTCCGTCGGAGGACTCATCCTCTCCAACAGCGGCGCGATAACCGCCAACTACTGGCTCAGCGAGATCTACGACGACGAGATCGCAAAGGCGCACAGAAATGCCGAAATACACATTCACGACCTCAGCATGCTGACAGGATACTGTGCGGGCTGGTCTTTGAAACAGCTCATACAGGAAGGTCTCGGCGGCATTCCCGGCAAGATCACTTCCGCTCCCGCAAGCCACCTTGCGACGCTTTGCAACCAGATGGTCAACTTCCTCGGCATCATGCAGAACGAGTGGGCGGGCGCGCAGGCGTTCAGCTCCTTCGATACCTACCTCGCG
>CALWKV010000082.1 GCA_944381355.1 uncultured Christensenellaceae bacterium | reverse complement strand
GAGTTCTCCTTAGCTTAAGGAGTTTTTTTATGTTCAATTATTTATTGGGCGCGGATTACGAAAATTATTTTAATTTCAACGATTTCCGCGGTACGTCGCTCTGCGTGGGTCTTATCCTGCTGGGCGTCATCGTCGTTGCGCTTGCGCTGACGTTTTTTCTCAAGCGCGACAAGATGAAGATCGCTTCGTTCGTCTGCATAGGTGTTGCGCTTCTCTATGCGGTCGTGGTGGCGATCGTCAACGTCGTGCTCGATTTCAAAGCGGGCGAGACGTACACAGAAAAGTATCAGATATTGCTCATCGCGCTGTTTGCGGTATTCGTGATCGGGCTTTTTGTCGTGTTTATGATGATCGATACCAAGAAGCACACGGGCAGAGCGCATACGACCTCTATCGTATATGCGGCGGTCTGCATCGCGCTGTCTTTCGGTCTCTCTTATATCAGACTGTTCAAGGCGCCTTACGGCGGTTCGATAACCCTCTTTTCGCTTCTTCCGATAGCGTTGTATTCTTATATGTTCGGCATCAGAAAAGGCGTTATGTGCGGTTTTATCTACGGTCTGCTGCAATCCGTGCAGGATCCGTGGGTCGTGCACCCCGTGCAGTACATACTAGATTATCCGCTCGCGTTTGCGATGGTGGGACTTTGCGGCGGTCTGTTCAGAAAGTTGTTTGCAAAGATTACTGCTATTCCCGACAGGTTCAGAGACGGCGTTGCGCTTTCTCTCGGCATTCTCGCGGGTATTTGTTTCAGATACTTCTGCCATGTGATCTCGGGCGCGGTGTTCTTCGGAGAGTACGCGGCTGATTACGGCTTCGGCAATGCCTGGACTTATTCTTTCACCTACAACGCGCTGTACGTGTTCCCTGACGGAGCGATCAGCGTGGTCGGCGCGTTCTTGATAATGATGAGCGCATATTTCCGCAAACAGATCTACGGCGTTATCAATGCGTACGAGGCGGGAGTGAAGAAGGCAAGCGCAAAATCGGACGACGATACGGCAACTGATAACGCTTGACGTCCAAGCCGAAAAGAATGCTGTGGCGTAAAATATGCCGCAAAAGCGAAAAATTTAATAAAAACCGCTGAAAAACCGTTGACATCGTCGGGCGTTTAAGGTAATATATTACCGTAACGAAGCAGACTTGTTCTCACCCGTCGCCATTGGTCAGACGCGGTCAATAAAACGGATAAAAGTTTTATGTGGGTAACGACTGTGTTTTGTTACCCACTATTTTTTTCAGGAGGGCACTCTTATCAAAGAACTGCTTATCAATTCCGACATCAGAGAAAGAGAGGTCAGACTTCTCGACACGGACGGCACTCAGCTCGGCATTATGTCGTCGAGAGAGGCGAACGCGATAGCCGACCAGCGCAATCTCGATCTTGTACTCATTTCGCCCACGGCGAAACCGCCCGTATGCAAGATCATGGACTACGGCAAGTACCGCTACGAGACGACCAAGCGCGAGAAAGAGAACAGAAAAAATCAGAAGATCGTCGAAGTCAAAGAGGTATGGCTGAGCGCGACGATAGACGTCGGTGACCTGAATACCAAGGCAAAGCAGGCCAACAAGTTCCTGAGCGAAGGCAACAGAGTCAGAGTGTCGATCAGACTCAAAGGCAGACAGCAGGCGAGGCCCGAACTTGCACTCAAAGTAATGACAGACTTCTTTGAGCTTGTTAAAGAAAACGCACAGATGGATAAGCCTCCGACAACGGAAGGCAGAGTAGTCGCAATGCTGCTTATACCCATCGCGAAAAAATAATCGAAATAATTTTTGGAGGACAGGAAAATGCCAAAACAGAAATCACATAGCGGCGCGAAAAAGCGTTTTTCGCTGACCGGTAGCGGCAAAATCAAAAGAGCTAAGATGAACCGCAGACATATTCTTAGCAAAAAATCGCCCAAGAGAAAGCGCGGTCTGAGAAAGGCGGCGTTTGTCGACCAGACCCAGGCGAAAACGATAAAGGGCATGATCTAATCGGAGGTATAAGAATATGAGAATCAAAAGAGGCGTAAACGCAGTCAAGAAACGCAGAAAGATATTGAAGGCAGCAAAGGGTTACTGGGGCGCGAAGTCCAAACTCTACAGAATCGCTCGCGAAGCCGTAATGAAGTCGCAGAACTATGCGTACGTCGGCAGAAAGAACAAGAAGAGACAGTTCCGTCAGCTCTGGATCGCTCGTATCAACGCGGCGGCGAGAATGAACGGTCTTTCCTACAGCAGATTTATGAACGGACTCAAGAAGCAGGGCATCAACCTCAACAGAAAGGTGCTCGCTGACATTGCAGTCAACGACAGCGCGGCTTTCACCGCTCTCTGCGAAAAGGCTAAGGCTTAATCGTAAGACAACGTTATATTATCCGTCTTGCTTCGGCAAGGCGGATTTTTTGTGCCTAAATGCTGAAAACTTTAAAGCTGTGCTTAGGACGTTTACGTAAACGTAAAAACGGTATTGAAAATATTCTTCCGATATGATAAAATAGAGCCATGAGAGAGACGATAACAAGCGTACAGAACGCAAAAATCAAATATTTCAAGTCGCTTAAGGACAAGGAAACGCGTTATAAAGAGGGTAAACTCCTCGCAGAAGGCGCGAATAT
>CALWKV010000081.1 GCA_944381355.1 uncultured Christensenellaceae bacterium | reverse complement strand
TTGATTTCCTTAGCTCCGGAGTTGTCCGCTACGTTTAATCTGCTTTCCGGTTGTATCATTGTGGTGCCTCCTATTACTTCGCCTTTTCGATGATTTCGACGACTCTCCAGCACTTATCCTTGCTGATCGGTCTGGTCTCCGCTACGAGAACGGTATCGCCGATGCCGCAGGAGTTGCTTTCGTCGTGAGCCTTCAGCTTCTTCGTCCTGTTGACGATTTTGCCGTAAAGAGGATGCTTAACACGCTCTTTGATAGCTACGACGACCGTCTTGTCCATCTTGTCGCTTACTACTATGCCGACTCTGCTTTTTCTCAAATTTCTTTCCATGTCGTTTGTCCTCCTCACTTAGCCGCCTTCTTGGACTTACCGGTCTTGGTCGGCTCTGCGGATATGCCCAGTTCTCTCTGACGAATGATCGTCATGCACTTAGCGATGTCCTTTCTGCAGGTCCTGATCTGGCTGTTGTTTTCAAGGTTACCGCTCTTGTGCTTGAAACGAAGGTTGAGCAGATCCTGTTTGAGGCTGACGAGCTTAACCTGAAGCTCTTCGTTGGTCATTTCCATAAAATTAGTTGCTTTCATCTTCGTTCACCTCTTCACCGCTTTCTTCGCCTTTCTTGACGAACTTGCACTTTATCGGGAGTTTGTGCGACGCAAGGCGCAGTGCCTCTCTCGCGATCTCTTCCGTTACGCCCGCCATCTCGAACATTACTCTGCCCGGTTTGACGACCGCTACCCAGTATTCTACGCTACCTTTACCGCTACCCATTCTGGTCTCGGCGGGCTTCTTCGTAACAGGCTTGTGGGGGAATATGTCTATCCACACCTGACCGCCTCTCTTAATGTATCTCGTCATTGCGATACGTGCCGCCTCGATCTGATTGGAGGTAATCCAGCTCGGCTCGAGAGCTACCAGTCCGTATTCGCCGTAAGCGATCTTGTTGCCCTTGTTAGCCTTGCCGCTGAGTCTGCCGCGATGTACGCGACGTCTCTTTACTCTTTTAGGCATTAACATTACGCGTTACCTCCTTCGTTATTTCCTGCGCCGGTCTTACCGATGACCTCGCCCTTGTAAACCCATACTTTGATGCCGATGATACCGAAAGTGGTGTGCGCTTCTGCAAAACCGTAATCGATATCCGCTCTCAGCGTCTGAAGAGGGATCGAACCCTCGTGGTACTGCTCGCTCTTTGCGATCTCCACGCCGTCCAGTCTGCCGCTTGCCATAGCCTTGACGCCCTTAGCGCCCGCCTTGATGGCGCGGGTGATAGCCTGCTTCATAACGCGCTTGTAGGACATACGCTTCTCCAGCTGAGCCGCGATGCTCTCAGCAACGAGCTGCGCGTCGGTATCCGGTCTCTTGACCTCGTAAACGTTGACGCTGATCTCCTTGCCTTTTACGACGTTGTTCAGCTCTTTGACGATCTGCTCGACGCCCGTGCCCTGTTTACCGATGAGCACGCCCGGCTTGCCGGTGTAGATATTGACGGTGATGATCTCGGTCTTGGAAGAACGTACTCTCGAGATCGTGACCTTGGAGATCGAACAGGTGTAGTACTGCTTTTTGATGAAGTTTCTTATCTTGTTGTCCTCGATAAGGTAATCAGCAAAATTCTTCTTGTCGGCGAACCACTGAGCTTCCCACTCTTTGATGACGCCTACTCTCATTCCGTTGGGACTGACTTTCTGACCCATATTGTTGACCTCCTTTCTTACTTGCCCATCACGTCGAGTATGACGGTGATGTGACTGGTGCGTTTGTTGATTCTTGCCGCGCTGCCCTTAGCTCTCGGTCTGATTCTCTTGAGTATCGGACCCGCATTCGCGTAGCACTCTGCGACGTAAAGATCGCTCTTGCTGAGGCTTAGGTTGTTTTCTGCGTTCGCTGCCGCGGAGTTGAGCACCTTAAGCAGAGGCTCCGAAGCCGCTTTCTGCGTATTTTTGAGGATAGCGACTGCGTCCGTATATTTCGCGCCGCGGATAATGTCGAGAACTATTCTGACCTTGTCGGGAGAAATTCTGACGTACTTCGCGATCGCCCTGGGGCGCTTGTCCGCGTTTTCCTGACGGTTAGCAGCTTTTTCTCTTATTCTTTTTGCCATTTCTGTCTGCCTCCTCTTACTTCTTTCCGGTGGTCTTTTCGCCGGCGTGACCCTTGAAGGTACGGGTCGGAGCGAACTCGCCGAGCTTGCAACCTACCATGTCTTCCGTAACGTATACGGGAACGTGCTTTCTGCCGTCGTGAACCGCAATCGTGTGTCCAACCATATCGGGGAAGATTGTGGAAGCACGGGACCAGGTCTTGACGACTTTCTTCTCGTTCTTCTCGTTCATAGCGACGATTCTCTTGATAAGCCTTTCATCTACGAAAGGTCCTTTCTTTACCGATCTACTCATCTTTCAATCCTCCGTTAGTTGATACGCTTGATAATGAACTTGTTGCTCTTGTTCTTCTTTCTCGTCTTGTGACCGAGAGTGGGGACGCCCCACGGGGTAACAGGACTGGGCATACCGATAGGCGACTTGCCTTCACCACCGCCGTGCGGGTGGTCGCAGGGGTTCATGACCACACCTCTTACGGTCGGCTTGACGCCCATGTGACGCTTGCGGCCTGCCTTACCGATGCTGATGATCTCGTGATCGAGGTTGCCGACCTGTCCGATCGTCGCCTTGCACTTGATGGGAATGTATCTCATCTCGCCGCTGGGCATTCTCAGAATCGCGTACTTGCCCTCTTTCGCCATAAGCTGAGCCGCGTTGCCTGCCGCTCTTGCTATCTGACCGCCCTTGCCGGGATGCATCTCGATGTTGTGGATCATCGTACCTACGGGGATCTTCTCGAGGGGAAGGCTGTTGCCTGCCTTGATGTCCGCTTCTTCGCCGCTGACTACGACGTCGCCTTTGTTGAGACCGACGGGAGCGAGAATGTATCTCTTTTCGCCGTCTGCGTAGTGCAGGAGCGCGATGTTGGCGCTGCGGTTGGGATCGTACTCGATCGAAGCTACCTTTGCGGGTACGTTGTCCTTGTTGCGCTTGAAGTCGATGATACGGTATTTATTGCGGTTTCCGCCGCCGATATGTCTTACCGTGATTCTGCCGTTCGCGTTTCTTCCGCCCGTCTTGTTCTTGCTCTCGAGCAGGCTTCTTTCGGGAGTCGTGGTCGTGATCTCGCTGAACGCGGAAGTCGTCATGAAACGACGTGCGGGAGAAGTAGGTTTATATCTCTTTATCATATCCTTTGTCCTCCTATCAGGTCAAACTCTCGAAGAACTCGATGGGTTTGCTGTCTGCTTTGAGCTGAACGATCGCTTTCTTGAAAGCTGCAGTCTTGCCTTCGTTCCTGCCCATTCTCTTGGTCTTGCCGTCGTAGTTGGAGGTGTTGACCTTTTCAACCTTGACGCCGAAGATATCTTCGATTGCTACCTTTATCTGCGTTTTAGTCGCCCTTTTGTCGACCTTGAAAGTGTACTTCTTGGACTGAATGCCGTCAAAGCTCTTTTCACTCATCAACGGGCTGACGATAATGTCGTACTTGTTCATTATTCAGCTACCTCCTCGCAATTGTAAGCCTTCTCGAGCTTTTCGACCGCCGCCTTGGTAACGATGCATTTCGCGTTTGCCGCAAGGTCGTATACGTTGACGAGGTCTGCGTTGATCACCGTAAGGTTGGGGATGTTCGCGCTCGCTCTGAGGACGTTCTCATCGTTTTCGGAGACTATCAGAAGCACTCTGCTCTCGATGCCGAAGTTCTTGAGGACAGCCGCCATAAGTCTGGTCTTTGCTTCCTGGAGCTTGAGCTCGTCGAGTACGATAAAGTCGCCGTCCGCAACTTTAGCGCTGAGCGCGCTGACCGTAGCCGCAAACTTCATCTTCTTGTTGATCTTCTGAGAGAAGTCTCTCTGCTTGGGAGCGAAAACCACGCCGCCGCCGGTCCACTGAGGACTGCGGATAGAGCCCTGTCTTGCACGACCCGTGCCCTTCTGTCTCCAGGGCTTGATGCCTCCGCCTCTGACCTCGCTGCGGGTGAGCGTGCTCTTGTTGCCCTGTCTCTTGTTTGCCATCTGAGCGACGACTACCTGATGAACGAGCGGCTCGTTGTATTCCTGAGCGAATACCGCGTCGGACAGATCCATCGTGCCCACTTTCTTCGCACTTATATTAAAAACGTCTACTTTCATTTCGCTTCTCCTTATTGTGCCTTGTAGCCGGACTTCACGGTTACCAGTCCGCCTTTGTTGCCGGGGATCGCGCCCTTGATGAGCAGCAGGTTGCGTTCCTTGTCGACTCTGACCACGGTCAGGTTCTGGACCGTAACTCTTTCGTTACCCCAATGTCCGGACATTTTCTTGTTCTTGAAAACTCTGGAAGGAGTGGAGTTCGCGCTAAGAGAACCTACGCCTCTATGGTAGCCGGAACCGTGTGCCATAGGTCCGCAATGCTGATTCCATCTCTTGATCGCGCCGGTAAATCCCTTACCTTTGGATATGCCCACAACGTCGACCTTGTCGCCAGCCGCGAACACGTCGCAGGTAACCACGCTTCCTACCTCGAAGCTCTCTGCGTTGTCAACCCTCAGCTCTCTGAGATATCTCTTGGGCGCAACGCCCGCCTTCTCAAAGTGGCCTTTTACGGGTTTGGTCACGTTCTTGACCTTGATGTCGCCGAAAGCGACCTGGATCGCGCTGTAACCGTCCTTTTCCTGAGTCTTCTTCTGCACTACGGGGCACGGACCCGCCTCTACTACCGTTACCGGTATCACGGTGCCGTCCTCGGTGAAGATCTGGCTCATTCCCAATTTCTTTCCAATGATTGCTTTATTCATAGATAAAGTTCACCTCCGTATTTATTTCGTCCGCGCATTTTGGGCTACGCGGAACCGTATTGTTGTCTGTGTTTGTTTGATATCAGAGCTTTATCTTGATATCGACGCCTGCCGGCAAAGTGAGTTTCATCAAAGATTCCATCGCCTTTGCGGAAGGATTGTAAATATCGATAAGTCTCTTGTGCGTTCTCAGTTCGAACTGCTCGCGGCTGTCCTTGTACTTGTGTACCGCGCGAAGTATGGTAACTACTTCTTTCTCGGTCGGGAGCGGAATGGGACCGCTTACCTTTACGCCGCATCTGGTGACCGTGTCGACGATCTTGCTTGCCGCTTCGTCGATGAGGTTGTGATCATAAGCCCTGAGTCTTATTCTGATGATTTGTCCTGCCATTGTCTTTTTCTCCTTTTTCCTAACTTACATATTCACGTGCCCGTGTGTTCCGCACCGCGACTTTTATAAAAAGGCGTGCAGTTCGCCTCCGTTAGTCGCCCGATTGTCGGACCCTTGTCCGCGGAAATTCTCTGCTTTTGCAGTAACCTCCCGCTTCATCCCGTTTTCGCGGTGCATTGAAGATTATATAGTTTTATATATTTTAAGTCAAATCTTTGAATAAAAAAGTTTGAAAACAAATGTAAAATTTATGTAAAATCACCATTTTTCCGTGATTTTATAATTATATGTTGTCATAAGCAGATATCTTACGGCGCTTTTCTTTTCCCGACTTTCAAGCTACAGTACTGATTGCGAAATAAATATTAAAACAAAGCGTGATATTTTGCTTGATTATAGCCGAGGGATATTGTATAATATAATCGCAAGCGATAAACAAGGAGCACCTATGAAAGCGACTTTCTCTTTTAAACTGTTTTCTTTCTTCAAACAACTCATCGGCTACCCGATTTTCGCATTTCTGTCTGTTTCCTCATGGATACTGATAGGGATCATCCTTTCAGCTGTGGGCGTTTCCAATCCTCTTGGCGACGAATTTATGCCAAGAATATTCGAACAGAGCGAATACGGCGTGGCATTCGGGCTGCTGATAATGCTGGCTCTCGGACTGTTCGCGACTCGTCTGTGCTTCAGGAGAAAGGGCAAAACGACTGCTTACGAACAGTACCACCCCGAATACGACAAGCCCGCGATCGAAGTGAACGCCGACGTATACGATACAGACAACAAGAAGATCGGCTCTGTAAAATGCAGCCAGGAAAGAGATACCGGCATGAGGACTCATCTGACGGGCTGGGGTATCTTTTCCTATTTCCTTTTGCCCATGCTCGTCGTCACGAAGGCAATATCCCTGATCGTCTCCTTCGTCGCGTTGTTCGTCAACGGGATTGCCGTATCGGTATCCGACTATTTCTGCGACACGAGAAATCGAGGTATCGTGTACGACGCGCTGTTTTACGTTTTAGATATATCGCTGATACCCTGACGAAAGCATATACAGTTAAGCAGTCGACGCATTATGTCGCAAAGAAAAACGGGTCACGTTCAACGGACCCGTTTTTCTGTCGTTTCCCCCGCAGGGAATCAAACCTTTATGCCGCCGATAACGCGTCAGCTCTTTGCCGCTTCGTTGAGTCTCTCGACCAGTTCGTCCACGTCTACGCCGTGAGCGTTTGCCGCATCTTCAACCGTCTCGTTGTGAGCGAGCGCACAGCCCAGGCAATGCATGCCCACGCTGAAAAGTACGTTTGCTATCGCGTCCACGTTGCCCTGCTTGAGGGCGTCCGCTATAAGCATATCCTTGGTTATCATATTTACCTCCGCTTAAGGGTTTTCCCTTATATATTATTATTTATTTTATCAATAAAAATGCATGTCTTATCAGACAGATATATTTTATATAATCGCCGCCGATAATGCAAGCGATTTTCTTCTACGAGAAGAAAAGAATATATATCATCCAGATAAGAAGTCCCGCGACGCCGGCGCAGAACAGCGAGAAAAAGAAAGTCTTTATCGGCGACAGGGGCGCTTTGCCCGCCGTCCTGCCGTTTCTGCCGTTCACCACAAAGCCGTAATCCTTGCCTTTATAGCGGTATGAACTCGTCCATATCGGACCGAGCACGTATTTGTATTTTGTCTCGTTGAAAACGGGATAGACGTGTATGTAGTCCACTCTGTCTGCGTCGGGATATCTGTTCCTTACCTGCGAGCGCACGCTGTCTACCATATATTCTTTGGCAACCTCCCAGCTCGCGTCGAGTCCCTGAGCATAGCGCTCCGCCGAATAGCCCGACAGATACTCCTCCTCGTACTGTATCGAATTTTTCGTATCGAATCCGCCGATCTTCGTGAGCTGTTTCTGCGTCATTCTCGAGCTTGCGTTTATCAGCACGTCGTCGAAGTATGAATTGATCGAACCCGACACGTTGTACCACCTGACCCTCGTCTCTGTGCGCCTGTTCTTGCCGCTGCCGACGGTGACGGTATACGTCTTGCCGAGTCTCGCGTCATACGTCGCGTAAACGTTGGAGTCAAACGTCCAGGACGGCACGTAAACGCCGTTCATTTTGGAAGTCTTTGCCGTCTTTTTGAGATCGGTCGGCGCGAGAAATTTCTTGCCCATCCATTTTTTAAGGCTCTCGTGCGCCTTAGGCTCGGATACGAGGAACGGGAGCACCGCGTTGGGTTTCAGCCCGGGCACTTCGTCGCTCTCGACGACGTTGGGCGCGCCGCAGAAAGGACACACCGTGACCGTCTGATACTTTTCGAGCATAGTCTTGGCGCCGCAGACGGGACACTGTATGCACTTGACTTCTCCCCAGCTGCTGACCCCCTGTTCCGAAAGCGAAGTATAATAAATCTCCATAGGCGGCTTGGGGGTCGGCACGTCGCGCGTACCGCCGCAGTAGTCGCATCTGAGCTTGCCCGTCTCCGGGTCATACTTGAGAAAATTGCCGCACCCGGGGCATTTGAAAGTATCGCTCTCCACCTCGCGGGCGGAGGACACGTCTTTTGCTTCTTCTTTCAGAGCTTCTTTCGCCATTTGCATGTCCTTACTTTATTTTAGCTCCGCAGTCGGGGCAGAACTTTGTGCCCGCAGTCACGGTCTTGCCGCATTTGGGGCAGGTCTTTGCCGCAAGGCTTGCTCCGCAGTCGGGACAGAACTTTGCGCCCGCCGCCACGTCCTTGCCGCATGAGGGACATTTCATAGTCGAAGGAGCTACGGGTTTGCCGCAATCGGGGCAGAATTTCGCACCCTTCTTGACGCTCGCTCCGCAATGCGGGCAGGTCGCGGATGCCGCGGTAGCCGAAACGGTCGCCATGCTGTCGGCAAACATCTTGCCGAGACCGAGACCCGCGCCGAGACCCACGCCCGCGCTTGCCATACCCGCGCCCATGCCGGGGGTCTTTGCCGCGTCGCGCATCGCGCCTATCGTCTCCATCTGCGCATAGCCGGGCATAGCGTCGCTCATTACGCCCACGGTCGTGCGCTTGTCGATCATCTTCTCCACTTCTTCGGGCACGGACAGGTTTTCTATGTAAAGTCCTTTGATCTCTATGCCCATTCTCGCGAAGTCAGCCTGCATCTTGCCCAGCGCGATAAGCGCTATGTCGTCGTAATGAGCCGCAAGTTCCAGCGCGCTGACGCCGCTCTCGGCTATGGAATTGGTCAGCACGCTGACGATTATCTTCTTGAAATAGTTGTCGACGTCCGAGACCGTCAGACCCGCCGTGGAGCCGAACAGCTCGTTCATCGCGTACGTCGGTGTGCCTATCGCGAACGAATAAACGCCGTAGCCGCGCACGCGCACCATGCCGAAATCCTTGTCCTTCATCATTACGGGATTGGACGTGCCCCACTTGTTGTCGATAAACTGCTTTGTGGACACGAAATAGAGGTCGCCCGTATACGGACTTTCCCACGCCGTCTTCCAGTTGTAGAGCGCGGTCAGTATCGGGATATTTTTTATGTCGTCCAGCTCGTATGTGCCGGGCGCGAACACGTCTGCCAGCTTGCCTTCTTTTATGAATATCGCCTTCTGACCCTCGCGTACTACGAGAGTGGACTTGCGCATTATCTCCTCTTTGCGCTCGAGCGGATATTTCCAGACGATAACGTTTTTATCGTCCGTTTCCCATTGAATAACCTTGCGGAACTGTCTCTTTAAAAAATCACCGAGTCCCATATATTCCTCCTGAGGGCGATCGCCCCGTTTTTTGTCGTTGATTATATTATAAGGTTACGCGCGCGCATTGTCAAGGCGCAAATCGGATTCCCGCCCCTTTTACCCTTTCTTCCGCATAACGTCGCAGAGCACGCATATTAAATAGTATGAAAGCAATGCCCCTCATAATCTGTATCGCGATCGCTCTTTCACCTCTGACCGCATTGGTTTCCTGCACGGACGACGAAGTCGGCGGCAACTGCTCCTATTCTCTGACCGTGACTGCCGACGCCGATGCAAACAGCATAAGCGTGGACGAGAGCGTGACGGTAGTCAACACTTTCGAGGACGGTCTGACCCGCCTTGTTTTTGCGTTTTATCCCGACGCCTACACTCTTAAATATCCTCCTCCCGCAGACGGAATAATGCTCGACGCCGCCTATCCGTACGGTCTGAACGCGGGAAGTTATTCCTTTCTCGAGGCGGGCGGCGACAACGTGAAAAGCGTCTCGATATGCGACACACCTTGCAAGATCGTCGTCGACCTGTCCTCTCCGCTCGCTCTCGGGGAAAAGACAGAAGTCAGATTTTCTTTCGACCTGACCATGCCGTACTGCAACGCGCGCTACGGCTACAACGATTTTTCTGTAAATCTGACATTCTATTTCCCTCAACTGTGCCGTTACGACCGCGACGCGGGAGACTTTGCGTTTTACGACTACGTTGCGACAGGCGATCCTTTCGTCTTTGAAGTCGCGGACTACTCTCTCTACCTCGACTGCCCCGACGACTGGACTGTCGCGTGTTCTGCTCCGACAGCCGACGGCAATGACGAAGAAAAACTTTTCGCCGCCCATTCTCTGCGCGACCTTTCTCTCATACTCGTACCCGAAGCCGAGGTCTCGTCCGCTACCGCCGACGGCTATACCGCGTGCGTGATACACGACGGCTCTTACGACTATGCCGCGCGGTATGCCGCAGACGCGCTCGCGCTGTTCTCGGACGCGTTCGGCGATCTGCCCGTCAAAGAATATTTCCTCGTGTTCACTCCTTTTATGACCGCGGGAGCGGAATTTAGCAATCTCGCGCTGTTCTCCGCCTCTCTGTCGTTCGCGGAAACGGAAAAGGTAGTCGCTCACGAAGTAGCGCATCAATGGTGGTACAACCTTATCGGCAGCGATCAGGTCGCTGCGCCGTGGCAGGACGAGGCGCTCGCACAATGGTCTACGCTGTATTATTTTGAAAAAAAAGATATGAAAAACTATGCCGACGCACTCAGAGAAAGCTGGGCGTCGTCTTACTCGTCATACGTCGAGTCTCAGCGCGCGCTCGGCGAGGACGCGCTCTGCGACGTTTTTCGCGCGACGACAGAATACCGCGACTTTGCCGATTACTATATCACCGTATACTGCAAAGCCGCGCTCGCCGTCGGTCTGTGCGCCGAAAGCGTGACCAAAGACGCGTTCGCGCAAGCTCTCTCGGTTTACGCAAAAGAATATTATCTCGGCTTTGCCTCTCGGAACTCGATGTCGGAATGTCTCGACGGGTTTTCTTCGGGACTCGGCAAAATGCTTGTCTCGTCGTTGTCCGCCTCTTTATACGACAAATGTACTTCTCTTACTCCTCTCTCAAGGTAAAAATTTACAGTCTTGCGTCGGGATAAAACGAGGCGCGCTTCGCACAATACAAGTAGTCTGATAAGGAGGTAAAAAGAATGAAGAAAGCAACTCAGAACAAGCAGCACGCCAAGAGTGCGGGCAAGACTCAGAATTGCGGCAAGTCCTGCGGCAAGTCCTGCGGCGGTCATGCAGAAAAAGAGTAACGCAATAAAGGCATGCTAAAACCAAGTTCACTATAAAAGTATTATTGCTTTTGCGGCGCACGTCAAAATGACAGAGTTTTTCCGTATATTCTAAGCTATCTTTAAGTTTATGGACAAAACGGATCGATTCATCGATCCTCAAACGGAAAAGACACTGTAAAAAGAAAGAAAGGTATCCGATTACTCGGGTACCTTCCTTCCTTTATTATATGATAAGGGGGAAAATTATGAGCTCTTTTATTTACAGTTTGCATTTTATCACCGACTTCAAAATTTGTCAACAGTTTTTTCAAACTTTTTTAAAAATTTTTTTGTCAGTCTGTTTTGCCCGTTTATCTGCCATCATTTATTAAAATAGTATTAAAATTATGCACATTTTAACACATCAAACACACATTTTCACACAAACCGTGTAATATTACACACCGTTTATTTACAGCACTCCCTTTTTCTTCAGGAAGGTTTCTATCCTGTCGGTCGCTTTCTTAAGGCTCTCGAGAGAATAAGCGTAACTTATCCTTATGAAATCCTTGCCCGAATCTCCGAAAGCGCCGCCCGGCACGACCGCGACTTTCTGATCGGCGAGGAGTTCTTCGGCAAACTGTTCTCCGTCAAGCCCCGTAACAGACACACACGGGAACACGTAAAACGCTCCCTTAGGCTCGAAGCAGGTCAGCTTCATCTCGTTGAGGCGCCTGACGAGGAATCTCCTCCTGACGTCGTACTGACTCCGCATCTCCTCTACCGCCGCGAAATTGTCCTCGAACGCCGTATTCAGCGCGCTTAGCGCCGCGTACTGCGCCGCGGTGGGCGCGCACATTATTATATATTGATGTATCTTGAGCATCTGCTTTTCAAGCTCTCTCGGCGCGCAGACGTAACCCAGTCTCCAGCCCGTCATCGCAAACGCCTTGCTGAAGCCGTTGATGAGTATCGTACGTTCTCTCATGCCGTCCAGCGACGCGATCGAAACGTGACGCTCGTCGCCGTAAGTCAACTCTGCGTATATCTCGTCCGAAATGACGATGATATCGTGCTTTTTGATTACCTCGGCAATCTCCTCGAGCTGTTTCCTGTTCATGATCGCGCCCGTCGGATTGTTGGGGAAAGGCAGTATAAGCGCTTTCGTCCTCGGGGTGATGACCTCCTCGAGCGCCTGCGCTGTAAGTATGAAGTTGTCCTTGGCAACGCACTTTGCGCCGACAGGCACTGCGTCGCAGAGCGCAACGCCGGGAGCGTAGGATACGTAAGACGGCTCGGGAATGATCACCTCGTCACCCGCGTTGACAAGAGTGCGCACCGCAAGATAGATCGCCTCGCTCGCGCCGACCGTCATAACGATCTCGTCCTTGGGATCGTATTTCAGCCCGAAGTGCAGGTCGATATATCTGGATACCGCCTCTCTGAGTTGCAGCAGTCCGCTGTTGGACGTATACTGCGTGATGCCCTTTCTTATGCTCTGCACAGCCGCCTCTCTCGCTTCCCACGGCGTGACGAAATCTGGTTCTCCCACACCCAGCGAAATAACGTCCTTGTACATTGCCGCAACGTCGAAAAACTTTCTTATGCCGGACGGCTTGATGTTTTTTACGACGTCGCCCACGTATTTGTCGTAATTCATACTATTTCTTCTCTCTTGATCTCTTCGCGTTTTTCGAGCACGACGCCTTCTGCCTTATATTTTTTCAATATAAAGTGGGTCGCGGTCGACGTGACGTCCTTGAGTACGGACAGTCTTTCGGTAACGAATCGGGAGACCTCTCTGAGGTTTTTGCCCTCGACGATGACGGTGAGGTCGTAACTGCCGCTCATCAGGTATACGTCCTTTACTTCCTCGAATTTGTAGATGTCGCGCGCTATCGCGTCGAAGCCGTCGCGCATCTGCGGCGTGACTTTCACCTCGATAAGCGCGGTCACGGCGTCAGAATCCATCTTTTCGGTATTGCACAGCACGGTGTACTTGGCGATAATCCCGCTCTGTTCCATAGCCGCGATCCTGTCTTTGACTTCGTCCTCCGAAAGTCCGCTCATAGCGGCGATCTGCGCCGTAGTAAAACGGCTGTCCTCGCGAAGTATCGCGATGATCTGTTTGTCTTTCTTGTCCATGGTAATCACCTCGTCAGATAGTTTCAAGATATTCTTCGTAAGTCGTAAGTTTGTCGAACGTCTTGGTGCCGTTGATCTCTATTATCCTGTTGGCGACCGTCTGCATAAGCTCCTGGTCGTGTGTCGCGAACAGGCTGCAACCTTTGAAATTGATCATGCCCTTGTTGAGAGCCGTAATGGATTCGAGATCGAGATGGTTGGTCGGCTCGTCGAGTATGATGACGTTGCCGCCTATCAGCATTGCGCGCGCCAGCATACAGCGCACTTTTTCGCCTCCGCTGAGTACTTTAGCGCTCTTTTTGACCTCGTCGCCCGAGAAAAGCATCCTTCCCAGCCAGCTTCTCAGATAACTTTCGGTGTGGTCTTTTGAAAACCTGTTTATCCATTCGACCAGATTCATGTTGCATCCGTCGAAAAAGTCGTCGAAATTCTGCGGCACATAGCTGAGTCTGACCGTCTTGCCCCATTCGTACCTGCCCGCGTCCGGCTCCTCGATGCCGTTGAGTATGTCGAAAAGCATAGACACCGACGTGGATTTGTCAGAAAGGAATGCGATCTTTTCGCCCTTCTGCACGGTAAAGCTGAC
The DNA here is from genome assembly GCA_944381355.1 of uncultured Christensenellaceae bacterium. Classification (GTDB taxonomy): domain Bacteria; phylum Bacillota; class Clostridia; order Christensenellales; family UBA3700; genus Ornithoclostridium. Next base: position 5,603 of record CALWKV010000081.1, on the reverse strand, counting down.
GTTTTCGAAATATCCTTTCTTGGTCAATCCCTCGACTTTGAGAATCTCTTTGCCGAGATCCTGCTCGCTTTCAAAGTTTATATAAGGATATTTCCTCATCGAAGGCTTTATATCCTCGAGCGTGAGTTTTTCAAGCTCTTTCTTTCTCGACGTCGCCTGTCTCGACTTGGACGCGTTCGCAGAGAAGCGCGCGATAAACTCTTGCAACTCTTTCGCTCTCGCTTCTGCCTTTTTGTTCGCTTCTTTTGCCTGTCTCGCAAGCAGCTGACTCGTCTCGTACCAGAAATCGTAGTTGCCCACGTACATATTGATCTGACCGTAGTCGACGTCGCAGATATGCGTGCACACCTTGTTGAGGAAGTGACGGTTGTGCGAAACGATGATGAGTGTGTTCTTGAAGTCCATCAGGAATTTTTCAAGCCACATGATGCTCTTTGCGTCGAGGTTGTTGGTCGGCTCGTCGAGTATGAGAATGTCGGGGTTGCCGAAAAGCGCCTGCGCAAGAAGTATTTTGACTTTCTGCTTGCCGTCAAGCTCGCTCATCAGCTTGTCGTGATATTCTTCGCCGAACTTGAGTTCGTTGAGAAGGGACGCCGCCTCGCTCTCCGCTTCCCAGCCGCCGAGTTCCGCAAACTCGTTTTCAAGCTCGGACGCTCTTATGCCGTCCTCCTCCGAAAAATCCTCTTTCATATAGAGCGCGTCTTTCTCGTCCATTATGTCGACAAGACGCTTGTGCCCGAGAAGGACCGTTCTCATCACGGTGCAGTCGTCAAAGTCGTTCTGATTCTGATGCAGGACGCTTATACGCTGTCCCTTGCCTATCGACACCGTGCCTCTGGTCGGTTCGAGTTCTCCCGAAAGCACCCTGAGGAAGGTCGATTTTCCCGCGCCGTTTGCGCCAATTACGCCGTAGCAGTTGCCGTCGGTGAACTTGAGGTTGACGTCCTCGAAAAGTTTCCTGCCGCCGAACTGCAAAAACAAATCCGTTACCTGTATCATTTCTTCTCCTTAAGAAAGGTTGTTATCGTTTTCTATCATACTGCCGAGTCTTATCTCAGCCTTTTTGTAGGTCAGAAAGCTGACTTTCATGCTTCGCGGCACGAGAAATGCTATCTCTACCTGCTCCGTAGCGCCTGCCGCGATCTCTTTTTCTTCCGTATCTAAATTCGTTCCGTCCGGCAATCCCAGCCCCATAGGAGAAACGCCGTCCAGTTCAAAGTCCTCGGGATCGAGCGTAAAATCCTTTTCCGCCTCTACTTTGAGCGTTATTATCGCGTAGACCTGCTCCGTGACGGCGACCCTCTTTATCTCGACGCCCGTGACCGTAACGGTCGCCTTGCCCGCGTCGTAAGGCTGACCTATATCGAGGGTGACCTTTTCGGTGCAGCTTTTTACGACGAGCGCCGTCACGACTACCGCGACGACTACAAGCACCGTGAGTACGATAAGACCCGCAAAGCGCAGTCTTTTATTCCGTTTCTCCGTTTGTTCCGCCGTAAGATTTTTTTCAGATCTCATTTTTTATCCTCTCTGCCGCAGCGTTACATTTTTCAAGCAACGCGCCGTAGTCCTCTCCGTAGAGATACTCGCCGTCTTCGTATACGATCTTTCCGCCCGCTATCGTCATTTTTACATTGTGTCTGCCGCCTGCGTAGACAAGGTTGTTCGGGACGTCGTTAAGCGGCTGCATATTGGGCGCGGAAAGATCTATCACAGCCATGTCCGCACGCGCGCCGACGTAAAGTCCGTCCGCGCCCTCAAGCCCGAAAGCAGAGCCGTCGGTCGCCGCCGCGTATACGCTTTTCGCGCTTGCCGCCGCCGCGTCGCCGAGCAGATATTTCTGAAGTACGGTTGCGAGATATGTCTCTCTGAACATATCCAGCGCGTTGTTGCTCGCCGCTCCGTCCGTACCGACGCCGAGCTTTACGCCCGCGTCGAGAAGTTTTTTGACGGGAGCGATACCGCTAGCCAGTTTGAGGTTGCTGCACGGGCAAGTGACCGCGTTAACCCCGAGTTTTTTCATTATCTCTATATCACCGTCGTCTACGTGCACGCAATGGAATCCCGTGCCGCCGCGGTCGAATATACCCTTTTCGGCAAGATATTTTACGGGAGATAAGCCGTTCCTTTCCTTGCACGAAGCCACCTCGTCCGAAGTCTCGCTGAGGTGCGTCATTACGGGAAGTCCGAATTTTTCCGACAGATCTTTTACCGCTTTCAGCGTCTCCGCTCCGCAGGTATACTCCGCGTGCATCGCGAGCGCGTATTTTACCCCGCTGAGCTTGTCGATCCTGCTCTTAAGTTCTTCCGCACGCTTGGTTATCGCGTCGTAGCCGCCGTCGAAATCGAAGATGCCGCTGCCGATATACGCGCCGAACCCCGTATCCGCAAAAGCCTCGGCGACCGCCTCCGTATGCCCGTACATCTCGCACGCGAACGTAGTGCCGCCCGCATAGTATTCCGCAACCGCAAGCCGCGTGAAATAATAGCAATCTTCGTCGGTCAGCTTTCCCTCTGCGGGAAAAACCTGCTTGTACAGCCAGTCGCCAAGCGGCATGTCCTCTGCGCGCGAGCGCAGGAAGGTCATCGGAGAATGCGTGTGCGCGTTCTTGAAAGAGGGCACGAGAAGATTGCCTTTGAGGTCTATCTCCCTGTCCCAGTCCTGCCAGTCGAGCGTGGAGACGGGAGACAGATAAGATATCCTGTCGTCCTTAGTGCGCAGCTCTCCTTGTATTACCCCGTCTTTAGTCAGTATTTTCGCGTTATAGATCCTGAGTTTCATTTCCTGCCCGACGCAAAATTCGCGCCTCCGTGTCGGTTTTTCTCTTTATTTATTGGAAGCAAGCACAACCAGCTCGCTTATAAGGCTACTCAGCTTTCCTACGACGCTGCGGCTTTCCGCCTGCACGTCGAGATGACTGAGTTTCTTGTCGCTGAGACCGCAAGCCTTGTTGCTAATAAACGACAATCCGAGCACTTTGATGCCCATGTGTACTGCCGCTATCGTCTCGATCGCGGTACTCATACCGACCGCGTCCGCGCCCATGGCTCTCGCCATACGCACCTCTGCGGGAGTTTCGAAGTTGGGTCCCGTAAACTGAATGTAGACGCCCTCTTTAAGCTCGACGCCCACTTTCTTAGCCGCCGCACGCGCCATTTCTTTGAGAGCGGGATCGTACGCCTCGGTCATATCGGGAAATCTGTCGCCGTAAGACGGGTCGTTCCTGCCGATAAGCGGAGACGGCACAAGGCTGATATGGTCGGTTATCATCATGATGTCGCCCGTATCGAGATCGTCCCTGATGCCTCCCGACGCGTTGGTCAGCACGAGCGCCTTGACGCCCATTCTTATCATAAGGCGTATCGGGAGCACGGCTTCCTGCGGCGTATATCCCTCGTAATAATGCACTCTGCCCTGCATCACGACGACGGGTACGCGGTTGATATATCCGAACACGAATCTGCCGCTGTGTCCCTCAACAGTCGACATGGGCATACCCTGCAGGCAGTCGAACGGCACGCTGTAGACGCTCTCGATGTTTTCGGCTATTGCGCCGAGACCGCTGCCCAGGACAATGCCTATCTGCGGTTTGAAATCCACCTTGTTACGCAGACTCGCGTATGTTTTCTCTACTCTTTTCCACATAAGCGTCTCACTTGGTAAACACTCTCGAGCCGGGCTTTACCAATTCGATCTTTCCCTCTTTGCACAGCGGGCATTCGTCAGGCTCGTAAGAGGTGATGTCCATGCTGATGAGGTTGACGAATTTCACGCCGAAATCCACCTTGCCGTTGCTTCTGTCGACGAGAGAAGCGACCGCGGTGACTTCGCCGCCCGCCTCTTTTACGAGTGCGATGACTTCTTTGACCGATCCGCCCGTCGTGACGACGTCCTCGCAAACCACGAACCTGGTGCCCTTTTCAATCGTAAAGCCGCGGCGCAGAGTCATAACTCCGTTTTCGCGCTCTGCGAAAATGTTGGGTTTGCCCAGCTGTCTCGCGACCTCGTATCCCATAAGGATGCCACCGATTGCGGGAGAAATCACCACGTCGACTTCTACGCCCGCGTCGGTGAGCTTTTCGGCAAGAGCCTTGCAGAGAGTCTCGCTAGCCTTGGTATCGACAAAAACTTTCGCGCTCTGCATATAGGTGTCGGAATGTCTGCCCGACGTGAGTCTGAAGTGTCCTTTGAGTATCGCGCCCGTGCTGCGGTAAACTTCGAGCGCCTGTTCGGTTGTCATCATAAAAAGTCCTCCGATTTTGTTTTATTTCTTTATTTTTTCCTGCCTGTGTCTGTAAACTAATTTAATATCAGTGTGCCGACAAGGTCGTTGATATCCATGTCGTTTTCTTTTACGTATGCCTCGAGGTCTCGCGCTATATCAAACGCCGCGGTAGGGTCGGTGAAATTAGCCGTTCCCACCTGCACAGCGCGCGCGCCGCAGATCATGAATTCGAGCACGTCGGTATAAGTCGTTATGCCGCCGAGACCGATGATCGGTATCTTCACCGCATTGTAGCATTCCCACACCATTTTGAGCGCGACGGGTTTTACGCAGGGTCCCGAAAGTCCGCCGTTGTTGTTGGCGAGTATCGGACGCCTCGTCTTATAATTGACCGCCATACCCGAAAGGGTATTGATCAGCGAGACGGCGTCCGCGCCGCCCGCTTCTGCCGCTCTCGCGTTGTCCGCGATGCAACTCACGTTGGGCGACAGCTTGGTTATCACGGGTTTTTTGCATACGTTTCTGACTGCGCGCGTAACTTCCTCTACGTTTTTCGGCAGTACGCCGAAAGCCATACCCCCCTGCTTGACGTTGGGACAGGATATGTTGAGTTCCACCATAGCGGCGCTGCTCTCGTTGATCCTCTCTCCCATCGCCACGTAGTCGTCGAGAGTCGATCCCGCGATATTTGCAATCACGACGACGTCCTCTTTGGCGAGGCGCTTGTCGTCCTCCGCGAGATAGTGATCTATGCCGGGATTCTGCAAGCCGACGCTGTTGAGCATTCCGCCGTAAGTCTCCGCCACTCTGGGAGGAGGATTGCCGTCGCGTTTTCTCAGCGTCAGACCTTTTGTGCATATGCCTCCGAGCGCGGAAATCGGATAGAACTCCCCGTATTCCTTGCCGAAGCCGAACGTGCCGCTCGCCGTAATTACGGGATTCTTGAATTCAACGCCCGCGATATTCACCTTGAGATTACTCATAGTACCACCTCGTCGAGAAGAAATACGGGACCGTCCTTGCACACTCTGACGTATCCTTCGCCGTCAGCGCGTTTTACCTTGCAATTGCAGACGAGGCACGCGCCTATACCGCAACCCATGCGCTGCTCGAGCGACACGTAAAGCGGAACTTTCACGCCGTCGAAGCACTTTCTGACCGCCTTGTACATAACTTCGGGTCCGCAGACGAATATCTCGTCGGGCTTCACCTCGTCGAACGCTTCGCGCGCGTACGTCGTCACGAAGCCTTTTTTGCCGTAACTGCCGTCGTCGGTAGCCACGGTGACGGAAGCGCATTTCGCGGCGAGCTCTTTTTCGAGTACGACTTTTCCCGCGTTCGCAAAGCCGATGTATGCGTGAAATTCCTTATCGGGAT
>CALWKV010000080.1 GCA_944381355.1 uncultured Christensenellaceae bacterium | reverse complement strand
TTTACGCGAGAGCTTTTTTCATCTCGCTGATGATCTTGCTCTCTATCCTGGACACCTGTACCTGCGATACGCCGAGGATCTTGGCGATCTCGCTCTGCGTTTTGTCCTTGAAGTAACGCAGCACTATGACCGTCTTTTCCCGCTTGGGAAGCGTCCTGATGAAGTCTTTGAGTATCATTCTGTCCATCATATCTTCGCCGCTTTCTCCTCCTGCGAGTTTGTCCATTACGCATTGAGAGTTGTCGTCGTCGTATTTCTCGTATATCGATACGGGATATTTGCTGCTGTCCATTGCAAAGACGACTTCCTGAGGGTCGAGACCGAGCTTTTCGGCAAGATAATCGACAGGCGGCGCGTCGCCGTGTTCCTGTTTGTATTCGCTCGATATCTGTTGTATTTTCAAAGAAGCGGCTTTAAGCGAGCGGCTTACCTTGATCGCGCCGTCGTCTCGGATGAAGCGTTTTATTTCTCCCGCTATCATAGGTACGGCGTATGTCGAAAACCGCACCCCGAACGATACGTCGAAATTGTTTATAGCCTTAACGAGCCCCATCGCGCCTAGCTGCAAAAGATCGTCGTATTCTATCATTTTGTTGCGGTAGCGTGCCGCAATCGACTTTATCAGCGGCATATTGTTGACGATGAGCGCCTCTTTTGCGCTTTCGTCGCCTTTCTGAGCCGCAACGATAAGTCCGACCGTCTCTGTGTGATCAAGCATCAAGCAACCTCTTTCCCGATTATTTTCACCATCGTAACCGTCGTACCTTTGCCCGGCGTCGAATCGACGCGCATTTCGTCCATGAACGTCCCCATCAGAGTAAAGCCCATACCGCTGCGCTCCTCCTCGGGTTTCGTCGTGTAAAACGGCTCCATTGCTTTGGCTACGTCCTCGATGCCTTTGCCGCCGTCGCTGATTATTATTGACAATTTTCCTTCGTCTACACACAGATCGAGATAAACGTAATTGCCCTCTTTATTGTCGTAGCCGTGTATAACGCAATTGGTGAACGCTTCCGAGACCGCCGTCTTAATGTCCTCTATCTGCTCGACAGTCGGGTCGAGTTCTACGCAGAAAGCGGCGACTGTGCTCCTCACGAACGCGTCGTTTGCCATATCGGCGCTGATTTTTATATAAAGTTTATTCATATTGACCTCACGCATTTATTTTTTGGATTATCGAGTAAATTCCCGCAAGCGAAAGTATTTTGTCCACGTGCGGATTGGGCGAAGCGATATATATCCCCGCGCCCGAGCGCTTTAATATCTTGTATCTGCCGAGAAGCACGCCTATCCCCGTGCTGTCCATAAACTTAAGGCGGGAAAAATCGAATACGAAATTTCTGAATCCGCCTTGCTCTATGCGCCTGTCAAGTTTTTCGCGTACGCCGGCGGCAGTATGCTCGTCGAGTTCTCCGTCAAGCCTTGCCACGACGGTCGACCCGTCATTCACCATACTCAATTGCATTGTTGCGTCTCCTTTTTTCAGTGAAAAAATTATACAACATGAGCAATGTCGAAAATAACGAGGTTTTGAGCGTTTATGAAATATAATGACAAAAATGCGCCCTGCATGCCGCAAGACGCGAAATATCGGCGGCACACACACTTGTCGCCTAATATAAAAAAGCTCCCTCTCAGCGAGGGAGCGTGACCTGACGAAATCAGTTTTCTTTAGGTTCTTCGGCTACGGTCACTCTGAACGTGCCGCCGTCTTTGAACGATACCGTGAATTGATTGCCGTTTCGCTTGAGCTTGCAGACAAACAACGCTTTGAAAGCGCCGTAAAGCTCGTCGCTGAATTCTTCGAGCGTGACGTAATCCGAATCATACATATAACTTTCTTTGATTATTTTCTCTTTCATAATTCCATTATACATATATTTATTAGTAAACATAAGTATTTTTTATCCGATATTGCAATAATTTACTTAAAATCAGTAATTATAGGTATATATAATGAACAGAGTCGCTTTTTTTGCCGAATGTCTGAGAGATCTGATGATAGAACGCAACTTATCTGTTGCCGATCTTTCTCAGCAAAGCGGCGTAAACGTATCGAGAATATATGATTATCTTTCGGGGAAAGCGCCAGCCACGCACAATGCGGTCAAAATAGCGCAAGTGCTCAACTGCACACTCGACTACCTTTTCGGCTTTGATGCGGATTGTGAAGTATGTCGCGACTATACTCTATCTTCAGATTGCACCGCAAGATTTCGCGAAGCCGTCGCCAAATGCGGCAAATCGAGGTATCTCATTGCCAAAGAAACAGGGCTGACACAGACGCAACTCTCCAACTGGTATCTCGGCAAGCAGGTGCCGAAACTGATAACTCTGATCGATCTTGCCGACTACTTCAACTGCTCGCTGGATTATCTGGCAGGAAGATGATAAAAGCCGCATTGATGCGGCTTTTCGTTTACCTTATATCGCTGTAAAACGGATATGCCGTTTTGTCTTTTTCGTTGATTTTCCTCTTGACTTTGCAAGGTACGCCGACGGCGATAACGTCGGGCGGAATATTACCTTTCACGACGCTCCCCGCGCCTATCACCGCGTTGTTCCCTATCGTCGCTCCCGCAAGGACTATGCTGCCTGCGCCTATCCATACGTTGTTTCCCACGGTTATCGACTTGGCTATTTCCACGCCTTTTTTGCGCAGCTCGGGATCAACGGGGTGCTCCGCGGTCGTAAAAGTACAATTTGGACCGATAAACACGTTGTCGCCGAACTTTACCGGAAGTCCGTCCTGCACAACTGTGTTGTGATTGGCATAAAAACTGCAGCCGACGTGAATATTGTATCCGTAATCGCACCAGAACGGCGGCACTATGACAGTATCGTCGTGACACGTACCGAGGAGATTCTGCAACACTCTGTTCTGCGTTTCTCTGTCGTTGGGGTTAAGTTTGTTGTATTCAAAGCACTTATCTTTGCATTTTCTGATCTGTTCTTCGTATGCGGGATTGTAACACCCCTGAAAAAACATATTTTCTGGTACAAAAGGTCTTTCTTCCATGTTTTTCTCCTTGTTTTTCTCCTTTCATCGTCTGCCTTACAGGGATATCAACCCGTTTTCAAGCCTTACCACTCTGTCGAATTTCTTCGTTATCTCAGTATCGTGCGTGGCAACGATAAGCGTCGTTCCGTTTTCTTTGACTGCCGAGAGAAGTACGTCGGTTATCTCATCAGCCGTTTTTCTGTCCAGCGCGCCCGTTGGCTCGTCTGCTATGATGAGTTCGGGCGACTTAATGATCGCGCGCGCGATCGCTACTCGCTGCTTTTGACCGCCCGAGAGTTCTCTGACTTTTTTATCAGAGTACTCATAATCTCCTTATAATTATACAAATTGTCGCGAGGGGTGTCAATACTCTCCCTTGAAGGGTATTTACAACATAATCATAGTATGTTAGAATAGTAATATAATGCGAGGTGTATATTATGAGTAAAAAATCAGCTGCAACTATTTTTGTCGTCACGATGCTCGTCCTTTGTACATTTGTGTTATGCGCGTGCGTAAACACGGCTCCGCCTGAAGAACAAATGCCGACTTCTCACAAGATAAGCATTGTCGATGACGACGTTTTCGCCGACTTCTATACGATTGACGCAGACTACTCCATAGTCGGCGCCGGCAAGACTGTTACAGTCACAGTAGATACCTGGGGCTTCCTCAGTGTTGACAAAGTTTATGCCAACGACACGGTATGTACGCCCACCGCGGACGGTAAATACACCTTTGAGATGCTAGATGAAGACGTCTCGGTGAAAGCAACGTTCAAAGTCAACGTCATTACCGCGCTCGACGACGGCATGACGTGGAGAGATGCAGAAGCTCTCGCACAGCCGACCACTCTCTCAGGCGGTATTTACGTCGATTTTGGATCTGAATCGATCCAGAATACAGTGTACGCAAACCAGGAAGGCTACTCCACGATGTACTACGCGAAAGTATTCTCCACCAATCAGGACGTAGTTCCCGACGAAGCAATCAGACGCATCGAGCCGCAGACAGGCAACAACGGCGCGTATGCGGTATCTGCTCTCATTTCCTTTGACGTGACGAAAGTGTCGTCGGGCAAGACTATCCTCGTATTCGTCGACACCGACAACGACCGCGCGATCAGCATTGAATTGAACGTTGTCGCGTAAGCGTCCGCTATACAGCAAAAATCGGGTCCTCAAACAAGGACCCGATTTTTAGTCTTTTAATATTTTATTTCGGATCTGCTTCCTGCTTTTCTGTGCGCAACCCGCAAATATGGTCGTAAAACTCTATCTCGTTGTAGTAGACGTCCGTCCACAGTTTGCCGTTAGGATCGAATTGACCGCAAGGAAGCGCCGAGACGTAACCGTCGTATTTACCCGGTATATAATTGGGATCTTCTTCGAGCGACGCAGGCGGCGGCAGAATTTTGTCGTCGGGTCCGACGTCAAGAGGAAACATCCAGCATGACATCGGTTTGAATTTCCACGGGTGTAATTCAAGCGCAGTTGCCGCCTTCTGCAACATACAGGCGCCGTCATCGCGGGCAAAAATGCACATTGTATCGTTGAAATGAGCGGGGTACTGCGGGTTCTTCGATTTATAATGCTTTGTCAGCGTTTTCCTGCCCGATATCATATTTTCCCACGCGCTTTCCTCTGTGATTACAGAAGGTATGCCCTCGAACATTGTCGGATTTTCGGCAATGAAAGACGTGATGTTTTCTTCCTCTTTTTTAGATACGTATACGCCGTCGTAACAGCACATGGAACAACAGTCTTTACAGCAGAATTTTTTCACCCTGAATTTCCCGTCAAGAGCGGAGACTATCTTTTCTTTCTCTTTCTGTTGCGATGCAAAAACAGGGTCGACGTACTTCTCTGTCCATGCCTGCATTTTCTTGTTGTCGCAAGCGAAAAGCCGATAATAGTCTGCCGCTATACCGAATCCGCCTTTGATTCCTTCACAACGCACAAACATGTTGACCGTTTTCGAAACGTCGGGCAGGTCGGTGTTCAGCCCGATCAGCTGTGCCGCCGCGTAAATGATCGCTTTGTGTCCTGTAAATTTCGTATTCTTCATTTGCCCGAATATTTGCAACTGTTCATCGTCTCTGTTTAATTTGAGCAAGTACGACGCGATAAAATAGAATGTGCCCGCGAGCGAACGCAGATAGAGATATTCGTCGCCGCTGAGCGAGAAAAATATTTCGGCAAGATCTCCTATACAGTCGCGTTCTCCGTAATACGCTAAAGCAAGACATCTCCATATCCGCCCGTAAGTATAATCCCACGTGTGACCTATCCTTTTGGCAATCTTCAATCCTTTCTCATAATAATACAGCGCGGTCATAGGTCTCCCGAGCGACAGACAGACGTTGCCTTTGCAGATGTAATGTATGTCTTTAATCTGAAGCGAAATATCGGGAGCAATATGTGCGTCGACGATTTGTATGATATCCCATGCCTGTTCAAGCTGACCTACGCCCATGTATCCGTCGTAGAGATTGACCAGGGATATCATATAATCGTAATCTGACGCCGACTGCCGATACTCTCTGCTTGCGTACAACGCGCTGTCGACCACCTTCTGATTCTTGTCGATGTCGTGAGAAAGAAGTCCGTATACGTGCTGCATTTTCGCCGCGATCTTTTTATCGTTTTTTATTACGTCGCAATATTTCTTTTCAGCTTCTTCCATCACTTTAATCCCTTCATAATTTTCTCCGCAATAGAAATACCCGGTCGCTATTTCCATAGACAGTTTAATCGCTTTTTCCGGCTGATCGAGCTGACCCGCCATGCTTTTCATCTCGTCGATGGTAGCTACCACGTTTAACGGTCTGTGCCTCGTTTCAAAGTTGAGCCTGACGGACAGATATTGGAGTCTTTCTTCGGGATCGTTGCGGGAATCGCGTTCCAGTACAGTCAACATCTGCTTTTCAACGTCGATATTTCCGACAAAGATCGCGCTTCTGATTATGTGCAGATATATCCTGATGCGGTCTTTTGGCCCCGTCTGTAACCAGATCGCAGACCTTTTTATGTCGAAATAGAAATATTCTGTATAATAAGCGTCGAAAAGTGATTTTTTTTCCACGCATTGCAGACCGTAATCGATGATTCTGTCCTTGGCGGCAGATATATCGCAGTAATAAGGCATATCTGCGGACATGCCGTAAAACCAGTCTGTTATCGACTTGTGATACGGCTTGACGATCGTCTGCTCGTTTTCGTTGAGTAGCACGAAATAATCGCGTATATTTTTGAGTATCTCCGACACTTTTTCTGTTGTCACGTCCAGCACCGAGGCTATGAACGCAGGCGATACGTTTTTATGCACGGCAAGTATGATGCCGATGACAGGCGAATATTCTTTTCTGAACTCTTCGGCGCTCCCGACAGATCTGTCGAAATAACTGCAAAACAACGCGTTGAGTCCGACAGGAAAATCGTTGTTGGGTTCAATTACTCCGGCGACAATGTCGTCAACGACTTTTTCCGCATACATAAATACGCCGTCGCTCCTCGATGCAATTCTGAGCGCCGTTTTTCGCGCATTTGTCTCGTTCATACCGCTCTGTTTAAGTCTTATCCTGCAGTAATTCTCAATATCGTCGTTTGAATATTGTTCGTCCAAGTCAATACTGAGCGTATCGGCGGCAGATGAAAACGCTTTGCAAAATTCAGACGGTCGGCATGTACAAACGAATTTGAGCCAACGAGGAAATATTTATACGTTTGAATAGACAAGGCGCAGACATTCGCCGGCGCCCGCCGTCTCCAA
>CALWKV010000079.1 GCA_944381355.1 uncultured Christensenellaceae bacterium | reverse complement strand
TTTCATCATATGCCTCTGTAAAATAGATATTTGCAATATTATAACACAAATATAACTTATCTGCAAAGATTTTATATGATATTGGGCGATTTTAACCGTCCTCAACCGCTTTTCGCAAAATACTTTAACACATAAATGTAAAATAAGCGTTAAAAATGCGATTTTTTCAAAAAACGCCTTGTTACGCGCATTTTGCCTCTTTACAGCGACGCCTTTTATTTTGTATAATAAAATCATGGAAGATTTCAAAAAAACAGTTTACGAAAAAGAAGCAAAGTTTTTCAGCCCTTACGCATGCCGCTCGGACATGACGAAAGGAAGAAGGCGCGAAGAAAACCCCTGTCCTTTACGTACCGACTTCATGCGCGACCGCGACAGAATAGTACACAGCAAGTCTTTCCGTCGTCTTAAGCACAAGACGCAGGTTTTCATTTCTCCCGAAGGAGATCATTACCGCACTAGACTCACCCATACCCTCGAAGTCGCGCAGATAGGCAGGACGATTGCGCGCGCCCTCAATCTCAACGAGGACCTCATAGAGGCGATCGCTCTCGGGCACGATCTCGGACATACGCCGTTCGGGCATGCGGGAGAAAGCGTGCTCGACAAGCTGATAGATGGCGGCTTTTCGCACAACGAACAGAGCCTGAGAATTGTCGAATTTCTCGAAAACGACGGCAAAGGTCTCAACCTGACGTTTGAAATCAGGGACGGCATCGTCAATCACAAATTCAGCGGCAAGCCCGCGACGTTGGAGGGCGAGATAATAAAATACGCAGACAGGTTTGCCTACATAAACCACGACATAGAGGACGCGATCTCCGCAGGAGTTCTCAAAGAAGAAGATCTGCCAAAGGACTGCACCGAAGTGCTCGGTCACAGCAAGAGCGCGAGGATCAACAGCCTTATACTCGACATCGTCGGCAACAGCTTCGGCAAACCGTTCGTAAAGCAATCCCCCGAGTTTGAAGCGATGCACCTCAAACTGCACAAATTCATGTTCGCAAGCGTTTACACCAATCCCGTAGCGAAAGCAGAAGAAAAAAAGACGTTCGCGCTGATAGAGCTGCTTTTTCAACATTACATGACGCACCCCGAAGAACTCCCCGCCTTTTCCCGCTCTCTGCTCGAAACCACGCCGAGAGACCGCGTAGTGGGAGATTATATCGCGAGCTTTACCGACAGATATGCGGTGCGCACTTTCCACGAAATATTTACCCCCAAGGGCTGGAACGTATAACGCGCGCAACTCTCTTTCAAAGACTGCAAAACGATATCGAAACAAACACGGGCACGCAAAAAAAGCGTGCCCGCATGTTTATAATGCCGACCGACGGAAATAAAAACCGCCGTGCGTATGTTTGCAAGAACGATCCGTGCGACGGGTACACAACAGTCGGATAAAACTCTATTTATTACAATCTTCGGTGCACATGCGTATCAGATCTTTGTCTCTACAAACATATATCTCTACAACATAAAAACGCCGCCCTCCCGGACGGCGTCTTGTCTATTTCTGTTGACGGATGTCAGTTGATCTGCGTGACCCAACCGAACTCGTCTGCGTATTTTTCCTGCTGTATGCCCGTGATCTTGTCGTAGAGGAACGCGGTTATCTCGCCCATCTTGCCGCCGTTGACGATCATATCCTTGCCTTTGTAGCCTATCACGCCGACAGGAGAAATGACTGCCGCAGTACCTGTGCCGAAGCACTCCTTGAGCGTGCCGTCCTCGTAAGCCTTGACGACTTCTTCTATGGATATCCTTCTTTCGCTTGCCTTGTAACCGTACTTTTTGAGCACCTCGAGGCAGCTCTTTCTCGTAATGCCGGGGAGGATGCTTCCGACGAGCTGCGGAGTAACGACTTCGTCTCCTATGACGAAGAATATGTTCATGCTGCCCACTTCTTCGACGTACTTATGCTCTTTTCCGTCAAGCCAGAGCGCCTGATCGTAACCGAGCGCGTTCGCCTTTTCGCCGCCGAGCAGCGAGCAAGCGTAGTTGCCCGAGCACTTTGCCTCGCCCGTTCCGCCGATGAACGCTCTGACGAGTTCGTCCTCGACAAGTATCTTGGTCGGCTCGAGACCGTGAGCATAATAAGAACCGACGGGAGAAAGGATGATACAGAACACGTATTTCTTGCTGGCATGCACGCCGAGTACTTCTTCGTTCGCAAACATGAACGGACGTATATAAAGCGCTGTACCCGGTCTTGTGGGGATCCACTCGCTTTCCAGCTTGAGCAGTTCAAACAACGCGGACTTTACGACAGCCGCGTCGAACTGAGGCATGCACATTCTCTTTGCCGAATTGTTCATTCTGACAAAGTTGTCGTCTATTCTGAAAACGGTGATCTTGCCCTCGTCGTTCTTGTATGCCTTTGCGCCCTCGAAAATGCTCTGCGCGTAGTGCAGAACATTCGTCGCGGGAGCCATCGGGAAGGAAGCGTAAGGAACTATTTCAGGTTCATGCCACGCGCCGTTCTCGTATTCCATGACGAGCATATGATCTGTGAAATACTTGCCGAATCCGAGTTTGGAAAAGTCGGGTTTTTGCTTCAAGACTTTTGATTTGGTTATCTTCATAAAACCACCCCGTAATTTGTTTTCTTATTTGTCAAAACCGAAAAATCCTTCACCCGTGCAGGTTATTCGCACTTTTCCCGAGGACAGATCGGTCAGTTTCACGTTGAGTTTTTCCGCCGCCGCGCTGACTGCGGCATAGGATATTTTTACGCTGTCGCCGTATTCGACGCCCGTGATCTGCGCTTCTTTGGCAATCTCGTCTGACAGCCTCCTGTACTCGGAGTAACCGCACTCGGCGACGTAATACGACGCATAGTCGAACTCCGCGACGACAGCATTGTCCAGCGCCTCGGCAACGCTTGAAGAATACGCTCCGACAAGTCCTCCCGCCCCCAGCTTTATCCCGCCGAAGTATCTGGTCACGACTGCCAGAGTCATTCTGACGTTGCGCTTTTTCAGCACCTCGAGCATAGGCATTCCCGCCGTACCCTGCGGCTCTCCGTCATCGGAAAAGCGCTGTTCCGTACCCGCTCTGTTGGATACGAACGCATAGCAATTGTGCGTAGCGTCAGAATATCTTTTCGATATCTTTTTTATCTCTTCAAAAGCCTGCTCTGCGCTGTCTATCGGCATAAGCGTCGTAATAAATCGCGACCTATTTATCACGATCTCGCGCTCGCTTACGCCCTTTACGCAGAAGTAGGATTCCGTCATTGAGCCTTGACCCTGATATGCACTTTCTTGCCCTTGTGCAGCACTACGCCCGTCGCGAGCTTTTCGTCGCTGACGGCATAATCAAAGCCGTCCACTTTTTCGTCGTCAACCTTGACGCCGCCGCCCGTGATTAGGTTTCTCGCCTCGCTCTTGGACTTGCACACGCCGACCGCGCACATGATGTCGATGATATTGTTGATGCCTTTTGCCACGACAGCCTCGGGCATATCGTCGCCAATGCCGCCGAACGCCGCTCTCGCCTGCGCCTGCGCTTTGTCCGCCTCGTCTTTACCGTGAACGATCGCCGTGACCTCGTACGCGAGTCTTTCTTTTGCCGCATTGATACGCTCGTCGCGGTACTTGCACAGCTCCTCTATCTCGCCGAGATCCATGAAGGTCAGAAGTTTGAGACACTTCTCCACGTCTGCGTCACCGGTATTTCTCCAGTACTGATAGAAGTCGTAAGGCGAAGTCTTTGCGGGATTGAGCCATACCGCGCCTGCCTGCGTCTTGCCCATTTTCTTGCCTTCACTCGTGGTGAGGAGCGCAAAAGTCATCGCAAACGCAGCTTCTCCCTCTTTTCTTCTTATGAGGTCTGCACCCGCCAGAATATTGGACCACTGGTCGTCGCCGCCGCACTCCAGCTTGCAACCGTAATGCTTGAACAGATACAAAAAGTCGTACGCCTGCAGAAGCATATAGCTGAACTCGAAGAAAGAAAGCCCCCTCTCCATACGTGTTTTGAAACACTCCGCGGTCAGCATTTTGTTGACCGAGAAGCTTGCGCCTATATCTCTCATAAACTGCAAAAAGTTGAGATTGTCGAGCCAGTCTGCGTTGTTGACCATTATCGCCGCGTTGTCTCCCTCGAACGAGAAGAATCTCGACATCTGCTTTTTGAAGCACTCGCAGTTGTGCATTATGGTTTCGTTGGTCATCATACGGCGCATATCAGTCCTGCCCGAAGGATCGCCGATCTTGCCCGTACCGCCTCCGATGAGCACGATGGGCTTGTGACCCGCTTTCTGCATATGGCTCATCGCCATAAGCGCGAGGAAGTGTCCCACGTGCAGACTGTCCGCAGTGGGGTCGAAACCTATATAGAACGGAACGCTCTCCTTGCCGAGCAATTCGTAAAGCTCGTCCTCGAAAACCACCTGTTTGATAAAACCTCTGGCTTTCAGCGTGTCCATAATGTTCGTGCCGTTCATATTAAACTCCTTATAATATACTTTTGCAATAATTATACCACCCTTTTTTATGCTTGTAAAACGATATTTTGGCTTTTTTACGCAAATGCGCGTCTTTTAGTCTGAAAATATTTTCAAGGTGTTTTCGCATTGCGAATATTAGGCAAAAAAGCGCACAAGATAAACGCGAGAGGTGTTATATGAAACGAACCAACAATTATCTCGCGCTTGTCGCGATCCTTCTCCTTATCATTGCGGCAATAGCGCTTTGGGGGTGCAGCAAAAGCGAATCCGCCAACGCCAACTATACTCCCGAGGACTTTTTGTCTCTCGACAATTTTACTCTGAGGACCAACGTAAAGCCTGACTCTGTCATACGCTATGACAAAAGCGGATCAGATCTGCGCTACTCTACCACCCACGTAGGCGACGGCTATACCAATACCGTTTATTACGTATTCGGCAAAAGCGAAAACAAAGAGTACAGCGAGGGCGTATGGAAAGATATAGAAGATACCGACGTAGACAGTTACGTCAATTCGATAGAGAACGCGTGCGGACTGGTTTACAACAAGCTGGACGCCACCGAGTTTACTGAAATAGAGGGGAAAAAGCTGAAGTTTTCAGTAGAACCGGAGAGGTTTTTCAAGCAGGCGTACAGACAGATATATCAGAACTATTTCGGCAACGACTACGACGAGGAGACGTTCGCTAAAGATTTTGAACAGAATTCAGAGGCGCTTTTCGGCAATCTTGACGATTACGAAGTGACTCTTGACTGCTCTGCAAGCGATTCGATAAGCCTCACGATAGAAAACAAAGCCGAAAAAAGCAGCGACGTCTACGAGTATTACGCTATAGGCTCTACCGAGATCGAACTGCCCGAGTAACGGGAACGGAATTTTCCGTTCTCTCCCGCCCGACGCGTACATACTGTTTATCTCTTTAGCTTTTTCTTTGCTGCCCTCGCGCCCACGCGCCCGCGGCGCATATTTTTTTGCGAGATAATAATTTTTCTTTGATATTTTTTTCACTATATGATATAATCCAAGAAGTAACAAGAAATTTTTAAGGAGGATTTTCCTAATGGAATATTCACGTGAAGTTCTGAATATGTGCAAAGTTGCCAAAGGCGCGAATCACGGTCCGGCTCCTATCCCCGAAGAAGCTAAATGGGTACAGGCAAAAGAAGTCAAGGACATCAGCGGTTTCACCCACGGCGTAGGCTGGTGCGCTCCCCAGCAGGGCGCTTGCAAGCTGTCGCTCAACGTCAAGAACGGTATCATCGAAGAAGCTCTCGTAGAGACTCTCGGTTGCTCCGGCATGACCCACTCCGCTGCTATGGCGGCTGAGATCCTGCCCGGCAAGACCATTCTCGAAGCGCTCAACACCGACCTTGTCTGCGACGCTATCAACACCGCTATGAGAGAGCTGTTCCTGCAGATCGTCTACGGTCGTACGCAGTCCGCTTTCTCCGAAAACGGTCTCAGCATCGGCAGCGGTCTCGAGGACCTCGGCAAGGGTCTCCGCTCTCAGGTAGGCACGATGTACAGCACCAATGCAAAGGGCGTGCGTTATCTCGAAATGGCAGAAGGCTACGTCACCCACATCGGTCTCGACAAGGACGATCAGGTCATCGGTTATGAGTTCGTCAACCTCGGCAAGATGATGGAAGACATCAAGAACGGTATGGACGCCAACGAAGCTGTCAAGAAGCACACCAAGAGCTACGGCAGATATGCAGAAGCGGTCAAGAAGATCGACCCGCGTAAGGAATAATAAGGAGGTAATGACTTATGGCAGTTACGTTTGAAAGTTATGAAAGAAGAATAGACAAGATCAACAAGTGCCTCGCTGAATACGGCATAAAGGATCTGGAAGATGCCAGAAAGGTCTGCCTCGACAAGGGTATCGACGTTGAGAGCATCGTCAAAGGCATTCAGCCTATCGCGTTCGAGAACGCGGTCTGGGCATACACCGTCGGTTGCGCGGTCGCTATCAAGAAGGACTGCAAGAAAGCAAGCGACGCGGCTGAAGCTATCGGTATCGGTCTGCAGAGCTTCTGCATTCCCGGTTCTGTCGCAGATCAGAGAAAGGTCGGTCTCGGACACGGCAACCTCGCGGCTATGCTGCTCAGAGAACAGACCAAGTGCTTTGCATTCCTCGCAGGACACGAGTCTTTTGCGGCTGCTGAAGGCGCTATCGGTATCGCCCGCACCGCCAACACGGTCAGAAAAGAGCCCCTTCAGGTCATCCTCAACGGTCTCGGCAAAGACGCGGCTCAGATCATCAGCCGTATCAACGGTTTCACCTATGTTCAGACAAAACTCGATTACTACACCGGCGAGCTGAAGATCGTCAACACGACCTCTTACAGCGACGGCGAACGCAGCAAAGTAAGAGTTTACGGCGCTGACGACGTTGTAGAAGGCGTAGAGATCATGAAGCACGAGAAGGTAGACGTTTCCATTACCGGCAACTCCACCAACCCGACCAGATTCCAGCACCCCGTTGCAGGCACTTACAAGAAGTGGTGCGTCGAGAACGGCAAAAAGTACTTCTCCGTTGCAAGCGGAGGCGGCACAGGTCGTACTCTCCACCCGGACAACATGGCGGCGGGTCCCGCAAGCTACGGCATGACCGACACGATGGGTCGTATGCACAGCGACGCTCAGTTCGCAGGCTCTTCTTCCGTCCCGGCTCACGTCGAGATGATGGGTCTCATCGGTATGGGCAACAACCCGATGGTCGGCGCAAGCGTTGCATGCGCGGTCGCGGTTGAAAAGGCTCTCGGCTGATAACGACTGTATAAATACAAAAACCGCTCTTCGGAGCGGTTTTTTTTGTTGCCGTGTCACGCATCTTCGGCACAAATTTCTTCTATCTTTATCCGTAAAAACGACTTTTTGCGCATTTCTCCGCACGGCGGCATTTGTTTTCCGTAAAGCCCTATCCTCTCTTTATCCGTAAGAGGACTTTATAGCACCTTTCTCCGCTAAGCCGAGGCGGCTAGGTCTGCAAAAAAATAAGCGTGCGGCTATTGCTTCCTCACGCTTGTTGATTGCGTTTATTTTCTATGTCATGACAACCGCGACGACTACGACAACAACCGACAGCGCCGCAAATATCGGGACGAGAAAACAGAAATACCAATGCTTAGTTTTGTGTCTGCACACGAGCATCCCCAGCAATCCCCCTGCGCCTCCCAGCAAAAAGCTGCACAGAAGAAGCACTCTTTCGGGTATCCTGCGTCCTCCCTTTTTCGCGCTTGCTTTATCGTACGCGAACAGAGCAAAAGTCAGCAGGGTCATTACCGCAAACAGGGATATTGCGAATATCTCGGATACGTTCATACCGGTTTAAACGTCATAACGGCGGGATTGTGATCGCTGTACATAAAATCGTTGTCGATATTGACCACATCGGTCACGACGATATTGTCGGACACGATAAATCCGTCGAGCACTACCGTGTAATTTACGCCCTTTTCGTACGGTATGTCGGTACTGCGACAAGTGGGCGCGTTGGTCGCCGTTTCAAACCTGTATCCATCGGCAAGATCGTCGTCGGACAGCGAGAATACCCATTCGGGTCTGTTCTGCTCCGTCGGGAAAAGTCCGTCGCTGTCGGCGATATCGTGATTGAAATCTCCGCCGACAATTACGTAATTGCCCTTCTCTTTTTCTTCTGTCAGGAACGCGTTGAGCGCCTGAAGTTGCTGCTGCCTCACCGTACCGCCCTCGTCGTATGCCGACATGTGACTGTTGACCACAACAAGTTCTTTGCCGTTCTCGAGTAAATAGCGCGTCACGACGAAACATCTGTCCAGATCGAAATATTTACTTATGTCGGTCGCAAGCGGATACTGTCTGCGAAGCGCGGAATCCATATTGAATTTGCTGTAAGACGCAAGCCCCGTCTTGCTCTTTCCGTGCGGATCTGTCAGCGGATAGAACAGGAACGCGCTGTCGTAGCATATCCCCAGATTGCGCGACATATCGGAGAGGGTATCGTTGAAAATATCGTACTGATTTATATGAAAACTGCGCGTGGAGTTTATATCCACTTCCTGCAACAGCACGAAGTCGTAATTTCCCTCCGCGATGAGTAGTGCAGACCCGTTGATGTTGGTCATGACGACATCTTCGCTCGCCGCCTTGCTGTTCTTGCCCGTCACGGCGGTGCCGTCTTTCATCGTGCCGCTGTCCATAAAGAAAGAGAATTCGTGATTATACGCTCCGAAGCCTACGTTGTACGTGGCAATCGTATAACTCGTATTCAGAGCGACGGTCTCTGTCGCGTTGTTCTCGATCTCGAGCTGCGTATTGTCAGGTATTCTTTCGTAGGTCAGCCCAACGTAACACACATATCCTATAAGTACTGTCAGGATCAAAGCTATAAGCGCCAGGATGACGCAAGCGGTAATACACACGAATTTCCTCATATCCCCTGTTTCCTTTTTTAATATTATAAATGAAAGAGAAAAATTAGTCAACAGCGAAAAAACGCGACCGTACCATACTGTTATACCGAACCCCGAAGCGTTTGTCCGCAACAAAAAACGGAGACCCGTGCAAGGTCTCCGAAAACGTCTCAATGATCGTATAATCTTATTTTGTACCTGTTTTATCAGTTTCTGTTGCAGAGGTCTCTGCTCTTTCTTCGCCGCCTGCAACGGGAAGCCCGTCTGCCGCACTGCCCTCAGCGACCTCGCCGACGGGCTGAGGATCGGGATTTGTCTCGTC
>CALWKV010000078.1 GCA_944381355.1 uncultured Christensenellaceae bacterium | reverse complement strand
AAAAGACCAAACAGGTCTATTATATGTCGATGGAATTCCTTCTCGGCAGATCGCTGAAGAACCATCTTTTCAACCTCGGGTTGACCGACGTTTTCGAGAAAGCGGTCGAGCATTACGGTTTCAAGCTCGGCGATCTTTACTCGATAGAGCCGGACGCAGGTCTCGGCAACGGCGGTCTCGGCAGACTTGCCGCCGCTTATATGGAATCGCTGACCAACCTCAATTACGTTGCGAGCGGTTTCTCGATCAGATACGATTACGGTATTTTCAAACAGAAGATCTCTGACGGCTGGCAGCTCGAAATGCCCGACGAATGGCTCAACGAAGGCGACGTTTGGCTGTCTCCGAGAGTAGAGGACACCTTTGAAGTCAGGTTCGGCGGTACGGTCAGTCAGCACTGGGACAACGGCAGACTTTATGTCGATTATCACGATTGCGACACCATTCAGGCGGTGCCGTACGATATGAATATAAGCGGCTACAACGTCGACGCGGTCAACAAGCTACGTCTGTGGACGGCAAAAGCGCCCGTAGACTTCGATATGCAGCTTTTCGCGCAGGGCGAATACGTCAAGTCGCTCGAGAATAAGGCGCTTGCGGAGAGTATTACAAAAGTACTGTATCCCGCAGACCACCACACCGAAGGCAAGATGCTCAGACTCAAACAGCAGTACTTCTTCGTATCTGCTTCCATTCAGTCTATCTTCAAGACTCATCTGAGAGATTACGGCACGTTGGATTCGCTTCCCGATAAAGTCGCGATCCATATCAACGACACGCACCCGACGCTGTGCATACCCGAGCTGATGAGACTTCTTCTCGACGAGTACGGTTACAGCTGGGACAAGGCGTGGGATATCGTTACGCGCACCATTTCTTACACCAACCACACCGTCATGGCGGAGGCGCTCGAGAAGTGGCCTGAAAATCTGTTCAGACAGCTCTTGCCGCGTATCTATCAGATCATCGGCGAGATCAACCAGAGATTCTGCAACAAGCTGTGGGAGTTCTATCCCAACGACTGGAACAAGGTCGCTTACAACGCGATACTTTCTCACAACCAGATAAAAATGGCCAACCTCTGTCTTGCGGCTTCTCATACGGTCAACGGCGTTTCGGAATTGCACAGCGAGATACTCAAGAACGACGTGTTCAACGATTACTACAAGATGAACCCGAGCGTTTTCACCAACGTCACCAACGGTATCACTTATCGCAGATGGCTTTGTCAGGCAAACCCGAGACTGTCGGCTTTCATCACCGAGCTTATCGGAGATTCCTTCCTCAAGGACGCTGACGAACTCAAGAAGCTGGTACAGTTCAAGGGCAAGAGAGACGTGCTTGACAAGTGGCTCGATATCAAACGTGCCAACAAGGTCGAATTTTCCAACTACGTTAAGGAGACCGCGGGTGTATCCATCGATCCCGATTCTATCTTCGACGTACAGGTCAAGCGTCTGCACGAGTACAAGAGGCAGCTCCTCAACGCGCTCCACATTCTCGATCTTTACTACACGATCAAGAGCAATCCCGGCATTCAGATGAACCCGAGGACGTTCATATTCGGCGCAAAGGCGGCTTCCAGCTATTATATGGCAAAGCAGATCATCCGTCTCATATATTCGCTGGGCAACCTCATCAACAACGACCCGACGGTCAACGACAAGATAAAAGTCGTATTCCTCGAGAATTACCGCGTCACGCTTGCAGAAAAGATAATGCCCGCGTCCGACGTGTCGGAGCAGATATCCATCGCGGGTAAAGAGGCTTCCGGTACCGGCAACATGAAGTTTATGATAAACGGCGCGGTCACGATAGGTACCATGGACGGCGCGAATATCGAGATCCACGAGAGAGTGGGCGACGAAAACATCTTTATTTTCGGTCTGCTCGCAAGCGAGATAGAGGAACTTTGCAAAAACGGTTACGAGCCGACGAGATACTACAACAACAATGCGCGCATCAAGGCGGTCATCGACGGTCTGAGACACGGCATTGCAGGCGTCTATTTCGGCGAGATAGCAGACAGCCTGACCGTTGGCGGTGGCGGCAACGCAGATCACTACAAAGTGCTTGCGGACTTCCAGTCCTACTGCGACGCTCACGACAGACTCGACAAGGCTTACGGCGACAGAGAGAGATGGGGAAGAATGTCCCTTATGAATACGGCAAACGCAGGATTCTTCTCGTCCGACAGAAGCGTAAAGGAATACGCTACCAGGATATGGAACCTCAAACCCGTTAAGGAAAGCAAAACCACCAAGAAATAATGCAGTTTTATTTTGACAGCCGCTCGAAGGACTGCAAACGCCCTTTCGGCGCAGTCAAAGAAGGCTCCAAATTAGATTTCAAAGCTTATGCGCAGGACGGCGTATATATCAATTGCGTCGTCCTCGCTCTTACTGACGACGCGACGGGCAACGTCACGAGAATTCTGCTGTCGTACGAGGGCAAAAAAGACGGTACGACAAGCATTTTCGGTTGCAGGATCACCGCTCCAAAGGCGGGTCTTTATTGGTATAAATTTGAAATTTTCAGCGAAGAAGGGTTGATCGAATACGTCAATCCCCGCACGAAAAGCGATTTTCAGCTCACCGTATATTCAAACGATTACGAAACTCCCGCACGCTTCAAAGGCGGCGTGATCTACCATATTTTCGTTGACAGGTTCTGCAAGGGGACGGACGCGGGAGTGGATACTTCTACGCATCATGTCTATAAAAATTGGGAAGAACCGCTCACTCTGAGAGACGCAGACGGCGTATACCGCGCCAACGACTTTTACGGCGGAAACTTTCAGGGCATAATCGACAAGCTGCCATATCTGAAATCCCTCGGCGTTACGGTCATCTATCTTTCTCCTATATTCAGATCCTCGTCCAATCACCGCTACGATACGGGCGATTATATGACGGTAGATCCGCTTCTCGGCAATGAGGAAAAGTTCAAAGAGCTGATCGACAAGGCGAAACGCAAGGGCATTTACATTATGCTTGACGGCGTGTTCAACCATACGGGCGCGGACAGCATTTATTTCAACAAGTTCGGCACTTACGACAGCCTCGGCGCGTATCAGTCCAAGCAGTCGCCTTATTACGGCTGGTACGACTTCACGAAATATCCCGACGAGTATCTTTGCTGGTGGGGAGTGACCGTATGTCCGACGGTAAACAAGAACGCACAAGGTTACCGCAACCTGATTTTCGGCAAGGGCGGCGTGATAGACAAGTGGTCGAGACTGGGCGTCAGCGCATGGAGACTGGACGTCGTCGACGAGCTTCCCGAAGAATTCGTGGAGCATATCCGCACGGCGGTCAAGTCCGTCAGCGATAAAAAATTGCTGATAGGAGAGGTGTGGGAGGACGCTTCCAATAAGATAAGTTACTCAAGACGCAGACATTATCTGCTGGGGAAAGAACTTGACGGCGTGATGAACTATCCGTTCAAGGACGCGATAATCAACTATTCGAGAGGGGGCAGACCGCGCGCGTTTGTCGAGGCGATCATGACAATTCTTGAAAATTATCCCAAAAAGTCGCTCGACTGCACTATGACTCTCGTCGGATCTCACGATACGGTCAGAGTGCTCAACAGACTCAGCGATTACAATATCGCCACGCTGGACAAGTCGGGCAGGGCACAGGTTGTGCTTCAGGGAGATATCCTCGCTACCGCAAAAGCAAGGCTTAAAGTAGCGTCGGTGCTTCAGTTCTTCCTGCCGGGCATACCGTCCGTCTATTACGGCGACGAGTCGGGTATGCAGGGATATGAAGATCCTCTTTGCCGCAGACCCATGAACTGGGGCGCGCAGGACGAAGAACTGCTTGCTCATTACAGAAAACTCGGAGCGCTCAGAAAGAAATACAGAAGCGTTATTACGGGCAGTACGAATATTTACGAGTCGGGCGGAGTGGTGTATCTGGAGCGCCGTGCGAAAAAGCACAAGCTCGTTGTCGCAGTCAACGCTTCGGGCGTTGCGAAAGCCCTCAACGTCACAGGCGAAGTCAAAGACCTTCTTACAGGGGAGACGTTTGCCGCGGGTGCGAAACTGCCGCACAACAGGGCGGTGGTATTCGATGGCAACGACAAGGCGTAAAAAAGAACGGCGTCCATTCCGCAACAACATAAAAAAACTTGAACATTAAAAAACCCCCTCGGGCAATGCCCTGAGGGGATTTTTGCAATATAAAGATAGTTGTGTTGTCTTATTTGAAGAAACGCTCGTAGAGACCCTTGAAGCCGCAGCCGTGTCTTGCCTCGTCCTTAGCCATCTCGTGAACGGTGTCGTGAACGGCGTCGTAGCCAAGCTCTTTAGCGCGTTTAGCCAGCTTCATCTTGCCGCTGCAAGCGCCGTTTTCTGCTTCCATACGCATTTTGACGTTGGTCTTGGTGTCGCTCGTCAGTACCTCGCCGAGGAGTTCTGCAAACTTGGCAGCGTGCTCGGCTTCCTCAAAAGCATATCTCTTGTATGCTTCCGCGATCTCGGGATAACCCTCTCTTTCTGCCTGTCTGCTCATAGCGAGATACATACCGACCTCTGCGCATTCGCCGTTGAAATTCTCTCTGAGACCCTGAACGACTTCTTCGTCGAGACCCTTGGCAACGCCGACTCTGTGCTCGTCAGCCCATACCATGTCTTCTGCCATCTTCTCGAACTTGCTTGCAGGTGCGCCGCAAACGGGGCACTTTTCGGGAGCGCTGTCTCCCTCGTGAACGTATCCGCATATCGTGCATACAAACTTTGCCATAATTTTAAACCTCCGATTCTTGTTGTTTTATATTAGTTTTTTATTATTATAATTATTGCGATTGTTTTGCCTTACATTCTCCGCAAACCCTGAAAAAGGTCAAAGAGTAACTTTCGCTGCCTTTTTCCGCACTTTCTTTGTCGAGAGATCGGAGAAGAGAAGGGGAAATATCCTCGTCCCAGACCGAGCCGCATACGGGGCATGCTCCGTGACAATGGAGAGAAGTGTCTGCGTCGTATCTGTATCTGTCTTGTCCTACGGGCACTTTGATTGCCTTGCCCGCGGCGACGAGCTGATCCAGATTGCGGTAGACGGTGGCGAGCCCGATGTCGGGTATCAGCTTTTGGCATTCGCAGAATATCCACTCGGCGCATGGGTGGTCTTTTGTGGATCTGAGGACCGTATAGACCGCTTCGCGTTGTCTCGAGTAATTCATCGCCTTTCCTTGCCTCCTGTGACCATTATATAGCACAACAAAAACGATGTCAAGCAAAATTGAGAATAATTCTCATTTTATTTCACAATTTTTTTCAGAAGGTAAACATAAATAAATCAGGGAATAAATCGCCTTAAAAATATCGGTGCGTCCTTCGCGCGCGGAGGCGAGTGATTTTTATTGTTGCGACTTCTACACGCCGATGTCGGACGAGGCGCACAAGCGTTCACGAGAGAGGGAAAGAGCGCCCGTCTCAACGCCCCTCTTTTTTTCGTCAAAAAAAGGACGTCTGCCGACGTCCTTATATTATCATTTTATTTTGTGATATAGTTGCTTGGTCGAGTATATCGGCTCGCTCGTCACGTCCACGCCCAGTTTGCGGAACACAGTTTCGTCCACGGGGGAGAGGATGACTGTCGTATGCACCTGACAGCCTTTGAGTTTTTCGAGCTGATCCATTGCCTTTTTCGCCGTGTCGTTAGTAGCGGCTGAAATGGAAAGGGCTATCAGCACTTCGTCTGTATGCAGTCTCGGGTTGCGGCTTCCCAGCACCGACGTCTTGAGTTTTTGTATCGGCTCGATCACTACGGGAGAGAGCAGTTTGATGTCGTCGTCGATATTGGCAAGCGCTTTCAGTGCGTTGAGGAGCATTGCCGACGAACAACCGAAAAGATCAGAAGTTTTGCCTGTTATTATCCTGCCGTCGTTGAGTTCTATCGCCGCGGCGGGTCCGCCGGTACGTTCCTTTACCGCGTTGGCGGCGGGAACGGTGACGCGATCCTCTACCTTTAGGTTGAGCTTATCCATTATCAGCGAAATTTTGCCCGCTTCGTCGCCTCTGTCGACGCCTTTGCGCTTGGCGACGAGTGCGGCAAAGTAGCGGCGGATGATCTCCTGTTTGCTCGCTTCGGAACATACCTCGTCGTCGCATATCGCGTAGCCCGCCATATTTACGCCCATATCGGTCGGGGACTTGTAAGGGGAGTGCCCCATCAGCTTTTCGAACAGAGCGTTGAGGACGGGGAAAATTTCTATATCGCGGTTGTAGTTGACGGCGACTTTGTTGTATTCGGCGAGATGGTACGGGTCTATCATGTTGACGTCGTTGAGGTCGGCTGTCGCCGCTTCGTAAGCCATATTCACGGGGTGGTTGAGCGGCAGGTTCCATATCGGGAAAGTCTCGTATTTTGCATATCCCGCCTTTATGCCGCGTTTGTAGTCGTGGTAGAGCTGAGAAAGGCAGGTCGCCATTTTTCCGCTTCCCGGACCGGGCGCGGTGATGACGATAAGCTCTCTAGACGTCTCGATATACTCATTCTTGCCGTAGCCGTCGTCGCTGACGATGAGCGGGATATTGTGGGGGTAGCCGTCAATATGGTAATGACGGTATACTTTGAGTCCCAGTCTCTCGAGCCTCGTCTGGAAGGCTTTGGCGGGCATGTTTTCTTCGGTAAACTGAGAGAGGACGACGCTGCCGACGTACAGATCCTTGCTCCTGAATATGTCGATGAGCCTCAGCACGTCTTCGTCGTAGGTAATGCCGAGGTCTGCGCGCAGCTTATTTTTGGCGATGTCCCTGGAATTGATAACGATGACGATCTCCGCCTTGTCTTTGAGCGTCTGAAGCATGACGATCTTATTGTCGGGTGCAAAACCCGGCAAGACTCTGCTTGCGTGAAAATCGTCGAACAGCTTGCCGCCGAACTCCAGGTACAGTTTGCCGCCGAACTGCTTGATTCGCTTGTCGATGAAGTCCGATTGCATTGATAGATATTTTGCGCTGTCGAAACCTGTCTTTTTCATAAGTAACACCTTGAAATAAATTATAAAATAATTATATAATAACGCGCGCTAAAAATCAATACGGAGACCTTTGCAGTACGCAAAAAAAATCGAGAAAATTTTGCGAAAAACAGTTGACAAAAGAGCGTTCTTTTGCGTGTGTCGGTTTATTTGTTGTTGTGTTTGACCTTTGCTTTTGGTATAATATAGCTATGACGAAAAAGATGTTGAAAACCGTCGTCGCCGCGCTTGCGGTCGCATTGCCGGTCTCTTTGTGCGCCTGCTCCGTCGTAGTGGACGGCACAGACGTGACCGATTATACGGGCATGCAGTACACGACGTACGATTTTTTCAATACGAATACTACGGTGAGCTGTTATCTTCCGGCGGAGGATACGGATAAGCTGAAGTCGCTGTGGGACGGAGAAATACGTGACGCCCTTGACAAGATCTCGTCGTTGCTGTCGCAGGACGGCGAAAAAAGCGACGTGAAGGCGTTCAATCGTGCGCAAGCGGGCGCCACGCTGAAGATAGACGCCGTTACCTACGAGGTGCTTTCGCTCGCGAAACAGGCTTATGCGGATACGGACGGCGCGTTCAATCCCGCGCTCGCCCTGTCGGTGGATCTCTGGGGATTTTCGACGCGCTTCAACGAGGCAGACTATTCGCCGTCTCAGCCGTACGACCGAGAGGACTATAAGACACAACTCCCGGACGAGGAATACGTCGAGGCGTTCTTGTCCCTTTCCGACTTTTCCGAGACGGAGATCTACGCTGAGGACGACGGATATTACATAACTAAAAGCGCGAGCGTAGCCGAAGTCGGCGGCGTGGTTTATACGCAACAACTCGATCTCAGCGGCATAGGCAAGGGCTATGCGGCAGACGTTGTTGCCGAAATTCTCAGAAAAAACGGCTTCGTGTTCGGGTACGTAGATATCGGGGCGAGCAGTATGTCTCTGATGAAAAACGCGCGCAAAGAGGCGGGCACCGAACTTGGCAAATGGACGGTGTCGGTGCTTTCTCCTACAGAAAGCGGCAAGTATTATTTCAAGGCATACGTCAAGGACGCTTCTCTCGCTACAAGCGGCAACTATCAGCAGTATTACGAGATCGGCGACAGAAGGTACAGCCACATAATCGACCCGCATACGGGCGAGCCTTATATCAGCGACGTGCTGACGGCAAGTGTATTCGGTGAAAACGCCGCGCTGTGCGACGCATACTCTACGGCGCTATGCGTGCTCGGAAGCGAAAAGGCGATCGCGCTTGACTCAGAGCTTCAAGGGTATACTTATACCGTTGCAGTTGAGACAGATCAGGGCTTCAAAGTGCTTTCCAATGCCGACGGTAAACTCGTTTGATCAACACGGGCAGGAAAAAATATGAAGAAAAAAGGCATTGAGGACGTCAAGAACAGCAAGTATTTTTCGATATGGGACACAATACCGTATCTGTGCGTCGTCGTTGTTGCGGTCGTCCTGATGCTCGTGTTTCTGCTCCCGAAAAAACAAATCGTGTCCGACTTTTACGTGGACTACGGCGACAGCCGTGTGATGAGTTACGATTTCGATGAGGACGAATACAGAGTAGAGGAGGAGTTTGCCGACAGCGTAAAGATCTCCGCGACCGCGCAAGGGTATCTCGTCGAAATAACGACAGCACGCGGGTACAACGCTTTTACGGTAGACACGCAAAACAGGTCTGTGAAAATGACGGACGCTGATTGCAGCTTTTCGCAGGACTGCACCTATATGCCCGCGATAGAAAAGGCGGGGGACAGCATAATCTGCGTTCCGCACCAACTCAAAATAATAGCGGGAGGAGGGATAAGCTCTCCCGTAACCGGCTGATCGGAGAAAACAGAAATCTCCCGATATTCTTTGAAAAGCACTTCAAAAGCAACACGCTTTTTGAGGTGCATATTTATTAAGATAGGAAAACGCGCGCGGATATATCATCACTATTCACGATACGGCAAAAATAAGAAAAATCAAAGACTACCTAATATATATAACGTCATCGAAACGTGCGGTAAAGCGTAAGGAAATGACTTTTTACAGTTAAAAACAGTCCTCATTCTGAGCAAAGGAAAAAATATTCAAAAAAGTTGAAATTTCAGTTGTTAAATTGTTGACAAAGTCGTCTGCCGCGAATATAATATAGTCATCAATTGTGAAAAAATTAACAATTGACGGCGCAAAATGTCTTGCGGCTTTTCGGAGAGGCTTTCATTGAAAGCGGAGAAGAGCGACGGCGGAAATTGTTTCGGGCAGTTTGCGTATAATAAATCCGATACAAATTTTTTTTCATAAAGGAGTTATTTGTTATGGCAAACATCGTCAACGACGAGGCTACGTTGCTTGACAAGATTGCACGCGTCAGAGCGGCGCAGGCAAAGTATGCAACGTATACCCAAGAGCAGGTAGACAAGATTTTCTTCGCCGCGGCTATGGCGGCAAACAAAGCGAGGATCCCGCTTGCAAAGATGGCGGTCGCAGAGACCGGCATGGGCGTGGTAGAGGACAAGGTCATCAAAAACCATTATGCGTCCGAGTATATCTACAACGCTTACAAAGACGTCAAAACTTGCGGCGTGCTTGAATCCGATCCCGGCTTCGGCATCACCAAGATAGCGGAGCCTGTCGGTGTCGTAGCGGCGATCATTCCGACCACCAACCCCACTTCTACGGCAATATTCAAATCCCTTCTCGCACTCAAGACGAGAAACGCGCTCATCATTTCTCCGCACCCGAGAGCTAAGAAGAGCACCATTGCTGCGGCGCAGGTCGTACTCGAAGCAGCTGTGGCGGCAGGCGCTCCCGAGGAGATCATCGGCTGGATCGACGAACCTACCGTTCCGCTTTCCGCTATGATAATGAAGGAGGCAGACCTCATTCTCGCAACCGGCGGTCCCGGCATGGTTAAGGCGGCTTACAGTTCCGGCAAACCTGCGGTCGGCGTCGGCGCGGGCAATACTCCCGCGATCATCGACAGCAGTGCGGATATCAGAATGGCGGCGGCTTCTATCGTTCATTCCAAGACGTTCGACAACGGCATGATATGCGCTTCCGAGCAGTCGGTAGTCGTACTCAAGGACGTATACAAGCAGTTTAAAGCAGAAATGCAGGCTTGCGGCGCTTATTTCCTCACTCCCGAGGAGACCGAGAAGGTCAGAAAGGCCATTATCATCAACGGCGCTCTCAACGCTAAAATTGTCGGTCAGTCCGCTTGCACGATCGCCAAGATGAGCGGTTTTGAAGCTCCCGAGGGCAGCAAAGTTCTGGTTGGCGAAGTTACCAGCGTAGAACTGTCCGAGGAGTTTGCACACGAAAAACTCAGCCCAGTGCTGGCAATGTACAAGGCAGACGACATCGACGACGCGATCGCCAAGGCAGGCAGACTCATCGCGGATGGCGGTATGGGACACACTTCCGTGCTTTACGTCAATGTCGAGACGGGCAAAGAAAAAATGGAAAAATTCGAGCGTGCAATGAAGACTTGCCGCATTTTGATAAACACTCCTTCTTCGCAGGGCGGTATCGGCGACCTGTACAACTTCAAACTGGCTCCCTCCCTCACACTCGGTTGCGGCAGCTGGGGCGGTAACAGCGTCAGCGAGAACGTAGGCGTAAAACATCTGATCAATATCAAGACTATTGCGGAAAGGAGAGAGAATATGTTGTGGTTCAGAGCACCCGAAAAGGTTTATTTCAAGAAGGGTTGTCTGGGCGTCGCTCTCAGAGAACTCAAATACGTCATGGGCAAGAAGAAGGCATTCATTGTCACCGATACCTTCCTTTACAAGAGCGGCTTCACCAAGGCTATCACCGACAGACTGGACGAGATGGGCATCATGCATACGACGTTCTACAACGTCGCTCCCGATCCGACGCTCGCCTGCGCTAAAGAGGGCGCAAAGGCTATGGCGGCTTTCGAGCCTGACGTGATCATCGCTATCGGCGGCGGCTCGGCTATGGACGCGGGCAAGATCATGTGGACGCTTTACGAGCATCCCGAAATCGACTTTCAGGATCTCGCAATGAGATTTATGGATATAAGAAAGAGGGTCTACACCTTCCCGCACATGGGCGACAAGGCTTACTTCATAGCAATCCCGACCACGGCAGGTACGGGAAGCGAAGTGACTCCGTTTGCAGTCATCACCGACGAGACCACGGGCACCAAATACCCGCTCGCGGACTACGAACTTCTCCCCGATATGGCGATAATCGACGCAGATCTTATGATGAATATCCCCAAGGGACTGACCAGCGCTTCGGGTATCGACGCCTTGACTCACGCTCTCGAGGCTATCGCGTCCATGATGGCTACCGATTACACCGACGGTCTCGCGCTCAAGGCGACCAAGCTGATATTCACTTATCTTCCCAGAGCTTACAGTCTCGGCGGACACGACGCAGAGGCGAGAGAGGAGATGGCAAACGCGTCTACTCTCGCAGGTATGGCTTTTGCCAACGCGTTCCTCGGCGTCTGCCACTCCATGGCGCACAAGCTCGGCTCTTATCACCATCTGCCGCACGGCGTTGCCAACGCGCTGATGATAGAAGAAGTCATCCGCTTCAACTGCGCAAAGGCTCCGACCAAGATGGGCACTTTCCCGCAGTATAAGTATCCCGATTGCATCAGAAGATACGCAGAAGTCGCCACCTTCGTAGGCATAACGGGTAAAACCGACGAAGAAAAGGTCGAGAAGCTCATCGCAAAGATCAGAGAGCTTATGAAAGAGATAGGTCTGCCTATGACGATAAAGGACGCCGGCGTAGACGAAAAAGTATTCCTCGAAAAGCTGGACAGCATGGTAGAGGACGCATTTGACGACCAGTGCACGGGCGCTAACCCCCGTTATCCGCTCATGAGTGAGATCAAGCAGATGTACCTCAACGCTTACTACGGTGCAAAGAAATAATCGATTATCAGTATTAATTCCCTAATAATAACCCCTTCTGGCGGCGCTTCCCTTATACGGGAGCGCCGTCTTTTTGTCTTTCTCTTTAACACTATGTTTTTTTCGGAAATAATCCCAAGTCGTGCAGAGTCGTCTATCTCCGACAACTCTCTGCGTCGTGCGTTTTGCAGGACAAAATCGGACCGGAGAAAGAATTATGCCACAAATTTAACAAAATTGAGGCGACTCTTGTATATCGTTGACAATGAGATCGCGCGTGTGCTTAAATATTATTGTCAATACGTTTGAAAAGACGTTTGAAAAGGAGATTATATGAAAAGAAAAGTCATGGCTGTGGCGGTTGTTGCCGTAATGAGTCTGTCTCTGCTTTTTGCTGTAGCCTGCGCAGGCGAATTCAATGAGCTTGAGGTGCTTGACAAGAATCTCGGAAATTATGAAAACCTCGAGGTCGTAGACGGAATAAGCGCATACGATCTGGTAATGGAAGCGTACGAAAACTGGTGCAACGATACGAACTACGTCAGAGAGGAATATTTTTCTTTTGCGGCAAACGACGGTGTGATAGCGTCTCGCAATACGCACATGATCCGCAAGGTAACGGGAAACGAGATATATTCTCAGGAGATAATCTACGGCACGGGATTCGACAGCGGCTCGTGTGCTAAAAAATATTATTTCGACGGAGTCAACGCTTATTTTACCAATAATACCAACAAAAAAGATCTGACGATGGACAAGGAAACCAAAGAGTTGTCCACAGCAAGCTGGGGCGAGTTTGCTCCTTTCACAGGCGATGTTGCAGAAGAAAACCGCGTACTTACCGAGCATATGACCACATACGACCTTACGA
>CALWKV010000077.1 GCA_944381355.1 uncultured Christensenellaceae bacterium | reverse complement strand
ATGACCTAATACTGTTATACTATACCAGACCTGAATAATACGAACCAGCCCTGAGGCGCCCGCGTGGCGGGAACAGTAATCGCTGTCGCGTATCACATTGCCCACTTAACAATGCGAAGCCGTTTTTGTTTTCCGCCATAGGTTTCCGAAACACACAATAAAAATCATTGCCTGCGGTAGCGTGCAGTTTTAAGCCGTATTTATTACCCTGACGGAGTTGCATAATGCGAAGCCTGTATATGCACCCGTCACACGGGCAAGGCATTTAACACAGTAGCTGCGGAAATTTGCCGCTTTAAACCTTGTTCGTATTATTCTGGTCTGGTATACCATGACTTCTTTCTGCATTATCTGCAAAGCGGCTGTCAGGTCACGGCTTATCGGTAAAATATGCTTAAAACATAAAAAAATGCCGCGACCGTAAAGGTCGCGGCAAAATTTCTGATTTATCAGACTCTGGACATGTATGAACCGGTACGGGTATCTACTCTTATCGTATCGCCTTCGTTGACGAAAAGCGGAACGTTGAGCGTATATCCGGTTTCGAGCGTAGCGGGTTTGGTTGCGTTGGTCGTTGTATTGCCCTTTACGCCGGGTTCGCTGTGAACGATCTTGAGTTCTACGAAGTTGGGAGCTTCTACGGAGAACGGATTGCCGTTGTAGAAAGACACGGTCACCTCACCGTTTTCGGGGACAAACTGCAGAGCTTCTTCGCAAACTTCCTTGTTGAGCGGGATCATATCGAACGTCTCGTTGTCCATGAAGTAGTACAGATCGCCGTCGTTGTAGGAATAAACCATCGTCTTGCGCTCGATATGAGCGGTCGGGAACTTGTCCGTCGGGTTGAAAGTCATTTCTATAACGCCGCCCGAAATGACGTTGCGCAGCTTAGTTCTGACGAATGCCGCACCTTTGCCCGGTTTGACGTGCAGGAAGTCGACGATAGTCATGACTTTGCCGTCCATCTCGAAAGTAATACCCTTTCTGAAATCGCCTGCCAATATAAAATCAGCCATAAAAAACCTCCATTTTGATTGCTAAGTTTTTATCGAGTACGGATAAAACCGTAAATTCCTTTTTATGCTGTCAAAGCGTGATCAGCTTTTTTTCACTGTTAGTCAACACTTCGACGCCGCAGTCGGTGACCAGCACCATATCTTCTATCCTTATACCGAACTGTCCCGGTATATACACTCCCGGCTCCACTGTCACTATATTGCCGGGCACGAGCAGATCCTCGCATTTGGGCGAAAACGCAGGCATTTCGTGTATTTCGACTCCCACACTGTGCCCGAGCGAATGCGTAAAATAGCCGTCAAGACCGTGTTTTGCAAGGCTTTTTCTCGCAACAGCATCTATATCGCAACATCTTACGCCTGCTTTCACCGCTTGTTCTGCGGCGATATTAGCTTGCAGAACAGCTTCATACGCACGCGATTTCGCGTCGTCGACAGCGCCGAGCGCAACCGTCCTCGTCATGTCGGAACAGTAACCCTTGTATTTTGCGCCGAAGTCCATCGTGACGAATTCTCCCTCGCAAAGAGGTTTCGTACTTCTGTGAGCGTGCGGCTTGCTGCCGTTTTCGCCAAAGGCGACTATACTGTCGAACGCAAGCTCACACCCTCGTCTGAGAATCGCATACTCGAGCCTTGCGGCGATATCGATCTCCGTTACGCCTTTTTTTATAAAAGGCAAGATCTCTTCAAATGCCTGTTCTGTAACTTTTTGCGCATCTTTGATCAGAGATATTTCCGCCGACGTTTTCACTGCTCTAAGATCAGCAAACGCGCTGTCCGTAGCGACCAGTTTTA
This sequence comes from uncultured Christensenellaceae bacterium, assembly GCA_944381355.1. GTDB lineage: Bacteria > Bacillota > Clostridia > Christensenellales > UBA3700 > Ornithoclostridium. Next base: position 32,081 of record CALWKV010000077.1, on the reverse strand, counting down.
TACCTCGGAACGCTTCTCTGAACAACTCGTATTCCGTAAAAGTCACTCCGTATTCGACGCCCAGCGTCTTTATGCCGAGTTGTTCGGCAAGCTGCGCTATCTCTCCGACTCCTCCTAGGCGCACGCAGAACTTTCCGCCGAGAAAATCCGTCGCTTCTTCAAAGTAGCGCATATCGGTGAAAAAGAAATTCTCCCCGCGCGTCAGAAGTATGCGGCAATTCGTGCTCTCGTATCCTCCGATATAGAAAGTATTGGGAGCCGTTGTGACCAAAGCGGCGTCAACGCCGTATTTTTCAAGTATATCCGAATAGCCGTTCATACTCTATTATTTTATCATAAAGCGTTTTCTTTGTAAAGAATTAAAGCGATTTATAATAGTTTTTCATGGCGAGAGCGTCCATCGTCTGCGTTCCGGACGACTCACACGCGATATACGGTTCCAGCTTGTAATCTGCGATAAGTCTGAGCAGCGGCTCGTAGTCGGGACCGTACTTTTCGTCCTCGAACGTCAGATGCCTCAGTTCTCCTTTGGCGGTATACTGTATCTTGCTGAAATGTACGTGCATATTCTTCGTCTTGAAGTCTCCCAGTCCGTCTGCGAGCCTGTCAACTATCCTCTTGTAATCGTCGTAGCCTTTGATGATCCCGCAGTCGCGCGCGTTCAGATGCCCGAAGTCGATGCACGGCAAAAGCGTGTCGTAATCTTTGCACATGGATATTACTTCTTCGAGATCGCCCAGCTGGGATTTCTTGCCCATCGTCTCGGCGCAAAGCCATAGATCGTCAAAACCGTATTCGTGTTTGAGCCTCATCACGAGTTCCAGCCTTTCGAGAAGCAATTTCATCGCGTCGTCGCGTGCCGCCTTTAGCGGAGACCCCGGATGAAATACGCATCTTTTACCGCCGAACCACCTGAGTGCTCTGAGCGAAGAAAAAATATATTCGTGGTTGTTTGCCGCTTTTTCTTCTTCGAGAGTCGCGAGGTTGATAAAATAAGGCGCGTGAACAGAAAATTCTACGTTGTATCTTTTAAATTCCTCGCCGATACCTCGCGCCGTCTTTTCGGTTATCCTGACGCCTCTGCCGAAAGAATACTCAAAGCAGTCCAGACCGAGATCGGCAAGCCACTTCGCTTCTTGTATCGTATGCGAGTATCCTTCTGCGGCAAAGCGTTCGCAACTACCGCTGGGACCGAATTTTATCATATTTACCTCCCGAGAACTTTCGCTATATCTGCCGATATCTGTGCGGAAAGTTCCTCTTTAGTATCAAATTTTTTGACGTCTCTGAGCCTTTTCAGAAACTCGACTACGATAAATTTTCCGTAAATGTCGCTGTTCCAATGCAGGATATACGACTCTACGTTATAATGATCGTCCCCGAACGTAGGATGAGCGCCGACGCTTGTCACCGCCCTCAGACGCACGCCGTCGATAAGAACGTTGGTATCGTAGACGCCGCTTGCAACAGGCAGTTTTTCGTCGGGAATATCGACGTTGGCGGTCGGAGTGCCGATCGCCGCGCCTTCATGTCTGCCCTTGACGACCTTGCCCGCGACTATGTACGGAAGCGGCAAAAGCGCGTTTATCTTTTCTATTTCGCCGCGTGAGACCATATCTCTGATCTCGCGGCTGGCTATCTTTTTACCCTCGGCGTACTCTATCATATCGACGATATAACAATCGGTGCGGCGCGCCTTGCAATACTCCTTGAGCGTATCCGCATTACCGCTCGCACCCGCGCCGTAGGTGTAATCGCTCCCCGCTATTATTGCCGCTACGTTGAATCTCTTAAACAGACCGTCGAGAAAATCTTGCGCAGAAAGCGTAAAAAACTTGTCGTCAGGCTCTGCTTTTATAACCATATCCGCGCCGAGTTGCCACAGTCTGAACACGCGCTCTCTGTATGTGAATATCTCCTTGTCGCTTCTGCCGAGCGCGCGGAAAGGATTTCCCGAAAAAGTAAACACGGCACACTTTGCCCCGTCAATGCGCGCAAAAAGTCGCGCTCTCTGTATCAGAGCGTTATGTCCGCGATGCACGCAGTCGAAAAACCCGAGACAAAGCACTATCGGATCTCCGCAACCGTTTTTATAATCTATCTCTCTGAGCGTTTCTTTCATAAATGCGTTTCCAGTTTGATATATCCGTCTTTTACTGCGCCGATACCGATAACAACGTCGTTGTTTGTCACGGCAAACTTTCCGTCGTCAGATCCGCACGCGACCGTCATGCCGTTCTTCAGCTTGCGCGCACATTCGTCGTCAGCCGCAAAGAACGGGAAAAACTTTTTCAGAACGTCCTCGTCCTTGACGATATGAGCGAGAGGATCGGCGAGAAAATCATCAAGTCTGACGGCTTCCTCGCTTGAAAATCCCGCGCAGCCCGTACGCACCAGCGCCGACATATAGGCGAGAACGCCCAGCTTTTCGGCAAGATCTCTGCAAATACTTCTTATGTACGTACCTGACCCGCAGACGATCTCAAGCTTAAGTTGTGTGACCTTATGGAAGTCGTTTTCACATACTGACAACGGACTGATCGAATATATCTTCACTTTTTTTGGTGATATCGCGACTTCTTCTCCCTTTCTCGCGAGTTTGTACGCGCGTACGCCGTTGACGTTGACCGCGCTGTATGCGGGAGGCACCTGATCTGTCTCTCCGATAAACGTCTTAAGCGCCTCGTTTACGTCGTCAATGAGCGGATAATCTGTGTTTTCGCCTGTAACTTTTCCTTCGGCGTCGAAAGTATCGGTCGATTTGCCGAATACAAAAGTAGCGACATAAGTCTTTTTGCCCTGCTGAACGTAGTCGAAAAGCCTCGTCAGCTTTTCAAACCCGAGTACCAATACCCCTTCAGCCGCAGGATCGAGCGTGCCTGTATGTCCGCACTTTATCTTGCGACCGAGCGCTCTCGAGACCGCGTTCCTGCACTTGATCACTACGTCGCTCGACGACATGCCTTTCGGCTTGAATATAACTGCCGCAAAGTTCATAGACAATCCCTGCAAGCCTTGAGCACCTTGTCCTTGACGTCCTCAAAAAATCCGCTGACTCTGCAACCTGCCGCATTTTTATGACCGCCTCCGCCGAATATCGCCGCGATCTCGTCTGCATTGACGCCGTCAACAGTACGGAAGCTGACTTTGTATTGCATATTGGTTTTGGTCTCGGTGACCGAAAATGCTATTTTCACACCCTTTATGTCGAGTATACAGTTGATGATGCCCTCGGTATCCGCATCTGTTGTACCGGTAGCTTCAAAGTCGGATTTTGTAAAGAACACGCCCGCTATCGCGCCGTCGTCATAAAGTTTTGCCGCAGAAAGCACGCGGTTTTTCAGTCTGAACACCTTGTAGTCGACCTTCTTGAAGAAGTTGTCGAATATCTCGTTTGCTCTAAAGTCGTATTTAATCAGTTCCGCCGCTGTAAGAAGCGTCTTTTCGCTGACAGACGAGAAAGAAAAGCCTCCGCTGTCGGTAACCAGCGCGCAGTACAGGAGTTTTGCGATAGTATCGTCCATACACTTTTTGCGCTTATCCATTGCCGAAATCAGATCGAACATGACCTCCGCCGTAGCTGAAGCCGAAGTTTCGACAATATTGAGATCGCCTCTCTTTCCGCGCGTGATATGGTGATCGACGAAAACGCGGTATCTGCACGAATAGTATGCGCGGTCGTAAGCTCCCAACCTGCCGTCGTCCGAGCAGTCCACCGCAATAGCGAGATCGCACGGCGTAAAGTCGGCGGAATTGTACAGCTCCAACCCGTCGAGGTAATGCAGTTTTTCATTGAAAACGCCGTCGCAAAAAACGTATGGCTGTTTACCATACGTTTTCAATGCGCGGTAAAGCGCAAGCGCGCTGCCGCAAGTGTCGCCGTCGGGATTGATATGGCTGAAAAGCGCGATCGTATGCGCCCTGTCGACAGCCTGAAGAAATTTTTCAATCTGTTGATCGTTTACCGTCATTTTTTGTCAACTCCGTCAGTCTTTTATCCATACTCATGCCGTAGCTGATAGACGTGTCGAGAATAAAGCGGAGCGCAGGTATCGCACGCAGTATCATCATATTCTTGAGCCTGGATTTTATATATCCCTGCGCGCTGTTAAGCCCTGCAAGGACTTCTTCCTCGGCGCCGTCTGCACCGAAAATACTCACGTAGACCTTCGCAAGCGTCAGATCCTTGTCGACGCTGACTTCCATTACGCTGATCATACCTCTGACCCTCGGGTCTCGGACGCCGTCGCGCAGGATCTCCGCAAGCTGTCTTTTTAGTTCTGAATTGATTCTGTCAAGCCTATTCATTCTTCACCTGTATCATCTCGTACGCTTCGATGATATCGCCTTCTTTGATATCGCCGAACTTTTCAAGACCGATACCGCACTCGTAACCGCTCGCAACGTCTTTTGCGTCGCTCTTTTCTCTCTTGAGAGACGCGATGTCGCCGTCGAACACCACGATATTGTCGCGGATAAGTCTTGCCTTGTTCGTCCTCGAGATCTTGCCGTCGGTAACGTAACAACCTGCAATAATACCTACGCCGCTGATCCTGAAAGTCGCTCTGACTTCTGCATGTCCGACGATCTCCTCTTTGAATACGGGGGCAAGCATACCCTTGAGCGCCGCGGTGATGTCCTCGATTGCTTCGTATATGACGCGATAATATCTGATCTCGATAGAACTTTTCTCTGCAAGCTGTCTTGCCTTCGGCTCTGCCTTTACGTTAAACGCTAGTATCAGAGCGTTGGAAGTGTACGCGAGGTTGACGTCGCCTTCGCTGATCGCGCCGACGCCTGCGTGTATTATCGATATCTTGACGTTGTCGTCCTTCATCTTGTCGGAAATTTCGAGCAACGACTGCTTCATCGCTTCGGCAGAACCTTGTACGTCCGCTTTTATTATAACAGCGAGAGACTTGACCTCCCCGGAAGAAGCGTCCTTGAACATATCTTCGAGAGTTTTCGCTCCCGCGGTGCGGTTCTGCATCTCGATCCTTTCCTTGGCGGCTCTCTCTGCCGCGACTTCTTTCGCAAGTTTTTCGTCGCTTACCACCACGAGTTTGTCTCCTGCGTTGGGCACTTCGCTGAATCCTTGCACCTGAGCCGCAAAAGAAGGTTTCGCCTCTTTGACGCGTTTGCCCGTAAAGTCGGTCATAGAACGTATCTTGCCAATGCAGGTGCCTGCCACGACGTAGTCGGATACGTGCAAAGTTCCGCTCTGAACGAGTACCGTCGCGACAGGTCCGAGACCTTTGTCAAGTCTCGCTTCGATGATAGAGCCTTGTGCGGGACTGTCCTCGACAGCCTTGAGGTCGAGCACTTCCGCTACGAGAAGAATGCCCTCGAGAAGTTCGGGCACGCCCTGACCCGTCTTTGCGCTGACGGGACACAGCATTACGTCTCCGCCCCATTCCTCTACGAGGATATCGTGCGCCGCAAGCTGCTGCTTGAGATTTTCGACGTTTGCCGTCGGCTTGTCTATCTTGTTGGCGGCGATGATTATCGCAACGCCTGCGTTCTTTGCGTGGTTGATCGCCTCAACGGTCTGAGGCATGATGCCGTCGTCTGCCGCAACTACGATGACCGCAATGTCAGTGACATTGGCGCCTCTCATTCTCATCGCCGTAAACGCCTGGTGACCCGGTGTATCGAGGAAAGTGATCTTCTCGCCGTTTACCTCGATCGAATACGCTCCGATATGCTGAGTTATGCCGCCCGCCTCGCCGCGCGCAACGTTGCTCTTTCTGATGTAGTCGAGAAGCGACGTCTTGCCGTGGTCGACGTGACCCATGATGGTAACGATGGGGGGACGTCTCTTGAGTTTGTCCTCGGAATATTCGATATGCGTGAGTTCGTTGAGTTTGTCCTCTGCGGTGGTATCCTGCTTGAGTTCGAGAGTGATACCGTATTCGAGCGCGACGAATTCTGCTGTTTCAAAATCTACACTGTCGTTTATGGTCGCGAATTTGCCCATGTCAAACAGTTTTTTGACTATTTCAGTCGAGCTTTTGCCGATTTTTTCGCTGAGAACTTTGATCGCCACGGGATCGGTATTAATAACAGCGTGTTCGATTACGATAGCCTGAGGAGTAAAGACTTCTTTTTTGCCTCCTCTGCGGACTTTGACGTGCCTGACCTGTCCGTCTTCATCGTCTCCACCCTCGTAAACGTAGCCCTTTTTGAGAAGATCGCGTTTGCTGAGACCCTTTTTGTTGTCGTCCTTCGAGCCGCTCTGCTTTTTCTTGGCGTCTTTCTTGTACTGATTTGCAGCGCCCTGCTGGGGAGGCATTTCAAATACTCTCGTCTGAGTGCCGCCTTGAGCTCTCGGCTGGAATCCTCCCTGCGTGCCATTGGGACGACGGGGTCTGTCTCCTTGCTGTCTGGGCTGGAATCCACCCTGTTGTCTCTGTCCCTCGCGTCTCTGACCGAGCTGCGCTTCGGGATTGATATAAGTTCTCGTATGAGCAGGTTTCTGCACAGGTTTTTCCTGCGCTACGGGAGCCGCAGGCTGCTTAGGCACGACAAGTCTGACCTCCTCTGCGGGAGATTCTTTCGCAACGTCCTCTACGACTGCGGGCGCTTCTTCCTGCTTGATTTTTTCGGCGGCAGGCGTAGAAACTTCCTCGGGCGCGTCCTGTTTAGTTGCCGCGTTCTTCTCGTCCTCTATACGCTGCAATTCCTCTTGCGCCTGTCTGATAAGCTCCGCCTTTACCTGAGCGATCTTTCCGAGAGCCTCTCTGACATTGGTTCTCGAAGATACCACCCTGGCGATAAGCGGCTTGACTTTGCCATTGACAAAATCGCCTACCTCCTTAAGGTTTTTAGTGTAATCCACCTTTTCGGTCGTGTTGTTTTCGCTTGCCACAAGCTACCTCCGTTTGCATCGTCGGTCAGTCCGACGTAAGTATTCGTTTGATCTGATTGCCGAGCGATTCGTCTGAAACCGCTACGATCTTCACGTTGTTTCTTTTAAGCGTTGCGCTGAGATATCCTTCTTCGACGGGAAGAAATTCCACTCCCGCTTTCTGACAAAAGAACTGTGCTTTGCGTTTTGCGCTTGCGCCCAGACTTGCGTCATATATTACGACTGCGGGCGTCTTTTTCAGCCTCAAAAGACATTCGAGACCGAAAACCGCCTTGTTTGCCCTGACGGCAAAGCCGAGATAACTGTCAATTGCCGCCATTTTCGTCGTATTCTTTCAATAGTCTCTGATAGACGTCGTCGTCGACCTTGCAGCCGAGCGCACGGTCAAGCCCCTTGGACTTCACGCATTTTGCGAGACACGCTTTGTCCTTGCAGATATAAGCGCCCCTGCCGTTCTTCTTGCCCGTAAAGTCGAGAGAAATAATGCCTTCGGGATCGCGCACGACCCTGATCAGTTCGTTTTTCGGCTTCATCGTACGGCAAGCTATGCAAGTCCTTTCGGGTATCTTTTTCACGGGTTACTCCTCTCCGTCGCCGCTTCCGACCATGTTCTCGACGGAAGAATACGGTTTTACGTCAATCTTCCACTCGGTAAGTTTTGCCGCGAGACGAACGTTCTGTCCCTGCTTGCCTATAGCGAGCGAGAGTTTGTCGTCCGCAACGATAGCCTTTGCGCTCTTTTCTTCATCGTTGACCTGCACCATCAGCACTTTGGCGGGGCTGAGCGCTCTTGCAATGTATTCAAGCGGATCGGAACACCAGCCGATGACGTCGATTTTCTCGCCGTTAAGCTCCCCGACTATGCCGTTTATTCTCATGCCTCTCTGACCGATACAGCTGCCGACTGCGTCAACGCTCGGATCGTCGGAATAAACCGCCATCTTCGTTCTGTATCCCGCCTCTCTGACGATCTTTCTGATCTTGACGAGACCTGATTTGATCTCGGGCACTTCCATTTCAAAGAGTCTCTTGACAAAATCTCTGTGCGATCTGGAAACCATAACCTGAGAGCCGCCCTTGAAGTCGGTGCGGATATTCTTGACGTAGACTTTGAGCACGTCGCCCTGCTTGTAGATCTCGCCTTTGACCTGATCCTGAGGCATCATCACGCCTTCCATCTGAGAACCCGAAATGTCGAGGTAGATCCTGTCTCCGTCGATTCTTCTGATCTGCGCGGTGACGATCTCACCCTCTTTCTGGGTCATATCTTCCAAGGTGATTTTCTTGTGCTCGTCCATCAGTCTCTGCATAAAGACCTGCTTTGCGGTCTGCGCGTCGATACGGCTGAAATCCTTGGGAGATATTTCTTCCGTAACGCGGTCGCCTACCTTATAAGACGACTTTATCGCCTTTGCGTCCTCGAGAGAGATCTCTTTGTCGGGATCTTCGACGGTCTCGACAACTTCCTGATAAGCGACGATCCTGATGCGGTTGCGCTGTTCGTCGATCTGCACGCTGACGGGGCGCGCTTCGCCGGATTCTCTCTTGTACGCCGCGGCAATAGCGGCTTCAAGCGACTTGATCGTCAATTCTTTGTCGATTTTTCCTTCTTTTTCAAGCAAATCGAGCGCAAGAAAAAAGTCCTTGTTAATCATTTTGTCCTCCTAGAACTTGATAACCGCTCTCGCGAGGGCTATCTCTTTTATATTTAGTTGTATGGTTTTACCTTTCAGGTCTACGGTAACCGTAGTGAAGTCGTCATCGACGTTCTTGATCACCGCCTCGAACTTCTTGACGCCTTCTATCGGCTTGAAGAGAGAAAACTCGGTCTCCTCTCCTATGTGCTTGCGGTAATCGCGAAGCGTCTTGTAAGGTCTGTCGAGACCGGGCGACGAAACGTTGAGCGTATAGGGTTTGCCGCCTGTCGGATCCAGATCGTCGAGCGGCGCGTCTATCGCATTGTGTACCGCTTCGCAATCGTCGAGAGAAACGCCTCCGTCCTTGTCGATAAAGACGGTCAGATCGCATTGCTCTCCACGTTTTTTGAACTCGACCTCAACCAGTTCGATATTCATTTTCTCGAGTATCGGTAATATGAGCGCGGTGACGCTGTCGCAGATCTTAGACATATATTCTCCTTATATAACATAAGCGACTGATGTCAGCCGCTTAGTAAATCAATACTATCTTGTGTATATATTATCACACAAAAACAATAAAATCAACAACTTTTCATAGAGAATGAATATTTTTTACGCACAGGCAACAAGAAAAGCGTATTTTTCATTGAAAAGACGTGAAAAATACGGCAAAATCATAATGCGCGTCAGAATTTTTGCCTCGACACAATCAGCTGAGATCCGAAGCAAAAGTCTCAACCGATCCTTGACGGATCTACGTAATCGCAGAGTTTGATAAAAAGCTGCGCCGTGGCATATGCGTCGTAATACGCCCTGTGCGCCTCCACGAGTTCTATTCCGAACTCCTTACTGAGCACGCGCAGATTGAGTTGTCCTCTCCTGCCCGTAACGTTGCGATAAGCCTGAGCAAGCACGATCGTATCTTTTGTACGGTTAGGCACGGTCATGCCCTGTTCTGCCGCAACGTTGCGCAGAACGATGAAATCGAACTTGTCGCCGTTGTGCGCCACGAGCACCGCATTGCCGACCCATGCGAGAAAATCAGGCAAAACGTCCTCTATGACAGGCGCGTCCTCCACCATATCGTCGTATATATGGTTGGTTGCGGAAGCTCCCTCGGGTATGTGCATTTCAGGATCCACGAGTGTCGAAAAATACTCTGTACACACGCCGCCGACTATCTTAACCGCGCCTATCTCGATGATCTTGCACGGTACACCGTTGTCTATAAGTCCCGTGGTCTCGAGGTCGAACACAACGAACACATTATCCGTGAGATAAGAGGGTTTTTCTGCCGCGAAGTCGAAAATATCCTGTTGCGTAGTGATATCCAGCGGCTTGGCTTTTATCGGCACGTAAGTCTTTTTGCGTCTCAGATCCTCATCGGAAAGTATCGAAGAATAATTAATCTTGCACAAGCTTACGCTTTTTGCTATAAGCGAAAGTCCGCCGCGGAAAGAGTCGTTCTGAAGATCTCCCATGACGGCTATCTCGCTGCCTTCTTCGAGAATGTCCAGAGGACCTTTTGCCGCTTTTCTCGTAAAATAGCAGCAACGCATGACTCCCGTGGTGTCGTTGATCGTAAAATTGTAATAAAGATTGCCGCTCGACTTTGAATTTTTCGCGATTATGCTCTCGACCTTTCCCGTCACGCATATTGCCGACTGGGGCGTCTTGCACGCGCGTATGTAACGGGCTTTCGACGTGATCTCCCCTCCGCAAAGTTTGTGTAGCGCGCCTATCTCGATATAGCAATCGTCGATGACGACGGGCACTTCTTCTTTTGCCGTCTCCGAAATAATAAACTTGTCGGTATACTCAAGTTTTACCGCATTTTCCCTGTCGTAAGAAGAATCGAGATATTCTTTCAACCCGACGAGAAGTCCGCACTTTTCAAACAGATCGCCGACCGACTTGACCACGGTAAAAGTTATCTCGACACGTTTTTCGTCGCAGACGATGTCGGTATTGTCGCTGGACAGCAGTACGGAATACGCTCTGTGATACTTGTTGACGTATTCTTTAATCAGTTTAAAGACGATATCTCTGTCCACTCCGAATTTTCTGTAAGATATCGACACGGTATATTCCGAAGGCAGAATTTCGATCGCAAAAGACAATATTTTTTTCTTATCTTCTTCGGTCAGATCTTTACCGCCCAAATACGGAACTCCTATCTGCACCGACACCGTCTTTGCCTCGAGATCGAGGTCGACCGAGCGCACACGCAAGAAATCGTACGCTCCGTCGAAGCGTATGTTAAGCAGTCTGATGAAATCGGTTTTGCCCTCTGTACCTTTGATCTTTTTGTCGTCAGTCATATTGTATATTGCTATAATTTAGTTTTGCCCTCAAGCCGAAGTCTTGCGTGACATATTATTAAAATCGTTGAAATCAGGCAGCATTTCGGCTGATTTTCGGCTTCTTATTCTGAATTAATGCGGTTTCTATAATAATTTTCTGCTAAAAACCTTCTATATTCTGTCAATCTCTTTTATCAGCGCGTTCAGTATCTCGGAATTGGGAACGGTCGCGATGATCTTTCCTTCTCTGAAAATGACGGACTTGTCCTTTCCTCCCGCAACGCCCACGTCGCAGCCTTCGGATTCTCCAATGCCGTTCACCACGCAGCCCATTACCGCAATCTTTACGCTCTTGTCAAGTTTGCGCGCATATTCTTCGACCTGAGTGGCTATGCCCTGCACGTCGATGCAAGTCCTCGCGCATGTGGGGCACGAGACTACCTCGGCGTAAGCTCCGTCATAACGGTTGACCGCCTTGAGTATCTCCTTCGCCGCATAGACCTCTTTGACGGGATCGTCGGTAAGCGAAACGCGCACGGTGTCGCCTATCCCGTCGCATAGCAAAGACCCTATACCTATAGCCGACTTTATAAGTCCTTTTTCGTATATGCCCGCTTCGGTCACGCCTACGTGCAGCGGATAATCGCACTTTGACGCAAGAAGTCTGTATGCCTTGACGGTATTCACGACGTCAGACGATTTGACGGATATCACGATGTCGTAAAAACCGTGCTTTTCGAGCAGGGATACGTGTTCGAGCGCGCTTTCGCACATAGCTTCGGCAAGAGGAATATTCTTATATTTCTTGTCGAGAGAGCCGCCGTTCACGCCGATACGCACGGGTATTTCTCTTTCCTTGAGATATTTTGCGAGATATTCCACCTTGCTTTCGTCGCCTATGTTCCCGGGGTTGATCCTTATCTTTGCCGCGCCCGCGTCAGCCGCCTTTACGGCGAGCCTGTAATCGAAATGTATATCGGCGACGATCGGCATTGAAGTGCTTGCCACGATCTCTCTGAGGGCTTCTGCACTCGCGTTGTCAGGCACGGAACATCTTGCGATATCGCACCCCGCCTTTTCGAGAGCGGCAAGCTGAGCTACCGTAGCGTCGATATCGCTCGTCTTAATGTTCGTCATGGACTGAACGGCTATCTTTTCGCCGCCGCCTATCGTAATTTTGCCGATTTTAACCTTTCTTGTCATATTTCACCCGAAGAAGTGCAACAGGTCGAACGTGACTGCAAGTCCTATCAACAGTACGAGACCCACCGCGTGTATCATCCCTTCGACTTTTCGGTCGAGAGGTTTTTTCCTTATCAATTCTATTATAGCAAACACTATGCGCGAGCCGTCAAGCGCGGGAAGCGGCAAAATGTTCATAAAAGCTATTGACACAGAAAGCACCGCTACTCCGTATGCAACAGCCGCAAAGCCCGATTGTCCCAGCTGTACGAGCGCCGAAACTGCGGTGATCGTGCCGCCCATCGTATCTTTGACTTTCGCCGCACCGGTAAAAAGCTGACCGATCGACTTGAATATCAGTTCCATTACGTCGCCGCAGAAGTTGAAAGATCTGGCAACGGCAGCGAAGTAACCAAGTTTATATTGTCCGAACCCGTACGTTATGCCGAGACCTTTCTTGACTTCGGTTACCGTCTCTCCGTTTTCGTCGGTATACACATAGTTGTAATCCGTCTTTTCAGCGGTAAAAGTGACTTCTTCTCCGTCTCTTATCACGGTAAATTCGTTGACGTCGCTGCCAGATATAAGCTCTCCCAGTTTCCCCGATTCGAGAAGGCTGTAAACGGGTTTTCCGTTGACTTCTATTATCATGTCGCCTTCTTCAAATTGCTGCAACTGACCTTCGTCGACAAACTCGTACGTGCCTACTATGACGGGAGCAGCCTCTCCGTATGCCATAAAAAACACGTTGAGTATGATGAGAGCGCTTAAAAAATTGAAAAATACGCCCGCACCGAGTACGATTATGCGTTTCCATACGGGTTGAGCGTTGAAGCTCTGCGGAGACGATGCCTCCTCGTCCTCACCCTCGAACGCACAGAAGCCGCCCGCGGGTATACAGCGAACAGAAAACGTCTCTCCCGTTTCCTTGTTGGTAGTCACCCTGAAAATCGCAGGTCCGAAGCCTATCGCGAATTCGTTTATTTTAAACCCCAGTATCTTGCCTGCCGTATAATGTCCCAGTTCATGAACGACTATCATGAACATAAAGCAGATCATTGCAATGACTATATATCCTATCCACTTGAAAACTTCGCCTGCCGTAACGCAAAGCAAAAACGTGGTCATACTCTTTCTCTCCCGATGACGTCTGAAACGTATTTTTTGACTTTGGAGTCAGTTTCGAGCACTTCGTCCAGTTCTGCAAACTCTTTAGCGTCGCAGAACGCATCCAGCGCTCTTTTAATATAGTATGGTATATCGTAGAATTTTATTTGTCTTTTTGCAAACCTTTCAACCGCAATTTCGTTGGCGGCGTTGAGCACCGCTGTTGCGTTTCCGCCGCATTTCACGCATTCGAGAGCGATCGCGAGACACTCGAAAACATCATAATCGGGTTTTTCAAAATCCAGTCTGAGTCCGTCAAACGAAAGCGGAATGAAACAATAATCTCCTCTGTCGGGATAAAGAAGCGCAAGCTGTATCGGCAATCTCATATCGGGGAAACTGAGTTGCGCGATGATGCTGCCGTCCGCATATTCGACCATGGAATGTACAACGCTTTGCCTGTGCACGACTACGTCGATCGCGTCTGCGCCGAGACCGAAAAGATGAGACGCCTCGATCACTTCAAAGCCCTTGTTCATCATTGTCGCGCTGTCTACGGTCACTTTGAGTCCCATATTCCACGTCGGGTGTTTAAGGGCGTCGTCCACGGTTACGTCCGTCAATTCCTCTTTCTTTTTTCCTCTGAACGCACCGCCAGACGCAGTGAGTATTATCCTTTTCAATTCTTTTGCCGCGCCTGCGTTCCTGTTCAGGCATTGCCAGATCGCGCTGTGTTCGCTGTCAACGGGAAGCACTTTGACTCCGCGTTCTTTTGCGGTTTTCATAACGATAGAGCCGCCCGCCACAAGGGTTTCTTTGTTCGCAAGCGCTATTTCGTTGCCTGCTTCTATTGCTCGCATAGTCGGCACCAGTCCGCTTATCCCTACCAGCGAATTGAGCACGGTCGCCTTGCAGACGTCCGCAATCCTTTCAGGCGCGTCCTCGCCCGCGAAAAGCGTAGTTTCGGGCGGCAAAACGAGCGATTTTGCGGCATTTCCGTCTCTTACTGCGACAAAACGCGGTTTAAATTCATCAATCTGGCGTTGCAGAAGCGATGCGTTTTTGTCACAACAAAGACCTGCTACCCGCAAATGCGACGGATAACGTCTTACGGTCTCAAGCGCCTGTGTGCCTATAGAACCGGTGCTGCCGAGTATTATCAGGTCTTTCATATATATCTCCTTGAGCCTTGTGCGATCCACACTCGCATTATTCGCCGCGACAGGCGTCGACAGAAAGATATTATCCGACCGCGTTGATTATCGCAAATGTCAGATATATCACGGGAAGAACGAACATTATACTGTCAAGCCTGTCCATGATGCCGCCGTGCCCGGGGAATATTTTGCCGAAATCCTTTATCCCCGCCTTTCTCTTTATCCAGCTTGCCGCGAGGTCTCCGACTTCGCTGACGACCGCGCCGACCAAGCCTACCGTGAGATAGACCGCAAGCGACGTATACAGATTGGTGGTGAGTGCGAACACGTGCACGTTGCTCATGGTATCGAAAATGCCGTAGTAATCGAACATAAGGAATACCATCACGCTTGCCGCCATACCGCCGAACAGCCCGCCTATAGCGCCCGCAACCGTCTTTTTGGGACTGATCTCGGGACAAAGTTTGACTCCGCCTATCGCCATGCCCGTAAAATATGCGAAAGTGTCTGTGAACACGGGTATGAACAGCGCAAGCATTATTCCTATCATGTCGCCGTAATTCTCGTTGGCGGGATTATCGCCGAGCGTAGTCTTGCCGTTGATGAGGAAAAACAGCGAAAGCAACACTATCGGATAGAAAAGAATGAACGCAGTCGCAAGAAAGTCCTTGAGTTCGTACTTGTGGTCGAATGTGAATATCGTCAGCGCGATCATAACCGCGACCGCTATCACGGCGACAATGCCCGTTTCGCGCAAAAACCATAGCGCGGGATATATGCCTAAAACCGCGATAATAAGCGGTATTGCCATGGGTCTGTACTTTGCCGCACGGAAAGCTGTGCACATTTCGTATACGCCTACAGCCATACATATCAGTATCAGAGCGTCAACGTAAAACAAGCTGAGCTGTCTCAGCCCGAACAGAGTGCCGAGCACTACGGCGAGCAAAACTATTGCCGTTATAATTCTTTTGAGCATATTTTTTCCCTCACTTCAGTCAATGCGGCGCACGTTGCCGTATCTCCTGTCCCGTTTTGAGTATTCCTGCAATATTCTTAAAAACACTTTTTCGTCGAAATCAGGCCAATAATCGTCAACAAAAATCAGTTCGGAGTAAGCCGCCTGCCAGAGCATGAAGTTGCTGAGCCGCTTTTCCCCGCTGCTTCTGACTATTACGTCCGGGTCGGGCAATCCCGCCGTATAAAGACAGTCGGATACGGTTTGAGCGTCGACTTCGCGGACTCCCGAAGCAAGAATTGTGTTTATCGCTCGCAAGATCTCGTCTCTCGCACCGTAGTTGAGGGCGATATTGACTATCATGCCATTGTTGCCCTTTGCAGCTTCGAGTATCTTTTTGAGAGCGGCGACGGTATCTGCGGGCAACTTGGTCAGATCGCCCATAAACATTATCCTGTAACCACGTTTGACGTAGTCGGAAAGGTATTTGTCCGCAAACTCGCTTACCATTTTGAAAAGCGCGTCTATTTCCTCCTGCGGTCTGGTCCAGTTTTCTGTGGAAAAAGCATAGAACGTGACCATTCCTACGCCCGCTTTGTCGCATTCTTCGATCATGCGTCTCAGAGCGGCAACACCTTCTCTGTGCCCGACTTTTCTGGGCAGAAGTCTCTTTTTCGCCCACCTGCCGTTGCCGTCCATTATAAACGCGATATGACGAGGGATCTTCAATTCTTCCTGCATTGCCGTCCTTTCCTCTATAATTGCACACAAGCCGACTTGAAAGCCGGCTTGAAAGTTTGCTGACTTTTGCAGACCGACGCGAGCGTCAGACCGTCATTACTTCCTGTTCCTTATCCTTGGTCGCCTTGTCGACTTCCGCAACCGCCTCAGCGAGGAGTTTGTCGATCTCCTTTTCGCATACGGTAACTTCGTCCTCTGTGACGACGTTGTCTTTTTTCAGCTTCTTGATCGCGTCGTTTGCGTCGCGGCGCGCGTTTCTCAGAGCGATCTTGGTGCTTTCGCTCATAGCTCTGATCTCCTTGCAAAGCTCCTTTCTTCTCGCCTCGGTGAGTTCGGGGAAAATAAGGCGAATGACTTTGCCGTCGTTCTGCGGATTGATACCGATATTTGCCTCGTTGATAGCTTTTTCTACAGCCTTAAGCGCGGAGACGTCCCATACGGAGATCATCAGCACTCTCGCTTCGGGCACGGATATGTTGCCGAGCTGTTTGATCGGAGTCGGCGTACCGTAATAGTCTACGAAAACTCTGTCGAGAACGTGCGCGTTTGCTCTGCCTGCCTTAAGTTTTGCGTACTCGCCGACGAGATTGGCAACGCCTTTTCCGAGTTTTTCCTCGTATTTGTCGAACACCTCGAGAATTTCGATTTTTTCGCTGTTAATCATAAATATGCACCTCTTGTAATTGCTAATTGCATTATAACAAATTTTGCCGCCGAGTTCAATGTTTTTTTATAAATATTATAATTATAAGCCAACTGACCCTGATCCAACGGCTATTTGCGCATTTTTGCGCGTATTTTTGCAAAAAAAGACTAAAGAAAACCCCGGGAGCCGCGCTCTAGCATAACTTCCGGGGAATAACGTCAATGAATTATCGTGCCGATCTTCTCTCCGTTTACGGCTCTGACGATACTGTCTTTTTCGTGGAGCGCGAATGCGATGATCGGGATCTTGTTTTCCATACACAGCGATATCGCCGTCGTGTCCATTGCCTGAAGCCCTTTTTGTATAACGTCGATATAAGCGATGTCGTCCAGCTTCTTAGCGTCGGGATTCTTGCGCGGGTCGCTGTCGTAAACGCCGTCGACGTTCTTCGCGAGCAACAGCACTTCGGCGTGAATTTCCGCCGCTCTGAGCGCAGCGCCCGTATCCGTGCTGAAATAGGGGTTGCCCGTACCGCACGCGAATATCACGACTCTACCTTTCTCGAAATGGCGCATCGCCTTGCGGAGAATATATGGTTCCGCCACGCGCGTTATAGTGAGCGCCGTCTGTACTCTGGTGGGAACGCCTGCCGCTTCAAGCGCATCCTGAAGCGCAATGGCGTTCATTACAGTTGCCAGCATGCCGATGTGATCTGCAGCAGTGCGATCCATTGACTGCGCCTGTCTGCCTCTCCAGAAGTTGCCTCCGCCGACGATTATGCCGACCTCGACGCCTTCTTCAGTCACTCTCTTTATCTGATCGACGACATAGTCGACCATCGATGAATCGATACCCGAGCCTTTTTCGCCCGCGAGCGCTTCGCCGCTGAGTTTGATGATAACTCTCTTGTAGACTGCTTTGGACATATATACCTCCGTAGTTTTTTGTAAAAAAAAGGAACGACAAAGCCGTTCCTTTGAAAAATTACTTGTTTGCTTTTGCCTTTGCGATCTGTTCTTCGACTTCGTTGGCGAGGTTTTCCTCTTTCTTTTCAAGACCTTCGCCCATCGTGTAACGGGTAAATCTGAGAACTTTCACGCCGCCGTTGTTCTTGAGGTAAGTCTGAACACTGATCTCGCCGTCCTTGACGAAAGGCTGTTCGAGCAGGCAGACTTCTTTGTAGAACTTGGAGATCTTGCCGCCGACGATCTTGTCGATAATCTCGGGCTTCTTGCCTTCATTGAGAAGCTGTGCCTTGCTGATCTCTCTCTCTTTCTCGATGACCTCTGCGGGGATCTCTGCGGAACAGATGTAAGAGGGATTGACAGCCGCGATATGCAGAGCGATATCGTGAGCGACTTCGTCGCTTGCAGCAGCGTCGGTCTCTACGAGAACGCCGATCTTGCCGCCCATGTGGATATAGCTGCTGATCTTGCCGCCGTCGGTAACATATCTCTCGAAACGTCTGACAACGATCTTCTCGCCTATTTTCGCAACGGTCTCGTTGATAAGATCGGCATTTGCGTCATTGATAGCCTGAACGTCTGCGGGATTTGCAGAAGCGATGTATTTAGCGATCTTCTCGACAAACTCTTTGAACTGCTCGCCTCTTGCAACGAAGTCGGACTCGCAGTTTACTTCAACAAGTACGCTGACGTTGCCATCGGAATATGCGTCGACGATACCCTGCGAAGCGATCTTGCCCGCACGCTTAGCGCCGGTAGCCATACCTTTTTCACGGAGTATTTCGATTGCCTTGTCCATATCGCCGTCAGACTCTACGAGAGCCTTCTTGCAATCCATCATACCTACGCCCGTTCTCGCGCGCAGATCCATAACGTCTTTATTGGTGAAATTCATATATATTCTCCTTTGATTACTCTTCGGTAGCGGGAGCCGCGGCTTCTTCGCCTACGTTTTCGCTCTCAACGGCTTCTTCTCCGATCTTTGCAGCGTCCTCTTCTTCGTCCTCGACGCTGTAAGCAATGCCCTCGTTTGCTTCGATGACGGCGTTAGCCATGATGCTCGCGATCAGTTTGATAGCGCGGATAGCGTCATCGTTGCCGGGAATGACGTAATCGACCATATCGGGGTCGCAGTTGGTGTCAACGAGACCTACGACGGGGATACCGAGCTTTCTCGCTTCCTTAACGGCGATTTCTTCGTTGTTGATGTCAACTACGAACATAGCGCCGGGGAGGCTGGACATATTCTTGATGCCGCCGAAAACTTCTTCGAGCTTCTCTTTCTCTTTTCTGAGTCCTGCGACTTCTTTCTTGGGAAGAAGCTCGAACTCGCCCATGATCTCCATCTGGTTGATCTTGTTGAGACGGTCGATTCTGCTTCTCATTGTCTTAAAGTTGGTCAGCGTGCAGCCCGGCCATCTCTTGTTCATATAGTACATGCCGCAACGGACAGCCTCGTCCTTGATAGCGTCCTGAGCCTGCTTCTTGGTGCCTACGAACAGAATGGACTTGCCCTCTTTAGCTATCTCACGGACAAAAGCGTATGCTTTCTCTACGTGCTCGACGGATATCTGCAGATCGATTATATAAATATCGTTGCGCGCCGAGTAGATGTACTTAGCCATCTTGGGGTTCCATTTCTTGGTCTGGTGACCGAAGTGTACGCCTGCTTCAAGCAGACCTTTCATTGTTACTACTGCCATTTTTTATTCTCCTTTTTTCTTCCCCGCGGTTTACGCTCCGGAACTACTCTGACGAGCAGGATGCCCTTCGCTGACTACGGGTGGTTTTTTTGCATTTAGCATTTTATCATATTAAGCTGATTTGCGCAAACAAAAACACGGCTGTTTTTGAAAATTTTCAAAACAGCGCGCTTTTTGCCGAAAATGACGTCAGTTTTTCTTCTTGCAGTCCTTATCGCAGGAATCTTTCTGATCGCACTCCTCGTCGCAACCCTCGCATTCTTCGCAATCGCCATCGCAGTCGCAGTCGTCGCAATCGCATCCGCAACCGTCTCTGAGTTCGATATAATCGTCGATGACCGTCTGTGCGAACTCCTTGTCCTCTACGGGCACGTAGTTTCTCTCGCCTTTCTCGTCCTCGGTGACCTCGAATACGAAAACTTCGTCCTCGCTCATTTCGCCGAGTTCGGACGGCTGAAGTATCGCGTATACCGCGTCGCCGTAGTCGATCTCGGCAATGACGAGAAGTTCTATCTGCTGACCGTCCTCTCCCTTGAGGATAACGGTTTCGTCATCGTCGATGAACTCTATGCCGTCGGTAATGTTTTCGTCTTTTTTCTTTGCCATATTATTACTCCTTTCGTCTTTCTGACGTGATTATACCTTATTTTGCCTGACTTTTCAAGGCATTTTTCGATTTTAATGAGAATCCAGATAAGTTTGCAGAATTATCGTCGCCGCGATCTTGTCTATGACTTTTTTGCGCTTGTCGCGGCGCATTCCCGCCTCTATAAGCATTCTTTCGCCCGCGACCGTAGAAAGTCTCTCGTCCTGATAGGCAATCTCCGCATCGACGAATTTACTAAGTTCTTCTCCGAACGCTTTCGCTTTTTCAACTCTCTCTCCGCTCGTACCGTCCATATTTACGGGCAAACCGATAACGACCCTGCCTATGTTTTCGCGCTTTACGATCGACGCGATATATTCTATATCCTTTTGCGGCTCCACGCGACGGTAAGTTTCCAGTCCCGTAGCGCAGATCCCCATACTGTCGCTTGTAGCAAGCCCTATGCGCACGTCTCCGAGATCGATACAAAGATGTCTCATCAGCATTCACACTCCTCAAAATATTTTACCGCCTTGTCGCCCGATCTGAAAAGGAACAACATGACAAACACGATGTCCACCGCCGCGAACGCGCCCCAGATCATCGCCGAGCGCGCAAAGTCAGAGAAAGACTCGACGAACGCGCAGACGAACGCAACTATTATCACGGGTATCATTCCCGCAACGGAGACAAGCATGGGTATCAGCGTATGGAAATTGTTTTTAGTCAGCTCTTTTACCGTGACCCAGTTGAAACGCGGCGCCTTCAGGTCTCGCAGAAGCGCGAACGCGTTGACGGCGGCGCCGTATACCGAAAGCAGTATCGACATCAGCAAAAAGTCCCATACCGTCAGTTTGGATACGACCACGGTGACGACTGCGGCGAGTACGGAGGACACGACGGTCACGACCGTTGCCGCTCCGAGTTTTGAATAATATATCTTTTCAAACGAAAGCGGTAAAGTCTTTATCACCGCGAAGTTTTCACGCTCTAAGCTGAAGCCTACCGTCGAGAAAAGATTCGTGCCCGAACAGAACCAACCCGCCATCATCACAGACAGCGCAAGCGACATATAAGGCGTCGACATAAACGCCTGCGTCTCTGCGCTCCCTCCCGCTTCCGCGGCTGCCTGCACGGACGACTCTATCGAGCGCGACGTCATGAAGGTGCAAAGGAATACGAGAAGCGCGGGCATTACGAGCGAAAGAATGGTATTGACCGTCACCGCGCTGTCTCTGAGCAGATACCTGATATCCGTCATCACGAACGCTTTGTCCGCAGACCTGACCCCTGCCTCTCTGATCTCTTTTACCACGCGTTTTTTCCCTGCTCCGCCTTCAACGGAACTCTGAAGCGCTTTTTTATAGAAAAGCACCGAAAGTCCTGCTGCGACGAGCGCGAATCCGACGGTCGAACCTGCAAACGCGAAAAAGTTGCCTACGGCGCTTATACCGAACATAGCCTTGGAAAGCATGGTCGTGAACACGTTGACTTTCGCCATGGGCGCGAACATTTTTTCTATATCGACCGCGTTGCCTGTGCCTTCTCCTGCCGAATAGGACGTAGAATAAGATACATAATATATCGCGGCTATAAAAGCGATGAGAAACACCGCCTGCACGATCGCGCCGAGCACGGGACGTTTACTTAGCTTCTGTATCACTACCGCTATCGGAAAAGAGACGATCGAAAGTATCAGCATTGGAAGCAAAGGCAGAAGCAATACCGCAACGGGTATCAGCAGATAGAACCCGACGCCGAGCGCGACTCCCGCCTGCGCCGCCGCGACAGCGGTTATCACCGAAGCAGGCAACACTATTATCGTGGATATAAGCAGTTCGTTGACGTAACTCACGAGCAGTTTGCTGAAAAACACGGTGGTCTGCGGCACGGGCAGATTGAGCATGATTTCGTTGTCCTTGGCAAAAAACATCGAGGATATATAGGAAAACGCACTCAGGAACAGTACCGATATCTGCGATATGCAGAATACACCCGAGAGCATTTCTACCGTTCCGCCCTGCTGAAAAGCGAGCGTCGCAGTCGCGTACAAAGTCATGAACAGACCCGCTATCGGCAACAGAAAACATACGCCGAGCAGAACGATGATCCCGATATACTTGTTCCTTGACTTCTTATCCGAAAAATCGGGCAAGGTATAGTATCTGAAATTGAGTTTGAAAAGCGTAAAGAACTGTCTCATATCAGTCGAATTTTATATCTCCGCTCTGCGGTTTGTCCTCGGTAAGAGAGAGGAACACGTCCTCGAGAGACTTGTTGTCCTTCATAGTCCTGAGATCGGCTATATCGAAAGAAGCGATGAGCTTCCCGCCGTCTACTATAGCGACCTTGTCGCAGACTTTTTCAACGACTTCGAGCACGTGCGAACTGAAAAACACGCTGTTGCCCTCTTTGCAATGCTCTTTCATCAGCTCTTTAAGCTCGAAAGCGGATTTCGGGTCCAGACCCGTCATAGGCTCGTCGAGTATCCACAGCTTGGGATTGTGGATAAGCGCGCCGATAACGCATATCTTCTGTTTCATACCGTGCGAATACGACTTTATCGGCGTATCGTACGCGTCGGCAAGCCCGAAAAGAGACAGATATTTGTCTGCGCGCGTCTTTCTGTCGTTTAGTCCTACACCGTATATGTCGCAGACGAAATTGAGATATTCTCTCGCCGTCAGCCTGTCGTAAAGCGCATGATTGTCAGATACGTAGCCGATATTCTTCTTGGCGGCAATCGGCTCGTCCTTTATGCTCCTGCCGCATATCCTTATGCTGCCCGAGTCGAAAGGAAGAATGCCGCATGCGCACTTGATCGTCGTGGATTTACCTGCGCCGTTTGGTCCGAGAAAGCCGAAAACTTCGCCTTCGCCCACGGTCAGCGAAACGTCGTTTACCGCCAGCTTTTCGCTGTTTTTGTACTTTTTTACGAGATTGGTTATTTCAAGCATAATTTATCCTTTGTTCGCCTTTATCACTTTGGCGCGAACGAGGTCCTTTTCTTTGCCGTTCTTCGACGGCTTGTAGAGCTGTGCATCTTTAATTGATTCCGGCAGATAAGTCTGCTCCACCCAGCCGCCGTAATCGTGAACGTATTTGTATCCCGTCACCTTGTCCGTATGGTAATGGGTATCTCTCAGATAGGGCGGCACATTGTCGTCCTTACTCTCTGCGACAAGCCTTTCCGCGCCGTACATTGCCTCGACGACGCTGTTGGATTTGCTTGCCTCGCAGACGTATATTATTGCGTTGTAAAGCGGAATTTTGCCTTCAGGCATGCCCAGATTTTTGTATGCCTCGACTGCGGAATTTGCTACGACGAGAGCCATCGGATCAGCCATACCCACGTCCTCGCTGCTGTGAACGAGCGTTCTTCGCGCGATGAGCAGAGGGTCGCAACCTGCCTGAATAAGCCTTTCCGCCCAGTACAGAGCCGCGTCGCTGTCACTGCCTCTCAGCGATTTGCAGAACGCGGAAAGCATATCGTAATAAGTGCTTTCGTCTATACTGAGAGCTTTTTTCTGAATTGACTGCTGCGCCGTCTCGAGATCTATCTTTATCTTGCCTTCCTTGTCGGGATCGGTAGTCATCACGGCAAGCTCTAAAGCGTTGAGCGCGGTGCGCAAGTCTCCGTCAGACGCCCATACGAGATGATCGAGAGCCTTTTCGTCCACGGTGAGATCGTAGTTGCCGAGACCGTTGGTTTTGTCCGATATCGCCCTTTTGAGCGCGTTTTTCACGTCGTCCTCACTAAGCCTCTTGAACTCGAAAACGCGGCAACGCGAGACGATTGCCCTCGTCATGTTCACATAGGGATTTTCTGTCGTCGAGCCGATAAACACGATGTACCCCTGCTCTATCGCCGCAAGCATGCAGTCCGACTGAGCCTTGTTCCACCTGTGGCACTCGTCGAGCATAAGATAAGTGCGCGTGCCGTAAAGCTCGAGCCTCGCCTTTGCGTCCTCGATGACTTTTTTTGCTTCAGCTACACCGCTGGAGACCGCGTTCATCTGCACGAAATCGCTGTGAGTCGTCGAAGCGATGATATGTGCGAGCGTCGTCTTGCCGCAACCGGGAGGTCCGTAAAATATACAGCTTCCCAGCTTGTCCGCAAGAATCGCCCTGCGCAAAAGGCTGCCCTTGCCGACTATATGCTGCTGACCGACGAAATCGTCGAGCGAGGTCGGGCGCATTTTTTCCGCAAGCGGTCTTGAAGCGTTTACGTTGTAATCGAATAGACTGTCCATACACGTTTATTATAAATA
This sequence comes from uncultured Christensenellaceae bacterium, assembly GCA_944381355.1. Classification (GTDB taxonomy): domain Bacteria; phylum Bacillota; class Clostridia; order Christensenellales; family UBA3700; genus Ornithoclostridium. Next base: position 7,954 of record CALWKV010000077.1, on the reverse strand, counting down.
TCTAGCTCTGCGTTGTCAAGAGCGGAGCGTCAGGCACGGACAATATTTTTACAGACCGCGTACGAGTCGAATATTTCACTGTTATTTTGTCAGTACAGCACCGTCACTTCCACCTCTCCTCTGTTTTCCTTGAGCGCAAGAGTCGAACAGTTGGTATAATTTACACCGCCCGTTCTGATACCCTTTTTCCCCGCATTCTCGAATTTAATCAGGTATGACGTGCCTTTGTATTCATAACGCAGAACGGCGTTTTCTGCACCGTCAAGCATAGGTGCGGAAAATTCGAGCGCCTCTCCCCGCTTTTTTACGCCGAGCATTTCTTCGACGATGACCTTATACAGCCATGCCGCGCTGCCCGTATACCACGTCCAGCCCGCGCGCCCGACGTTGTCCTTGTTGGTATAAACGTCGCCCGCAAGAACGTAAGGCTCGCCCTTGTAACGCGCGTTTTTTTCAACGTCAACACACCTTTCAGCGGGATTGAGCAATTTAAGCGCCCTGTTGGCTTCCTCTCTGTCGCCCGCTCTGCAACACGCGAGCAGATACCATACCGCGGCATGCGTGTACTGACCGCCGTTTTCTCTTACGCCCTCGGGATAAGACGAGATGTACCCGTAGCGTTTTTTGCCGCTGAACGGAGGTGAAAACAGCTTTATCGCTCCCGCTTTTTCGTCTACAAGCGACTTTGCCGCATGCATTGCGCTTTTTCTGTCCTCGTTGCTTCCTATGCCGGCTATTACAGCCCAGCATTGACAGATGAGATCGGTTTTGCAGGCAGGCGAATTTTTTACGCCCAGCCACTCGCCGTCGTCCGTGAACGCTCTTGCCCATCTGCCGTCTATATACGCCTTTTCGAGCGCGCGCCTCAGTCTCGCCGCGACCGCCCTGTACTTTTTCGCGCTTGCAGAGTCGATATACTTGCAGAATTTTTCTATCACGCAGACCGCAAACTGCGTCAGCCATACGCTTTCGCCTCTGCCCCTGATGCCGATGCCGTTGAGAGCGTCGTTCCAGTCTCCGCTACCGATTAGAAGCAATCCGTGTTCGCCCGTCACCGTTGCGCTGTCGATCGCCCTCTGCATATGGAGCAACAGGCTTTCTCTGACGTCAGAATATTTGCCGTGTTCGAGACGCGCTTCTTTCATGTTTTCGAGAGGTTCTCCCTCAAGATAACCGCATTGCTCGGCGAGTATGCTCTCGTCTCCGGTATGCTCGACGTATTCGCAGACGACGTATGGCAGAAACAGCCTGTCATCCGTTATTCTCGTCCTGACTCCGAACGCAGGCGCATGCCACCAGTGCATCACGTCTCCGTCGGCATATTGCCTTTCTGCACACAGGAGAATATGTTCTCTCACGCGTTCCGGACACGTCCACAGGAGAGCGAGACAATCCTGAAGCTGATCTCTGAAGCCGATCGCGCCGCCCGCCTGATAATATCCGCATCTTCCGTTCATTCTGCTTGACAGCACCTGATACGGCAGATTTCCGAACAGAAGATCGAGACTGCGGTCTCCGCTTTCGAGCGACAGCGGCGTTGAGGCGAGCGTCTGCGCGCATCTTATGCTTTCGGCAGACAGATCGGCACTTCTCGCCATTGCCAGCGTTTCTTCGCTGTCGCAAAGCGCGAATTCCGCTTCGGCGGCGCTCTTTTTTGAAAGTGTCAGCACAACTGTCGCGCCGCAGTAAGGATTGTTGAACGCGCTCTTCGTACGTTTGGGATTGAATCCGTTGATCCCTCTCGAAGTAACCTGTGCGTAATCTGTCACCGCCTCGTATCTGTTCTTAGCAAGCAGGAAAAACTCTCTGCCCGTCTTTACGTTGAACACTCTGACAGCGTCTTTGCCGAATTCGCTGACGCAAACGTCGCTCCTGTTTTCTGCAAAATCAACGCACGGCTCGAAATAACAACCGACGTTAAGCGTCAATCTGTCATCGGACAGATTTCGCACGTCAAGTCGGTAATATATAATTCTGCCGTCGCAGGCGAGCGATTTTTTCAGTCTGAAATACGCTCTTTCGGTTTTGCAGCAATATTCCGTCGCGCCCTTTTTATGCCGCACATAACCGCCTTTATTCAATTTATTCACGCGGATAACGCCGTTATCGTCTGACACCAGAAAGCGCTCCGCAGGCGTATCGGCTACGGGATCGTTGCTCCAGCCGCTGAGTTTATACGATCTGCTGTTGAGAAAATAGTTGAAACCTCCGCCGTTTTCGGTCGCAACGAAGCCCCCGAGTCTTGCGCATACTACGTTTGAATATGGCGCAGAAGGACGACTCGTCACCACGTAGTCGCCGTTTGAATCGAAACCGCCGTTGCCGCACTCGGTAAGCATTGGTATTTCGCATGGAAGAAAGCGACAACTTCCTCTTTTTTTTCTTACTGCTATTGAACAGCATGCCGTTTTATCCGCGACTTTTTGATTCAGCACGCAGAACGCGCCGGAAATCAGGTTTTTGACATCAGAAGGCTTTACGCTGCTCTCGTCGACGAACATAACGAAATGCAGACTCGCAAGATCGCTTATCCCCGCCCTTTCGCATATTTCGGTTTTTGTTTCGCCGGTCATGACGTCGCGCTCGTCGTATATTATCACTAGTCTCAGATCTACTCCCGCCAACCTGCACGCTATCGCCGCGGCAACCGCTTTTTTAGTGAATGCGGCGTTGCCGTTGTATTTCAGGATCAAGGCTTTCTCGCTGAAAACCAGATTGGGCGGCAATTGTGCCCTTGCCGCGAGTGAAGCGACGGAATACGGCTCGTAAAGTACTTTTGCCGCAAGCCGACCTGCATATCTCGCTGTACTCTCGTCTTTGAGATATTTGTCAGACAGACCGCGTTCGCCCTCTCTCGGACGGCGGCTTGCGTAAAACAGGAAGTCGGTTGCGAGCACCTGTTCCACTTTTTCCTCCAGCACGCTTTCACGCTCTGCGCATTGTATGACGACGGCTATTTTCTTTTTCTGCCCCGGCGACAGCGAAAAAGCGCATTTCAGTCCGAGACACGGTGAGATCACGTCTCCGATCGACGGTTCTTCTCTGCCGAACGCCAATAAAGGGTTTGCGTCGCCTGTATTTCTGCCGTAAAGATAGTTTCTGTTGCATTCCGCGACGACTTCTGCGTCCGTAATCATAGTAGCGGCGAGCGAAAAACCGTCGCCCGTCTCTCTCGGTCTGCGTTTAAGATAAACCGTCTTTTTCTCCTTATCGAAGCGCGCCCCGACAAACAGATCGCAGAAAGCGGGGTGAGACGCATATTCTTCTCGTCCTGCCATCGCTATCCTCTCTGCGAATACGAACTCGTAATTCTTGATTTTGTCCGATCTGTTTTCGACGGTATATTCTCTGACTTCGCCGCTGATTATAACGGGTACGTATACTTTCATTTCGCAAAAATCTTTCGTGTTTACGAATCTCGCGTAGTCAGAAGCAAACGTCGTCCTGTAACATCCTCCGTCTTTCTTAAGCGGTGCGAATGTCGGCGAAAATCTCTCTCCGTCGCATATGAAATACCCGTATTGACCACTGTTTTTGTAAAAGTCGCGAGAAAATACGTTTATATCCTTATCGCGCCACCTCGAATATCCGGAACCGTAATCGTCGATGACGACGCCGTACTCTCTGCCGTACAAAAGACACGTCTCGGGAAATTCCGACAACTCGATATCCGAAGCAAACCCTTTATTTTCAGAATAGACGAAATCGCTTTTTCCGGCTTTGCCCGCACGCGCCGATATCTCTCTTTCCTCGAGCATAAGAGTTGCACCCGCAACCGTTCTGTCGGCAGTAAAATATTTGACTATGCAGTCGTCGGCCAGCACGTTCGTTATTGCACAGAGTATCATGCCCTGATGATGCGTCATATGAGAACTTACCGTATTTTTTCCCGACGTAAAGTCAAGAGCTTCATAGAAACCGTATTCGCCGTAACACCCTCCCGATGCGAGTTTTTTCAGATTTGCAAGAGCTTTTCCCGGCAGGTATCTGAGAGCCAGAGCGGATGCGTACGGCGCAATCACGCACTTGTCGTCCTCTCCCGACAACGCGAGTTGTCTTATTCCGTGAGCCTTGTACTGATAATTTGCATTGGCGTCGAAAGCGTAATAACCGCTTTCGCTGATACCCCAGTAACCGTTGCATTTTCTTGAAGCGAAAGTTTTGCACGCTCTTTTCACGCTTGTTGTAATAAGAGACTTGCGCACGTCGGGCAAAAAGATCTGAGGCATCAGATATTCGAACGCAGATCCCGACCATGACGAAAGCACGTTGCCGTGAGAATAGACCTGCTCTCTCGACAACTCGCTCCACAACGTTGTATCGCAACTTTTTGCGCACGCAAGATACGACGTGAGTCTTGCCTCGCTTGCCAACATGTCGTAATGCCCTTCGTATTTTCGTGCTCCTACATTGTATCCGATATACATTTTCTTGTCGCATTTGTCTGTAAGAGCGGTAAAATCGGCTCCGTCGGCAAGCGCGGCGCACCTTTTTGCGAGCGCGTCGCAGCCCTTATCTTCAAGAAAGGATTTGCAGACGATGAGCGCAGCGACGAAATTTCCGCTGTCTACGGTCGAAATGAAAAACGGATTGACGGGTTTTGTCGTCGCAACGTCGTACCAGTTGTAGAGATGACCTTCCCATTTTTCAAGTTTCTCGCAGACAGACAGCAGTTTTTCTATTTTCCCTACGGCTTCTTCCGTGCTTTCAAATCCGAGTTGTTCGGCGCAAACGTGCGACAACAGTGTAAAACCTATATTCGTCGGAGAAGTCGTCGCGCTCTTGCCGTTTTGCGGATATATCTGAATATTGTCGCAAGGAAGCGCGTCCTCGGACACTTGTCTGAAATATTCGAAAGTGCGCCTCGCGTATTCTGTCAGTTCTTCTCTGAACTCTCCGTTCGTCCGTCTGTCGTCTCTCCGTTTGCCGAGGAAGTAAAGCGCATTTACGGTAACGATCGAAAGTGTGCCGTACACAGCGACCGCGACGCTGCCGTACAAAGTCGCGGCAATGACGGCAACGACAATGCATGAAGGAAGTACGACTGCCGCGTGAGCACGGTACGATCCACCCGACTGAAAGCGTGCGAAAGGCTTCCACTTCAGAAGATTGCGTGATGCGAATACATAATCGGTAAACGTTCTTATTATTACGAAAAGATTCTCAACCGCATAATACGGAGCAATCAATGCCTGTTCCGCCGCGGCGAGCAAAATCTTTATCGCGCGGCCGAACAACATTCGAGGTTCAGCGCTTCCTCCCGCCGCGAATGTCGTGACAAGTGATGCAGCCGCAGCAGCAAACGACGCAAAAAACACTGCGACAAAACAGAAAAAATATCCGTAATACAACGCGAGGAACCACAACGCTGCCGTAGCCAACGGCGACAGCGCGCTGAACGCGTTTTTGAGTATGATATAGCTGTAAATACCATCCCGACAATACTTTTTGCCTGCGAACGGCAACAAAAGCAGATCTCCCCTCAACCATCTCCTGCGCCTTGCGGATTCGCTGACAAAACTGACCGGAGCGTCCTCTGCCGTCGCAAGATTGAGTAATCCGGTATCCGTAATCGCTCCTTCGAGTACGTCGTGACTGAGTACGCGTCCGTCGGGCACGGCGCAGGAAGTCTTTTCATGGAATTCCGCTATCTTGTATATACCTTTACCGCAAAATACCGACTTTCCGCAAAGATTGAAGTAAAAATCGCTGTAATTACAATAGGTTTCCGCTCCCGAATTTTCCTCAAACCTGTCAGAATAAGGCGTTCTGATCGAAGAAAGCGAATATATCGAAGTAAACGCCAATATCCCGTATTTTGCGTTTAGCGGATGCAACGCGGTGTTTACCGCAGTCCTGACCTCTCCCGCGCCTAGTCTGCTGTCTGCGTCGAGTGTTATCGCAAAACGCGGTCTGAAGCCGTTTTCTGCAGAAACATATCTGAATTTACCCGCGTCTCCCGAAAGAATATATCCGTTGAAATCTGCAATAGCGCCGCGTTTTCTCTCGTACGCGCCGTATCTCTTGCCCGTCCTGACTCTCTTTCTTACGAGAATAACGAAATTATCTCTGTCCGAATATGCGTCGAGGGCATTTATGACCGCACTGTCGGCAGGGTCGGTCTCTCTGTCGCTTTCAGGAAGATCGCACAGCAAATAATAACAGGCGTTATCGTCTCTGTTTACAGCCTGAAGCGCAAGCAGATCTTCGGCAGCTTTTACCGCGTCATCGGCTCCGCCGAGGTAGTGCGAGACGACCACCGCTACTCGTCCTTCGTCGGGTATGCTGTCGTAATTCATTCTCGGAACAGGTCGTCTCGGCAGAAAAAAGGATATGACCCTTTCAGAAATATAAGTCGCGGCCGGATAACTTGCGACGAAAGTCAGAATAGCGACGCAGATCCTTAGCCATACTGCGGGCAGAAATATACCCGACACAACAGAAAATACCGTTTGAATCGCAAATACGGACGCATAATATACAGCCTTGTCGAGGGCAAACGACGCGCGTTTCAGAGACTTTACGTATTTTCCTTTGAGATGCGCGCGAAGATCATAACGGTGATCGAATATTATCTCGCCGAAATGCACGTCAAAGCGCGCCGCAAGATCGGTCGCGCCTTTTGCGACGGCATATTCGCCCGCATTAAAATATCTTGCGAGCGATGCGACTGCAGCGAGATACTGACGCTTTGACTCAGCGTCGCTACCGGCGTAATTCTCATCTCTGTCAAACAGAGCGTTGACCATAGAAAGAGAATTGACAAACGAAACGGTAAAAATGCCGTCCAACGCTTTAAATGACGTTATAGCCGCCTCAGCAGTCTTAGCGTAATCGGTCATGGCGCCCGCAAAGGCGAACTCTGCGTTTTCGATATTGACCGACGTGTTCGCACTGAGAAATCTTTCGGGTATTTTCTTCCCTGTCGCCTTGTAATAATACAGATACCCTTCTTTTTTCGAGTATCTGAAATCAGGTTCTCTGTCCTCCTCAGCGCGCTTTTTTGAACGCTCGAGCAAGCGTATTTTTCTCGCAACAAAAGCGAGTTTTTTGAGTAATGCAGCTTCGAAGGCTGCTTTCAGAGCGCACAATTCGTCAAAAGTCAGAGGGGTATATCTGCAAAAATTCCGCACGCTTTCGGAGACCACTTCAGCACTCAGTCTGCAATAATATTGAGCGACTATCGCGTCGGCGAGATGGATAACCCTCGCCTCTCCTTTATGCGGCAATGCCGCGAACGCGCGGAAATCAGAACGTCTGATCCCGACTGTAACAGATCTGAAGTTTTCGTATATCCACTTTTCGCACTCGTAAAGCGGCTCTCCTGCCGCCGCTTTCGCAGCGACCGATTTATACGCGGCGTTAAGCGCGCGCAGCGACTTGCCCACGTCAGGCACCGCGCCTACCTTCTCTACGTCTTTGAGCGCCAAGGCAAGCTGCTTGATATTGGCAGAGCCGTCGCCTCCCGCAACGTATTGCGAAGTATTGAACTTGCGCGCGTTCTGCGCCGCAAGAGCCGTCAGACATATTACGGCAAGTACCGAAAACACGGCAATCATATAAATTAACATATCGCACCTCTTGACGCGATTATTGACCGTTTGCGCAAAATTAAAATTGCGGCATAAAAAAGGCGGCGCTTAAATGCCGCGAAAAATTATTGCAGAGGGGGCGAGACAATCTGTAAGCCGGGTTCTGTCTTGGATAAACATCTGTCTAGGACGTATGTTGCCACACGCCTCAAGCGATTTTCCGACGCGGCAGGCAACCGCATATGTCGTCTTCTCTTGCATCGGGTGGGGTTTACAGAGCCTCCCTCGTCGCCGAGGGAGCGGTGAGCTCTTACCTCGCCTTTCCATCCTTACCCTTGCGGGCGGTTTATTTCTGTTGCACTTTCCTTGAAGTCGCCTTCACCGGTAACTGGCCGGCACCCTGCCTTGCGATGCCCGGACTT
>CALWKV010000076.1 GCA_944381355.1 uncultured Christensenellaceae bacterium | reverse complement strand
AGAGTTGTCCACAGCAAGCTGGGGCGAGTTTGCTCCTTTCACAGGCGATGTTGCAGAAGAAAACCGCGTACTTACCGAGCATATGACCACATACGACCTTACGAGCAGGGATTACCTTGCGGAAAGTAACGACGACAAAGTGTATACGGCTGACGGGGTTTATTACTGCACCATTACGATAGATTGCAGTACCGAGGCGATGAAAACCACTCATAGAGCAGCACTTGACGAATTTCTCGCCAACACGGGTGCAAAAGAGGAAGGTTTTACTTGCGAAAACACGACTATAGATTTTGCTATACGCGAGATAGACGGCATAATGAAAATCGTCATCTGGCGCCGCAACGAAGTTTACAGCGGCAAGCATGCGTCTTTTGCAATTCCCGTGGATTGCAAGCAGACATGCCTTGCCTATTTCACTTACGGAGAAGCGGAAATAACCGCAGACGACCTTGCCGGTCTGAACAAGTAATATTTTGAAAGGATCATATGAGAAAACCCGATACGTATCGGGTTTTCTTTGTTTTTATCAGGTTGAGTCGCGGCGTATCAGGGGAAAATTCCGCGTTTTTTCTTTGCCGTGCAAAGTCTCTCGATAGCGACGGCGTAAGCCGCGAGGCGATAACTTATCTTGTAATCGCGCGCTTTGTGATACACATCGGTCAGCGCTCTCGTCATGACCTTGAACAGCGTCGCGTTGACGTCGTTCTCGTCCCAGGTCAGAGATTGCAGGTTCTGCACCCATTCGCAATAAGATACTATAACGCCGCCCGCGTTGGTAAGTATGTCGGGAAGTACCACGATGCCGCGTTTTTCGAGTACGGCGTCCGCTTCTACCGTTGTGGGTCCGTTGGCCGCTTCTATTATGAGACGGCAGTTGAGGTCTTCGGCTACGTCTGCCGTGATCTGGTTTTCGAGTGCGGCTGGAATAAGTATGTCGCATTTCGTCGTGAGCAGAGCGCGATTGTCGATATGTTCTACACCCTCTGCGTTATAATCCTTGAGAAGTTTATGTTGCTTCACGAAATCGATAATTTCAGGGATATTCAGACCGCTTTCTTTTCTTATTCCGCCCGATACGTCGGAGACGGCTACGATCCTGCAGCCTTTTTCATAAAGAAGTCTTGCGGCTACGCTTCCTACGTTTCCCATTCCTTGCACCGCTACGCTTACGTCGGGTGGCGCGAGTTTGTATTTGTCAAGCACCTCCATGGTGATTATCATGACTCCGCGTCCCGTGGCTTCAGGCCTCCCGAGAGAGCCGCCGACTTCAAAATCCTTGCCCGTGACTACTCCTGGGATAGTGTAGCCGTTCATCATAGAGTATGTGTCCATGATCCAGTCCATTACCTGGGCGTTTGTTCCCACGTCGGGAGCAGGGATGTCTTTTTCAGGACCTATTATGGGAAGTATCATTGCCGTATAGCGGCGGGTGAGTCTTTCCAGTTCTCCTTTGGACAGGGAAGAAGGGTCAACTTTGATGCCGCCTTTCGCTCCGCCGTAAGGGATATTTACGACAGCGCATTTGAAACTCATCCATGCGGCAAGCGCTTTCACTTCGTCTTCGTTCACGCTCTGATGGTATCTTATACCTCCTTTGCACGGACCTCTCGACGTGCTGTGCTGAACGCGGTATCCTTCAAAGATCCGCACGCTTCCGTCATCCATTTTTACGGGTACGGAAACTTTGAGTTCTCTTTCGGGGTATTTGATCAGTACGTAATCTTCCTCTTTCATGCCGACTGCCTTTGCCGCCTTGTCGAGAACTGACAAAAAATTGTCATACGGATTATATTGACGTGCCATATTTTCCTCCTTATATATTCTGTCTTTATTTTAGCACACAGATGTGTATAAATTCAATATTTAAAAAATTTTTCCCATGCATGAAAAAAACTTGTTGATTATTCCCCGTTTGTATATTAAAATATAGATAGAACATTATCGGAGAGAAATCATGGAACACGTCAACAGATTTAAAAACGACAAGAGAAGCCGCAAGTCGAGACAGGCGATAAAAGAAGCGTTCAAAGAAATGGTGCTGACTCAGGAGATGAGTCATATCGTAATAAAAGATCTTGCAGAAAAGGCGGACGTCAACCGCAAGACCTTTTATCTGCACTATACGGACGTCTACAACGTGCTGGAGGACGTCGAGGATGAGCTTCTCGAAGACATCAAGAAAATTTTCGGCAAATTCGACATGGATAAGATAAAGACGGATCCTTATCCGCTCCTCATTGCGATAAGCGAAGGAGTGACGGGCAGTGAGAACGAAACTTTCAACAAACTCTTGTTTTCAAGTACCATTTCGGGGAATTTTCTCGGAAAGATAAAAGACATGCTCAAGAAGGAGTTGTTCAACTCTTACCGGTTCAACAGTGCCACTGCGCCAAAGGTTGCGTTCATACTTTCATTTATAGTATCGGGCGTAGTAGATTGTTACCGTGACTGGTATCTGTCTGACAGAAGCGAGAGCCTGGAAGAGCTTGCCAGAGAACTGTCGGAGCTTATAAAACACGGCGTGGCGCGATATTTCGAGGTCTGACCTTAGTGAACAAGTGTGAACTTTGCCCGAGAAAGTGCGGCGTAGACAGAAGCGTCGCGATAGGATACTGTGCCGTTCCTTCGACAGTTAAGCTGGGGAGGGCGGCGCTTCATTTCTGGGAAGAACCTGTGCTCGCGGGCAAGGGTGGCAGCGGAGCGGTTTTTTTCAGCGGGTGTTCGTTAAAGTGCGTTTATTGTCAGAACTTTTTTCTGTCCCGAGGTCAGGGAACAGAGATCTCCGTGCCAAGGCTTGCAGAAATTTTCAAAGAAATTGAAGAACAGGGCGCAGACAATATAGACCTCGTGACGGGCAGTCATTACGTGCCTCAGATAGCCGAGGCGCTTTCGCTCTGCAAGCCGCGCGTGCCCGTGGTGTTCAACTGCGGAGGATACGAATTACCCGAGACGCTTGCCCTTCTCGAAGGGCTTGTCGACGTCTATATGCCCGATTTCAAGTATGCCGATACCGTGCTTGCCGCGCGCTATTCAGCCGCGCCCGATTATCCCGAGACGGCTGCAAAGGCGATCGGGGAGATGAAAAGACAGGTGGGGGAAACGGTGATCGGAGAGGACGGACTGATGAAAAAAGGGCTTCTCGTCAGACATCTCGTACTGCCGGGCGCTGTCGCCAACTCGAAAAAGGTGCTGGATATCCTCGGCAATATCGTCGATAAAAAGAAAGACTATCTGTCTCTGATGAGTCAGTATATCCCTTGCGGAGAAGCGGCAAAGTATCCCGAAATAAACAGGAGACTCAAACCGATAGAGTACAAAGCCGTGGTCGCGCATGCCGAAAAACTCGGCTTTGAAAACGTGTTCGTGCAGTTGTCTGACAGCGCGGAAGAAGGGTATATCCCCGATTTCGACGGACGGGGAGTTCTAAAAAGAGAAGATTGAGACGGGCGCAAGCCCGTTTTTTTAGTGGCGGCTTGCACGCTGCGCTGAGCTGTCGGCGGTTGTGCGTCACGCGCCCGCGCTCTGAAGCGAGGCGCCCTTTTTCCGAATATCGTCGTAAATTTTTGCGGACGGCAGGGCATGAAAAACGCCGCCCGTTAAGGCGGCGTTGTCAAAGGCATATCGTTATTTTGCCCAGCTCATATCGGAGGGAATCTGATAGAGGGGAGCGTTTTCCTTGTTGTATGTGAAATATTTGTGCCACTGGTTTTCGCTGTAACCGTTGAGTATCGTGATGATAGATCCTGCCCAGCTGTCATAGGTCTCGTAGAGTCTGAAAAGACCGCAGTCCCATATCTGGCATTTGATCGTCTGATAGCGATATACTATATCGTTGCTGTTTGCCGAATTTCTGGTAGACTCGGTAGAGAGCTTGAGAGCGTCGGTGGTCACGTCGACGGTGATCTCGATCTCGTAATAACCCGCGTCGTTGTGCACGATGGACGCGTTGGTGATGTTCTCGGGGATTATCACTCCGTTGGTGGTTTCGACGTAAGAATCCTTGTAATAATCCTCTTTCATAAAATCGGATACGCTCATCGCTTTGACCTTTTTGCACTTATCCCAGTTGATATACGCATTATCGGTAAAGAAGTTGTCGACCGAACCTTCGAGGAGACAGGAAGTGCCGCCTTCCTGTACGTAGAAAGTCTGGCCGTCGGGCGTGAACTTGCGGTTGCCGTAGTCGAGAAGAGCGCGGCACGCGCCGAGTATGTTCGCGTTGTTTTCGTCGGGAGTATCGGTATTGTAACCGTTGATGACTCTGCCGAGAGTGACCATATACATTGCCGCGCCGTCCTTTATACGGACTTCACGCACCTGCATGGATCCGCTCATCTTCAGGTTGGTGACGGTTGCAATGCCGCTGCCGTAAGCGAAGTCGGCATAATATGCAACCTTAGACAGATTGTCGTTGGCGAGATTGAACAGATATGTCGCCGCTTCTTTGACCGCCGCGTCTTCGCTGAGTTCCGCGCTTGTTACGGTCAGTTTGCTTGTGTCGGGTTTGTCGATGCCTGCCTGTGCGGCTTCGTTGGGAGCTACGCCGAGATCGTCGTGATTTACGTCGATATTCTCGTTGAACTGTTCGGTTTCCGCGTTACAAGCCGTAACCGCGAGTACCGAAACGATGAGTAGTACGCTGATTATAGCGAGGAGAACCTTTTTTTTCATAATAACCTCCTTATACGGTTTGCGCCGTCAAATTTATTATATAAAGATTTTCGGCGCGAGGTCAAGAAGATTTTCCGAATGCTCTGTAATAATAAATTCCGTTTTTTGTAAAAAAACCGTAAGCAAGCCGAATAATTGCACAAAATACGGGTTTGACGAAGAAAAATGAACTTTTATGGCGTAAAACGTATTTTTTTGCGCCTGCGCCTAAACGGGCGCTCTTTCGTTTGAATTTTTGCGCGCGCTATGTTATAATATCCAAAAACGTTTCAAAGGTATCGACAGGAAAATGGAATGGTGGGGTAAGGCGTTGCTTTGCATAGCGGCGTATCTTATAGGCTCGATAAATTTCGCAATAATTTTTTCAAGACTGAAAGGCACGGATATAACCAAGAAGGGCAGCGGAAACCCCGGCACGATGAACGTACTGCGTTCTGTCGGCAAGCTGTGGGGCGTGCTGACCTTTATCTGCGATTGCAGTAAAGGCGTGATATTCGCCGTGATAGGCATGTACTGGGTGGGCAGCGTCGACTGGCTGTTCATTCTGGGCGTTGTTACGATAATAGGACACGTGTTGCCCGTTTACAGCAAGTTCAAGGGCGGCAAGGGCGTTGCGACGTCGATAGGCGTGTTCATCGTTGCATATCCCGTAGTCGGCGCGGTCGTACTTGCGGTGCTTATATTCATGTTGCTTTTTATAAAATACGGCTTTATCGGCTCGATCACCTGCATCAGCGCGATCACGGTTTACAGCTGTATAGTCAGCCGTGACAACGTGGCGGTCATTGTCTGTTCGCTCACGATCTGGGCAATAGTGGTCGTCAGACATTATTCCAATATCAAGCGCCTTATAAGAGGCGAGGAAAACACCCTTAAACTTGTGGGGAAAAACCAAAGTAAAGATCTTACCGCAGAGCAGGATAAGAACGCGGGAGCGGACGGCTCTGACGGCAAAAAGGAGAACTGAATGAAACTGGGAGTTGTGGGATTGCCCAACGTGGGCAAAAGTACGCTTTTCAACGCGATAACGCAGGCGGGAGCGGAGAGCGCGAATTATCCGTTCTGCACGATAGAACCCAACGTGGGCGTGGTCGCCGTGCCCGACGAGAGACTTGACAAACTCGCCGCGCTTTACGATTCCAAAAAGATAACGCCGACCGTGCTGGAATTTGTCGATATTGCGGGTCTGGTCAAGGGCGCTTCTCACGGCGAGGGACTGGGCAATAAGTTCCTTTCTCATATCAGAGAAGTGGACGCCATAGTGCACGTGGTCAGATGTTTCGACGACGAAAACATCACGCACGTCGACGGCAGCGTGGATCCTCTCAGAGATATCGAGACTATCGACCTGGAGCTTATTTTCGCAGATATGGAAGCGGTACAGAAGCGTTCCGCCAAGGCGAGGAATTCGGCAAAAGGCGGCGACAAGAAGTTTGCCGAAGAAGCGGATTTCCTCGATCGTGTTTATGCGGACCTCGAAAAGGGCACGCCCGTCAGACTTATGGATTTTACCGACGACGAAAAGGCGGTAATAGACGACATGTTTCTTCTGACCTCCAAACCCGTTATCTTTGCCGCCAATATCGGTGAGGACGACCTCGGCAAAGAGGACAACGACTATGTCAAGGCGGTCAAAAAGTTTGCCGCTTCGCAGAAAAGCGAGGTCATAGTGCTCTGCGCCAAGATAGAAGAAGAATTGGCGGGAATGGAGAAGGATGAAAAAGAAATGTTCCAACAGGAACTCGGCATAGACAAGAGCGGTCTCGACAAACTCGTGTCCGCTTGTTACGGCCTTCTCGGGCTGATAAGCTACCTGACAGCGGGAGAGAAAGAGACCCGCGCCTGGACGATCGTCAAGGGTACGAAAGCGCCTCAGGCGGCAGGCAAGATACACAGCGACTTTGAAAAGGGATTTATCCGCGCAGAAGTCGTCGACTGGAAGGTGCTCCTCGAGTGCGGCTCCTATACCGCCGCCAAAGAAAAAGGCAAAGTCAGAAGCGAAGGCAAGGACTACGTCGTGCAGGACGGAGACGTGGTGCTGTTCAGATTCAACGTATAACACTAAAGAGGTTTAATTATGGATTACAAAAAATTGCTTGCGGATACGGTCATTCTTCAGGACGTGGAAAGCTCCGAGATCGAGCCGCTCATCACCGTGCCCAAAGATCCCGCTATGGGAGATTACTGTCTGCCGTGCTTCAAGTTCGCCAAAGAGATGAAAAAAAGCCCGATGGCGCTTGCGCAGGAAATAGTGTCACGCATAGGCGCTTACAATTTCCTCGAAAAGGCGGAGGCGGTCGGCGGCTACGTCAATTTTACCCTCAACAAAAAGATGGTCGCATCGCGCGTCGTAGAACAGGTGCTGACCGAGGGCATCGGTTACGGCAGGTCGGAAGAAGGCGCGGGCAAGACCGTCTGTATAGACTTTTCTTCGGTCAACATAGCCAAGCCCTTCCATATGGGGCATCTGCTCAATACGTCGATAGGAGGCGCGCTGTGCAGGATATACCGCTCGCTCGGCTACAAGGTCGTCGGCATCAACCACCTCGGCGACTGGGGCACGCAGTTCGGCAAGCTCATCGTGGCTTACAAGAAGTGGGGAAGCCGTGAGGACGTTGACAGCCGCGGGGTCAAAGCGCTGTTCGACATCTACGTCAGATATCACAAGGAGGCGGAAGAAGACCCGTCGCTCGACGACGAGGCGCGCGCCTGGTTCAAGAAGATAGAGGACGGCAACGAAGAAGCGCTCTCGCTTTTCGGTTACTTCAAAGAAGTGACGATGAAAGAGGTCGACAGGATATACAAGCGCCTCAACGTCACGTTCGACT
>CALWKV010000075.1 GCA_944381355.1 uncultured Christensenellaceae bacterium | reverse complement strand
TAGTTCTGGACGAAATGCCTATTTCAGCACAAAGCGCAGACTTCGTCAATCCTTTCTTTTTCAGCAGATCTTTTAATTTAGCCTGATCGATAATCATGTGCCACCCTATAAACAAATCTTTACTTATTACGATATTATTATATTCTAAAAGTAAAGATTTTGCAATAGCAAAAATATAATAGTAAAGATTTTTATAATATCTGACGCCGGAAATGTAAATACTCCCACTTTGTAATGAGTAAAAGTGAATTGTCAAACAAGTGCAAGCAATTCCGTTCTTTTTTAAGGATCTTTTTTTCTCATGTACTACTCCTGTTGCCGTATTTTCACGTGCTGATATATTCAATTTAAAGACATTTGCCGAAAGAACAAAATCAATAATCAGGATAAACCTCAACCGAAACCTGCTCGCCCGTCAGTAAATCTTTCAGTTGATAATATCCGTACCCACGTATTGTATCATTACGAAAGCCGTTTTGTCAACGTTTAGCCTCTTACCCGAGTAATGCTAATAAAAACACGTGCGCCTGCGCGCGTATATTTGCGCGAGAAAACCTGCATTTTTACGTCTGCACAAGACAAACTCCCCGATCGGTGTTATAATTATATCGGGTGCTGACTTGAAAACGTCAGTCGCGCTTTTATGACAAAGACTTTAGAGGGAGGATCTTATGAATAACAACGGCATCCAAGGCAGACTGCCTCTGCCTCGCGTAATCGTAGGTTGTATGAGACTTGCTTCCGGCGGCATAGAGAATGCAACGCGACTCGTCTCTCAAGCGGTGGAAAACGGCTTGAATTTCTTCGATCATGCAGACATATACGGCGGCGGCGAAAGCGAAAAGACTTTTGCAAAAGCAATCAAAAATGCGAAAATATCGCGCGATAAAGTCGTCCTGCAATCCAAGTGCGGAATCGTTCCCGGCGTGATGTACGACTTCTCCAAAGAACATATCGTGAGGAGCGTCGAAGGTATCCTCTCTCGCCTGGATACAGACCGACTCGACGTGCTTCTATTGCACCGCCCCGACGCGCTTATGCAGCCAGAAGAAGTCGGCGAAGCCTTCACTTCCCTTTACGAGAGCGGCAAGGTGGGGACTTTCGGCGTGTCGAATATGAACCCTATGCAGATGCAGTTGCTGCAAAGCGGGTTGAAAAACAAAATCGAGTTCGATCAGATCCAGTTTTCGCCCGTCCATGCGGGCGCCGTCAGTAGCGGCTTCGAAGTGAATATGGAGACAGTCGGCGCTGCGGACAGAAGCGGCGGCGTTATCGAATATTGCAGACTGAAAGGCATAACGCTACAGGCGTGGTCACCTTTCCAGTACGGCTTCATAAAGGGCGCGTATATCGGCAATCCCTCGTTTGCCGCTCTCAACACCGTACTCGACGAAGTGGGTAAAAAGTACGGACTGAGCGCGTCCGCAACGGTAGCCGCCTGGATAGCGCGTCATCCCGCAGGTATCCAGACCGTCTGCGGCTCTACGAACGCAGACAGGCTCCTCGACGTCAAAAAAGGCGCAGAGACCGTCATCTCGCGCGAGGACTGGTACAGAATATATACCGCGGCGGGAAACATTCTCCCGTGACGTTTATGGCAAAAAGCTCTCCTCGAAAACGGAGAGCTTTTTTGCGTCATTTGACGCGCAGCGCGACGATACCGCGCATAGAATTGTAACTCATCTCTACGCTCCAGCCTTTCAGCTTGCGACTCAAGCCTCGGCTTATCGGCTCCTGCGTCTTTTCCTTTATATCGTCAACGCCGCAGAACGCAGAAACGTCTATCTCTATATCCGTCCCTATCCCCGGCTTTACGCGCGCGGCGATTATATCTTCCATTTCGCCCGGCGATCTCGCCACGAGAGAGTGGGACGAATAATACGCGCATTTTTTCCTGCACGCGACCGTAGCCTGATTGGGCTTGTGAGAAAAGGCGATCTCGTCGTCCGACACCAGATAATAGTCGTGCCTCACAAACTCTCCCTTCGACAGCGAAAGATCGTAAGTGGCGTCCATATTATACCATACGCCGTTTATACACACCTTGTTCCAGGCGTGAGGTCCGGGCTTGCTTCCGTCCGCCGAAGAAAACGCTTCGCCTTTGACGATGATGCTTGCGATACCCAGCTCGTCGCACGCGAGTTTGAAGGTCTCTGCGATCCCGTCGCAAACAGCCTTACGGCGACAGATCGCGCCATAGATGCCGTGAGAATAGAAGTCGGCATTCACATAAGTGAATTTTTTGCATATAAAGTCGTGCAGTTTTGCAACCGTCTCGGCTTCCGTCGCGGCGCGGACGTTGCCGACGATCCCCTTGAGACCCGTCCTGATCGCCTTGGTATACTGCCGTATCTGATCGAAAGGCAACGTATAATGCGGCTGTGCAATCGTTATTTTCGTAAGTCCTTTTTGTGTGAAAGAAAAAGAGTCGCAGTAATAAACGATAGGCTCGTCGTTGATAACGTAATTCATTATCGTATTCAGCATACCGCTGTCGACCCGACCCATGTCGATCTCTGTGTCCAGATCGAGAAGTCCTCGACGCAATTTGTCGTACGCTTCTCTGCAATTCTCAGGCAATAAACTGCGATAAAAACAATATACCATTTTTCCTCCCGTAATAACCTATACCAAACAAACTCTCTTGCGGCAATATAATTATACATTATATTTTTGAGGTTGTCAACAAAGAAAAACCGCTTGCAGAGTATATCGGTCTGCAATGATCTGACCGACTAAAAATCGGTCTTGAAAAGCAAAAAAATAGATGATATAATCAAAATATATGTATTTTGTTGGCGCATATGCTGTCACGCGCAGAAATGCAAAAGGAGGAAATTATGTGGGACGCAGAATTGTACGGTAAATACGGCAAAGAGAGATTGCAACCGACTCTCGACCTGCTCGCAAGAGTCGATACCATGACCCCGAGGCGCATACTCGACGTAGGATGCGGCAGCGGCATGAGCACCGCCCCTCTTTTCAGCCGTTGGCAGAATGCGGAGATAATCGGCGCCGATAAGTCTGAAGAAATGCTCTCCGCCGCGAGAAAGGCACTCCCCGAAGTGACTTTCGTCCGCTTCGATTGCAGCAAACCTCTCGACGGATTGGGCAAGTTCGACCTCGTGTTTTCCAACGCGTTCATACAATGGATAAAGAATCACGAAGAATTTTTCAAAAACGCTTATTCCGTACTCAACAAAGGCGGCGCGCTGGCGATACAGATACCCATGTTCGACGATATGCCCGCAAGCCGCGCGGTCTCGGACGCGGAACATATCTTTCCCGACAACTTCCTTGACATCGGCGATGAGAGGTACACTCTCTGCACGCGTCGCGAATATTACGATATCGCCAACGCGGTATTCGGCAACGCGCTGATGTGGCAGACCGATTATTACCACAGAATGGACTCGCACGAAAATATCCTCGAATTTCTCAAAGGCTCCGCCCTGCGCCCGTATTTGGAAAGGCTGGACG